>CANMDT010000079.1 GCA_947496715.1 Myxococcales bacterium
TGGACCGGCGTGGCCGGGTCGCGGACCATGCCGTAGTGCTCCATGTAGTTCACAATCTCGAGCAGCGACTTGCCCCAGAGGGCGCAGGCAGTGAAGTAGACCGCCGCGAGCGGGCCGCCCATGGCGAAGGTGCAGGCGAGCAGGAGAAGGCTCATCGCATGGCCCCGTAGGAAGGCGTTGCGCCAGCTCCAGACGGTCGAACCCATGCGCCGCAGACGGGCGCTCTCGATGTGCCAGGCACTCACATTGCCGCGCCAGGTGGAGACCACGACATGGGTGTAGACGTCGCGGCCGCGCGGCGCGGTGGCAGGGTCGTCGAGGGTCGAGACGTAGCGGTGATGACCGTAGACATGCTCGATGGAGAAGATGGTGTCGAAGGTGAAGGCGAGCAGCCAGCGGCCCACAAACATGGAGATGCGGTCCCAGGTGCGGTGGGTGAGTTCGTGCGCGGTGATGGTGCCCACCATGCCGATGATGAGGCCGGTGAGGATGAAGCCGGAGATGTGGTGGATGGGGGCCGTGGCCTCGCGGGCAGCGATAATGTCAAAACCCAACAGCGGCGAGAGGAAGGCCCCGAAGCCGAGTGGGTCGCCCGTGGAGACGGTCCAGACGGAGGCGAAGGTGAAGAGCGCGAGGAGCGGGAGCGCCAGCCAGAGCTGGAAGGTGAGGATGCCCGGCAAGGTGTACTCGGGCACCGAGGTGTCGTCACCCGCGACGGCATCGCCTAGGATGTAGACGGCCGAGACGACGATGAGGCCGATGGTGAGGGCTGCTCCGCCCTTGAGCAGGGCAAAGAGGGCGACCGCGCCGATGAGGTGGAAGAGGAAGAACTTGAGGTAGTGGAGGACGGTGACCGCAAGCGGCGGTTTGGCTGCTACAGGAAGCGCCGTGTCGGCCGCGGTGGTGAAGCGGTCAAAGCGGATCTGGTCGGCGGTGAGGCCGGCCGTTCGAAGGGTCTGCACGAGGCTATCGACCATGGCTGGCGGCCCGCAGAGGTAGGCCTCGGTGCGGGTGGAGAGCGGCGCGGGGAGGTGGTCGGCGAGCAGGCCGCGGGCGCCCGTCCAGTCGCTGCCGTCGGGCTCCGATGAGAGCACGGGGATGATGCGGAAGTCGCCCTGCCATCGGGCAGCGATGCTTCGGAGCTCCTCGAGGGCATAGAGATCGCGCTGGGCGCGGGCGCCGAAGAGCAGCGTGACGGGGCGTCGGTCGCCGGCCTCTACTGCCGCCTGCAGCATGGCCAGGATGGGGGCGAGGCCGCTACCGCCCGCGGCGAAGAGCAGCGGTGCGTCGCCGGGCCGGAGCCAGAAGTCGCCGTAGGGGCCTTCCACGGTGAGCGCCCTGCCCTCCGCGTCGCCCTCGACAAGAAGCGGTGAGAGCTTGCCGCCTTCGACCCGACGGACGATGAAGGCGCACTGCCCATCTGCGGCGTCGGCCGTGGCGAACGAGTAGCTCCGCGCCGCGTCGTCGAGACCGTCGAGCGCGAGCATCCCGAACTGACCGGGCCGGTAGTCGAGCGGCCTTTCCAGGGCGATGGTGAGGCGGGCAATGTCGTGGGTCAGCAGTTCGCGACGGGTGATTCGTCCGGCGATACGGGCGGTCCGCGGTGCGCCGCTCAGGTCGACCTCGATGGCGACATCGGAGGTAGGCGTAGACTGGCAGGCGAGGATGAAGCGCTGCTCCACCTCTGCATCGGAGAAGAGGTAGGCGGTCTCGGTCGCCTCGTGGACGGTGCCTCCGACGAGCCTGCACTTGCAGGTGGCGCAACCGCCCACGCGGCAGCTGTTGGGGAAGGGGATGCCCTCGCGGAGGGCCGCCGCGAGCAGCGTCTCGCCCGGCGCGACCGTGAGGCGCTGCCCATTCACCGATGCGGTATGCGAGGTCGAGCGGGCGGGAGTGGACATGAGCGCCTCGGAGCGGATGATGGTGAAGATTCTGCCGCGGGAAGGCGAGGAATGCGAGGTCATCTGTTGACAATCGGAGGTCATTTTTTGACAATCTTCGCATGGAATCCCGCGCCGCCATCGCAAACCTGCAGGTGCCCGCCGCCTATGTGCAGGCGCTCGCAGAGCTCATCCGCAGCCTTGGCGCCGACACCAGCGACTGGCTCGCCATGTCGGGGCTGACGATGGCGCGGCTGGAACAGCCCGATGCCTCCGTCTCGCTCCCCCTCTTTGCCCAGCTGGCCTTCGACGCAGTGGGCATCACCCGCGAGCCGGCGCTGGGGCTGCTGCTGGGCGACAGAATGCATGCCGCAAGCCACGGCATCGTGGGGTTCGCGGTGTCGAGCGCAGGGACGCCACGACAGGCCATCGAGCTCCTCGCCCGCTTTGTGCGCCTCCGGTTGCCCCTCCTTTCGGTCTCGCAGCAGAGCGTCGACGGCGAGGTGGAGGTGCAGTTCCACGAGGCTCTGCCGCTTGGCCCCATGCGGGGGCCTGTTCTCGAGGCGACGCTGCTCACCATCAAGCGGGTACTCGACTCCATCACGCTGGGAAGCTGCGCCATCACCCGGGTCGCCTTCCCCTTCTCTGCGCCCGACCATGCGCCGCTCACGCGGACCATGTTCGGCTGTGAGGTCATCTTCGATGCGCCGGTGGCTGCGATGCGGCTGCCCGAACAACACCTCGACCTGCCGCTCCGACGCGCAGACCCTGCCGCCTTCCGCGAAGCTGCGGCGATCTGCCAGCGCGAGCTCGACCGAATCGGTATCGGAGAGCGGCTCGCCGACCGGGTGCTAAGGCTGCTTGTGGAGCGTCAGAACGGCTTCCCGTCGCTGGCCGTGGTGGCGCGCATGGTGCAGCTCGCACCGCGGACGCTGCACCGGCGGCTGGTGGAGGAGGGGACCTCCTTCCGTGCGCTGCTCGAAGAGGTTCGGCATCGACGGGCACGAGAGCATCTGCGGAGCGGCGAGATGAGCGTAGAGGAGCTCGCCTACGCGCTCGGCTATGCCGATCCCGCCAACTTTCGGCGGGCCTTCAAGCGGTGGGAGGGGGTCGCTCCGACCATCTACCGCGACCGCGCGCGGCGCTAACGGGCGAGCGAGAAGCGGCTCCGGCTGGCCGGCATGGGGCGCAGGATGGTGCCGTCGGTGACCTGCAGCCGGTGGCCGCGCCAGACAACATGGTGGACCACCAGACCGCGGAACCAGCATACAAAGACGATGAGTTCACGGAGCGGCACGAAGGGCCAGGCGAGCGGCGAGGGCATCTCCCCGCGGAGGGTCTGCAGGGAGACCAGGTCGGTAATGAGCCGCACGCTCCAGACCACGGCGAGGAGGATGAGCGCTGGGACCGAGGGCGATATCGCGACGGCGGCGAGCGCAAGGACAATCGGGGTCAGGAGCCCCTGCGCCAGGTAGATGGGAAGCCCGACCGCAAAGCGCTGCATCGTCCCCCACCTGCCGAAGCGGTCGTAGAAGGCCGAGACCGAGCGGGTGCGACTGACCTGCACGACCACGAGCGAAGAGATAGCGACCCGGAGTCCGAGCTCGTCGCGCAGGCGCCGGCCAAAGACATAGTCCTCTGCCAGCACCTCGGCAAAGCTGCGCCAACCACCCAGCGCCTGCAGGGTGGCGTTGCGCATGGCCATCGACTTGCCCACGACGATGTCCTGACCCGACAGGAGCTTGGCTGCGACCACGCCGCCGCCGATGCCGCTGCCGAGGTGAAGCACATCGAGCCAGGCGCCCAGCGTCTCGGCGCCTTCGCCGCAGACCGGGTGGGTGCAGAGGCCGACGGTGGGGTCGGCGAGGTGGGCCGCGAGGTCGTCGAGGTAACCCGCGGGCAGCCGCACATTGGCGTCGGAGACAACGAAGATTTCGCCCTTGGCGACGGCCGTCATGCCGATGAGCTGGGCCACCTTGGGGTTGATGGCGGCACCAGGGTTGGTGAGCACGAGCTGGACGCGCTCCGCGTAGCGGGCCTGCACGCGCTGGGCGATGGGGTAGGCTGGGTCACGCTCCGAGGCGACGCCAAGCACGAGTTCGTCCGTCGGCCCGAGGGCGGCGACCGCCACTTCGAGGAGAAGCTCGGTGTCGTCGTCAAAGCCGGCGAGGGGGCGGAGGATGGAGACGGCGGGGCGTGTCGACGGCACCGGCGGCGTGAGCCGCTTCCGCCAGCCGAGGAGCATGGCGACCTGGCAGCCCAGGAGGAAGGCGCCCGAGGCGGCGAAGAGTGCGAGCAGGACCTGTGCTGCCTGGAGCACAGCCGACCAGGTAGGAAAGTGAACAGAGGGGAGGAGAGCCAAGAGGGTCATCGCAGACTCCGAGTCAGGGAGGCCGCGGAGTACCAGAGGCCGCACCGTAGGAAGCGGTTGACGAACAGGGCCTGCGAGAAAGGCGATTGCGGTGCGAGACGGCCACCCAACCGTCGCGAATGGCTCCAGGAGACACGCTCTTGTCACAGACCAACCCGCCTGAGCGTGGCACGTGCAGTCTCGCAGGCCAGACGAACTTCGGCTAGCAGCGGAGCACCGTTCTCGAAGGACACTCATGCGCAGCGCAGCACGCATCCTCATGGCACTCAGCTTTGCCGCCGTGGGGCTGCTCCACTTCACTCAGGCTGCGACCTTTGTCGCCATCATGCCGCCCTATGTTCCCGCGGCGCTCCATCTTCCGGCGGTCTATCTGAGCGGCGTGGCTGAGGTTGCGGGCGGACTGGGGCTGTTGGTGCCTCAGCTTCGCAGGGCGGCAGGATGGGGGCTGCTGCTGCTGCTCGTGGCGGTCTTCCCAGCCAACATTCACATGGCCATGAACGGCGTGGGGCTGCCCGGCATGCCGGTCAATCAGACGCTGCTCTGGGCGCGGCTGCCGCTGCAGTTTGTGATGGCAGCCTTGGTCTGGTGGGTGGCCGAATGTGGTAGCGCGCGCGGTACCAAGAGGGAGTCATAATGGGACGGGACGGAGCCATGCAGGAGCTGCGGCTCCGTGCGGCGCTGGCGGCAGCGCTGCTGCTTGCGGCCTGCGGCGACAACGGTGCGAAGACGACCGTCTCGCCGAGCGACGACACCGCGGTGGAAGACACAGCGGATACCGCGGTTGATGCTACGGCAGACACTGCAGACACCGCCGTTGAAGACACCGCGGACACCACCGTCGACGACACCGCGGTGGAAGACACGGCGGATACCGCGGTTGATGCTACGGCAGACACCACAGACGCAGCCGTCGATGACACCACCGACACGACGGTCGACGACACCACCGACACCGCCATCGATGACACCACCGACACGACGGTCGATGACACCACGGTAGACACGACGCCGCCGCCCTTCCCCAGCTGCCCGAACTACAGCGCCGCACTGCGTGCAGGGCTCGTGACCAACCCCGCCATCGTGGAGTCGAGCGGGCTTGCCGCCAGCCGCCGCAACGCCAATGTGCTCTGGCTGCACAACGACAGGGGCGATACCGCTCGGGTGTTCGCAATCTCTTCTTCGGGGGCCACGATCGCCACCTATCTGCTCGACGGCGCGGAGGCGAACGACTGGGAGGACATCGCGGTGGGACCAGGCCCGATTGGAGGTACGAGCTATGTCTACGTGGGCGACATTGGAGACAACAGCGCCAATCGGGACACCCTCGAGATCTACCGCTTCGCGGAGCCGGAGGTGACTGCCTCGGCGGCCGAGGTCACGCTGTCGAATGTGGAGCGGCTGGAGTTCCGCTACCCGGGCGGTCAGGGCGAGAATGCCGAGACGCTGCTCGTCGACCCGACCAACGGCGACCTCTTCGTGGTATCGAAGTCGGACACGGGCGAGGCGCGGGTCTACCAGGCCCGTCCGCCCTTTGTGCCGCTGCGCAGGACGACCATGACGCTGGTGACCACCCTGCAGTTTGGCACGGCACCCCTCATCGGCGACACATCGGCGACGGGTGGCGACATCTCGCCCGCCGGCGACCTGATTGCCATCCGCAGCTACGACTCCGCCTACGCTTGGCGGAGACCGGTCGGCACGACGGTCCAAGAGGCCTTCGCGACCGCGCCCTGCTCCCTGCCTGTAAGGACAGAGGCGCAGGGCGAGGCCTTCGCCTTCTTCAGCGACGGGACCGGCTACTTCACGCTGAGCGAAGGGACGAACGAGCAGCTCAGCAGGTATGTGGCCCGATAGGCAGTGCGGTGCGCTGGGTGCTGTAGATGCCCTTCTCGCCTGATACCAGCGTCGCCGCGACAAGCGCTAGCGCGGCCTGCGGCAGCACCGAAATCCCGAACAGTTCGACTGCCATCACCAGCAGCGCGAGCGGCGTGTGGGCGGCCGCGGCGAAGAGCGCTACCATGCCGACCGCAGCAGTCGCCAGCGGCGGCAACCCCAACAGTGGTGCAGCCGCGCGGCCTGCGAGCGCGCCGATGACGAAGAGCGGCGTGACCTCGCCGCCGATGAAACCCACGCCCACCGTGACCGCAGTGAAGAGCAGTTTGAGCGCAAAGGCCTCGGGTCCAGAGGCGCCTGCGCCGAAGGCCTCCGTGAGCAGCGGAAGGCCAAGGCCGAGGGACTCGCGCGAGCCGACTGCAAGGGTGAGCAACAGCAGCAGCGCGCCGCCCGCGGCAAGGCGCATGGGAAGCCGTGGAAGATGCCGCTCCGACGCGGCCTTGATGCCGTGCGAGAGCCAGACGAAGCTGCGGGCGAGAAGCCCCATGCCGGCACCCAGCAGGGCCCACGCCGCGAGCGCTTGGAGCGTCACGGGCGACGCCTCGATGACCGGAAAGGGGAAGTGGGCAACGCCGAGCCAGCGCACCGTCGCATCGCCCGCGAAGGCGGCCAAGAGCGCGACAGGAAGCGCCTCGAGCGAGAGCCGGCGGCGCACCACAAACTCGGCGGCAAAAACGGCACCCGCGAAGGGTGTGCCGAAGACGGCGCCGAAGCCACCTCCGACCCCCGCGAAGAGCATGAGCCTGCGGAGCTCCGGCGACGCTGTCACGCGGCGGGCGACTCCGTCCGCGAAGCCAGCGCCCATCTGCAGGGCGGTGCCCTCGCGGCCCGCGCTGCCGCCAACGAGGTGGGTAAGGAGGGTGCCGAGCAGAACCATGGGGGCGAGGCGGCCAGGGAGCGGATTGCCGCCGTCGGCCAGCGCGTCGATGATGCGGTTGGTGCCCCCACCGGCCGTGGCGCCCCAGCGTTCGTAGGCGGCACCCAAAAGGAGGCCGCCGACGGGGAGCAGCCAGACGAGCCAGAGGTGGCCTTCGCGGAGGTTGGTGACCGCTTGTAGCGCCACCAGAAAGAGGGCTGCGCCGAGGCCGCAGAGCAGGCCGATGAGGAGGCTAAGCGGCAGTGCCTTGCGCCAGAGGAGGAATCGGTTCGGCGCGGGGGCGGAGGGCATGAACAGGGCTCCGCAGGCTCAGACGGAGGGGAGTTCGCGCTCGAGATGGGCAGCGGTCGTATCGTTTAGCACGGCGCGGAACATGGGAACCTCGTGAGGGAGGCGCGCGTTGATGCGCTGCCCTGAAATGTGGGTCAAGGGAGACTGCGGCATTGCGGAAGCTGCACCGCCTAGGCCGCCCCGAGCGGGCGGGCGGGGTTGCCGACCACGGTGACACCGGCGGGAACGCTCTTGGTCACCACCGCACCCATGCCAACCACTGCGCCCCTGCCGATCACCATGGGCCTGCCGGGTTGGGACTGTTTGATGACGGCGCCTGAGCCGATGTAGGCGTGGTCCTCGATGACGACGCCGCCGTTGCACTTCACGCCGGGCGCGAATGTGACGAAGTCGCCAACCACACAATCGTGTGCGACGTAGCTGTGATAGTTCAAGTGAAACTGGCGGCCGATCGTGGCGTTTGCGCTGATAAAGGCGAAAGGGGCGACCACCGCGCCCTCGCCCATCGTGGCCGTGTCGAAGATCAGCGCATTGCCGGCCAGGACCGTGAAGGGGGCGGCGCCCAACGCCTCGAGCCGGAGCGTCTCCCGCTCCCTCGCCTCCGAGTTTGCAATGGCGACGACAAAGGCGCGGGACCCCTCCAGCGCAGCGAAGGCTGCGACGGAGAGCACCTCCACCCCGTTGATGGTCTGGCCGGCCTTCGCGTCGTCGACAAAGCAGATGGCGGACGAGGCCCGTGCCGGGTCTCTCGCGAGCTGGTCTCGGAGCATGGCGAGGACCTCGCGGCCGAAACCGCCCGCGCCAACGATCGCAATCTGTCGCATGCTCGCCTCCATCCCTTCACCCGTGCGGAGGCGAAGGTAGTCCCGTTGCGGGAGCAAGGTCAAACGGCCAGCGCGAGGCTCAGGCCTTCTTGAGGAACTGGGTCTTGAGGACGATGGTGATGCCGTTCACGCGGCCCTCGACCATGCCGGCCTCGTCGGTGAGGTGGATGCCTTTGACGAGGGTTCCCCGCTTGGCGGTGAAGCCGGCGCCCTTCACCTCGAGGTCTTTGATGAGGGTGACCGCGTCGCCTTCGGCGAGCGGGGTGCCGTTGCTGTCGCGGACCACCAGCCCATCGTCGCTCGCGGCGGCAGGTGCGAGGCCTGCTGCGGCCCAGGCGGCGAGCCCCTCGTCGAGCCAGACCTGCTCAAGCAGCTCGGTGGCCCAGGCCTCACCGCCATAGCGCGAGAGAATGCGCCACGAGAGCGCCTGGGTGACCTCATTCGTGCTCCAAATGGTGTCGCGGAGGAAGGCGCAGGCGGCGGCGTCACGCAACGAGCCTCCTTCGAGATGGCTCCTGCAGGCACCACACAGCGTCACCTCGTCAGCGGGTGTCCGACGGGGCTCGAGGGTGACCTGCACAAGGTCGGCGGTTGAGGCACAGAGTAGACAGGTCATGGGGCCTCGTAGATTGGGGAGTGAGGCAGGCCCCTACCTGCTGCGCAGGCGGAGGCCAAGCGGACAGCCGCCCTGTTGACCCACCCGTCCGGCAGGGGTAAGCGCGCCGCATGAACAGCGGCGGCAGACAGCGATGAATTACAGGCGCGAAGTCGACGGTCTCCGGGCGGTGGCGGTCTCGACCGTTATCCTGTTTCACGCCGGTGTCGCAGGCTTCGGCGGCGGCTTTTTGGGCGTGGATGTCTTCTTTGTCATCAGCGGCTACCTGATTTCGACCATCCTGATGGCAGAGGTGGAGGGCGACCGGTTCTCGCTGGTGAAGTTCTACGAGCGGCGGGCACGACGCATCCTGCCTGCGCTCTATGTGATGATGGCTGCGGTGACGGTTGCTGCAGCTCTGGTGCTGATGCCCGACGACCTCACCCGCTTCGCGCGGAGCCTGGTAGCTGTGCCGCTCTTCAGTTCGAACGTGCTCTTCTGGCGGGAGAGCGGTTACTTCGCAGCCACCAACGAGCTCAAGCCGCTGCTCCATACTTGGAGCTTGGCCGTCGAGGAGCAGTTCTACCTGCTCTTCCCGCTGATGCTGCTGTTGCTGCGGAGACAATCGCGGTCGTTTGCGCTGGCCTCGTTCGCGCTCCTGTTTGCCGCGAGCCTGGCTGCTGCCGACTGGGGTTCGCTTCACAAGCCGACGCCCGCCTTCTTCCTGCTCCCTACCCGCTTCTGGGAGCCGCTGGCGGGTGTCCTTGTGGCCTATGCTGTTCGAGCTGGTTGGCGCGACAGGATGCCGGCGCGGCTCGCAGGGCTTCTCTCCACGCTCGGCCTCGCGATGGTGGCAGTCGCCGTCGCGGCCTTCGACAGCAGCACGCCCACGCCGGGGCTCTCCACGCTGCTGCCCGTGGTCGGGACCATGCTCTACCTCACCTGGAGCAGGCCCACCGACCCCGCCGGCTGGCTGCTCTCCACGAAGGCGATGGTGGGCGTGGGCCTCGTCTCCTACAGTGCCTATCTGTGGCATCAGCCGCTGTTTGCCCTCTCCCGCTACCTGAGCGCCGGTGCACTCTCTGTGGCTGGTCAGGCGGGGCTCATCGCCCTCACCTTTGCCCTCGCCTATGCGAGCTGGCGCTGGGTCGAGCAGCCCTTCCGCGACGCCCGCTTCAACCAGGCCCGCATCTTCCGCTGGTCGCTCGCTGGCAGTCTCGCCTTCGTTGCGGTGGGCGGCGCGGGCATCGCAGCGGGTGGTTTCGAGAGCCGGTTCGTCGCATCGCTCTCGCCGGCCGACCAGACGCTCTACGCCTCCATGAAGGAGAACACGGGTGACCGGGCCGACCGCGCTCCCAAGGCGCTCGGCGAGTGCCAGTTCCTCGCGCCGATGCCGACCGAGGCCTTCAAGGCCCGCTTCGATGGCTGCGCTGCCAAGTATGGAAAGGCCGACCTCGTGGTGGGAGACTCGCACGGCCTGCAGCTCTTCGGGATGCTGGCTCAGGCCGATTCCAAACGGTTCGTCGTGGGGTTGGCGCAGGGCGGATGCAGGCCCTTCGAGCAGGCAGCCGGCTGCCACTACGAGGCTGCGCTGACCTTCGCGACCGAGCGGCGCGCGCAGATCAGGCGCGTGGTGTTTGGACATGCCGGCTTCTACTTCTTCTCGCCGGGACGCGGCGCCGCGGGCTCGCGCGACCTGTTCCGCAGACCCGAGCTGCCGCCGCTCCTACTCGCGACGCCGGCCATCGAGGCGACCGCGACCTACCTCGAGCGGGTTGCAGCGGTGGTTCCTGTGGTCTGGGTTGGCCCAGCCATTGAGCCCCATGTGGATGTGACCAACTTCCGTGAGCTGCGCGGAGCGGAAGAGCGGGCGCTGCCGGAGATCGCGCGCCGCTATCGGATGCTCGATGCTGCGCTCGCCGAACGCGTCGGACGCGCCGGAAAGGTGCGCTACCTCTCCCGCATCGGGCTGTTTGAGGCCGAGGAGCCGCTCCGCCTCTACGACGAGGGCTGCCTCATGTACCGCGACACCGACCACCTGAGCCCCTGTGCGGAGCGGCGGCTTGGACCGTTGCTGCTCGGGGCGCTGGAGTAGTCTCGGCCGCCTAGGTCGAGGTCGCCCTACGGCCGCAGAAAGGGGATGAGGGCCGGCACGCGGGCGGCGTAGGCCTCGTAGTCGGCGCCGAAGCTGGCGCGAAGCGACCGCTCCTCGAAGTGCAAGCCGATGAGGATGTAGAGGGTGAGGCCGCCTGCAAAGAGGAGGCCTCCCACGGTCATGGTCGGCGTGGACCAGAGGAAGAGGAGCAGGCCCGACTGCATGGGGTGGCGGACGAGGCGATAGAGGCCGGGTGTGGCAAACTGCGCGGGCGGAACAGGTTCGCCCCGCTCGTGGGCCGAGAGTTGCCGCAGGCCGATCAGATGGAGGTGGTCGAAGGTGAGAGCTGCCGCCAGCGAGATGCCCAGCCCTGCGAGGGCGGTGAGCTGAAGCAGGAGGGCCGGCGCGCCGCTCAGCCGCCAGAGCGCGGGACCGACCGGCTGCCAGGCGAGGATGAGCAGCACGGTGAAGGCAGAGGCGACGGCGACATAAAGCGAGCGCTCGAGCGGAGCGGGCCAGTAGCGCAGAAGCAGGGCCTTGGCGCGGTCGCGGGCCATGAGCGAGTGGTGGAGGCCGAAGGCGGCTAGCAGCGCGAGGTCGATGGCGGCGGCAGCGGTGGCGGGGAGCGTGGGCTGTCGCTGGAGCGCCACCTGCGGCAGGCCGAGCCAGGCGAGGGCAAAGAGGGCCATGCTGCCGGCAAAGGCGGCGGCAGCCGTGAGGGCAAAAAGTCGGGGGAGGAGGCGACGCATGGAGCGGGCATGGTCGAGCGGAGGCGACGAGGCAACAAGAACGGGTAGGTCGGCGGACGGCAGGTCAGAGCCGTCGTGCGGTAGTTCACACTTTGAAGTTGACAGCGGCCGGCCCGATAACGCATGTTTGACGCGCTGCACTATTTGCGGCGTTTTCAGGAGGAAACATGCAGAAAATGACGAAAACCGCTCCCGCTTTCACGATTGCACTCCTCTTCGCCCTGTCCGCCGCGGCCAACGCCCAAGATGCGATCCTCCTCGAGACGCCAGCACCCGCTGCGACCGTCGAGGCTGCCGCACCCGCCTTCTCCGGCTTTGTCGACAGCTCACTCTTCGCACCCATCGACGGCTTCCCCGTCGGCGGTCGCGGCGTCGCCTTCGGGCTCGGCCAGGCAGAGCTCGACGCCCGCTTCACGCCCGACCCCGAGCTCGAGATCGGGCTCGACCTGAACTACTTCCCCTCGTCTCCCCTCGGGGCCGCTGACGGCCTCCTCGAGCAGGGCTTCGTCACCTGGAGCCCCGACGCGGCCGACGGTCTGGCCATCACCGTGGGCAAGCAGAACGCACCCATCGGCCTCGAGTCACTCGACCCCGTCGACCTCGCCACCGTGAGCGGCGGCCTCATCTGGTCCTACGGCGTGCCCTCCAACCTCACCGGCCTCTTCATCAAGCAGGAGGTGGCCCTAGGCTCGGTGCAGCTCTTCACCACCGCCGAGTGGGATACACCGGCCGCTGTTGGCGGTGCGCTGATCGGTGGACGGGTCGACCTGGAGCAAGGGCCCCTCTGGGTTGGACTGGTCGCCACGCATGGCCCCGCACCGGAGGGCGAAACTCCTGCCCGCACCATGGCCAATCTGACGGCCGGATACGAGCTCGGCAGCCTCACCCTCTCGGGCGAGTATCTCTTTGCCGACGTTGATGGTGACCAGGCCAATGGCTGGACGCTCCTCGCCACCCAGGCGCTCAACGACAAGACCAACCTCACCGTCCGCGTGGACAAGCTCAAGAAGGAGTTTGGCGACGCGGCCATCGACCAGGCCGACGTGACGCTTGTCGCCGGTTACAGCCCCACGCCCCACCTCAGCACGATGCTTGAGGTGAAGCAGGCCGCCGTGGGCGACGACGGGGCGACGACCTCGGTGGCGCTGGGCGTCACGGCGAGCTTCTAGGCGACCGAGTCTTCGGGGAGCCGGAGCGGTTACGGTTCTGCTTCCCCCGCAGCCGCCTGCAGCCTAGGAGAGCCGCTCACACTGCCGGAGACTCCGCATGGCGACAGACCTGACCCTCGATGGCGAGCTTTCGCTGCTCCTTACCCGCGACTGCGCTGCCAGCGCAGAGGCCCTCTTCCGCGGCCTCACCGAGCCCGAGCTCCTCAAGCGCTGGATGGCGAACGGCGGCGGCTGGTCCCTCGTCAAGTGTAGCGTCGAGGCAAAGGAGGAGGGGAGCTTCCACTATGTCTGGCGGCATGCCAAGTCGCGGAAGAGCCTGTCGATGAAGGGGCTCTTTGTGGCCTTCGAGCGCCCTACCCTGCTCGACATCGCCCAGGTGGTGGAGGACGACGAGTTCCTGGACGAGGAGTTGACCACCTACCGCCTCGCGCCGCTGGCGCAGGGGACGCGGCTGACGCTGCTGCAGCGGTATGAGACGAAGGAGGAGCGGGACGAGGTCGCCGCGAGCGGCGTGGAGGCCCGGACCGACGAGAACCTTGCGCGGCTCGACGCAGCCGTGGCCGGCATCTGAAGGCAGCGCCGCCGGATCGCGCTGCCGGCCGCAGGCTTGCGCCAGAATCGGACCCCACCTAGCGCGGGCGGGCTTCCCAACCGGGGTTCTCGGATGAACGTTCGCGCCACTGCCCTGATTTCCCTCCTGCTGCTCACGCTGTCAGGTTGCGGTACCACCGCCACAACCGATTCGTCCGTCGTAAGGGAGGATGCTTCCGCCGACATAGCGCCGGCCGACACCGCGGTGCCAGACACGACCCCCGCGGACACCACGCCCGTCGACACCAGCCCGCCGCCGCCGCGCGAAGCCCCGCCGCTGCCCACACCGGACCGGTCGTTAGCGACATCAGAACTCTACTGCGGCCTCAGCAATGGCCAGTTGGTGCAGGGAGCGCTCCGCGGTGCGGCCTGCCTCAACCTGCCCGCTGCGGCCTTCCTCGACGATCTCTCGCGCGGCATGTTCTACGGCGAAGTGCTGCTCAGCGGCTACACGAAGGCGACCTTCGGGTCGTGCGAGTTCGTGCAGTGCCTGAACGATGCGACCGACTGCGAGCAGGCGCGGGATTGCGACGCGGCGCGGCTCTTGGGCCCCTGTGACCAGAACGAGCGGGTACGGCGGTGCGACGGGAGCATGCTCG
>CANMDT010000080.1 GCA_947496715.1 Myxococcales bacterium
AGCGGCTCTCGCCGGCCGCATAGTGCTCATGCTTCCAGATGGGCACCTCCTGCTTCACCGCCTCCAGCGCGGCCTCGGCGGCAGCAAAGGCCTCGCGCCGATGGGGCGCGCGGACCACCACCAGGACGGCTGTGTCACCGAGCGCGAGGGCACCTGTGCGGTGGCAGATGCGGCAGCGTAGCCCCTGGCCTTCGTAGCGCGCCTCGATGGTGGAAATGGCCTCGGCGGCGAGCGTCTCGTGGGCCTCGTAGGTGAGCGCCGAGACCCGGTTTCCCTCGTGGTGATCGCGGACGGTGCCGGCAAAGACCACGAGTGCGCCACAGGCGGCATTCTCCGTCTCGGCGAGCAGCGGTTCGAGCAGCAGCGGTTGGTCGGTCACCCAGCGAGCGCTCTCCATCTAGCCTCCGGAAACGGGCGGGAGGAGGTCGAGACGGTCCCCGCCAGCGAGCAGGCTCCCCGGGGGAACAAGGCTCCCGTTGAGAGCGGTCGCACAGCGGGGAAGAAGTGTTGCGAGGGCAGGGCGTTGCTCCCGGAGTACCAGCAGCAGCCCCTCGATGGTGGTGCCCGCAGCCACTTCGAGCCCCAGACTGCGCTGCCCTGCGAGCGCTGCCGCCGGGCCGTAGAAGGTGAGCTGGATGGTGATGCCTTCGGTCATCCGCCGAGCTCCGACATGCCGGTGCGGGTCACCGAATCAACGTTCCAGGCGTGGCCGATAATCTTGGTCCGCGCGGCCTCGACGAAGCCCTCGCGGAGCGCGGCCCGATCGCGGCCGAGGATCGCCTCACGCACAGAGACCTGGCGGTCGTCTGCGAGGCAGGCGCGGAGCTCGCCGACGGCCGTGAGGCGGAACCGGGTGCAGCTGTCGCAGTATCCGTGCGAAAGCGGTGTGATGAAGCCGACGCTCCCCGCAGCGCCGGGCTGCTGCCAGGTGCGGGCCGGCCCGAAGCCGTCTGCAGCGCAGGGCACAAGTTGGTGCGTCGCGACCAATCGGTCGCGCATCGCAGAGAGGTTTGCAAAGCGGCCGTGCCGCGTGAGTTCGGCGCCTTCGCCGACCGGCATGAGTTCGAGAAAGCGGACGGTGAAGGGGTTGTCGCGCGCCAGCGCGAGCCAGCCTTCGATCTCATCCTCGTTGAAGCCCTCGAGCAGCACCGTGTTGATGTGGATGGGTCCGAGCCCGGCCGCCGTGGCGGCCTCGATGCCGCGCCAGACCTTGTCGATGAGGCCGTTGCGCGTGATGAAGGCGTAGCGGTCTGGGCGGAGCGAATCGATGCTCACATTCACGCGGCTCAGCCCCGCCGCGGCGAGCGCCTCAGCCTGCGCTGCGAGAAGCAGCCCGTTGGTCGTAAGTGCCGGTGCGTCGAAGGGCGTTTCGGCCGTGATGCGCGCAACAAGCTGCGCCAGTCCTGGCCGCAGCAAGGGCTCGCCACCCGTGATGCGGAGCCGCGTGAAGCCAAGCGCTGCGGCCTCTTGGAGCACGAAGAGGATGTCGTCGTCTGTGAGCAGCTCGCGCCGCGGAGCAAACCGCATCCCCTCCGCCGGCATGCAGTAGGCGCACCGCAGGTTGCAGCGGTCGATCACCGAGAGACGGAGGTAGTCTACACGGCGTCCATGGCTGTCTGTGAGGGGGTGGTGCGGCACGGCGGTTTGCGAAGACTCCGAGAGAGACAGTGGCGGTAGAAGGGGGAGCCGGTGATGTCGAGAGTCGGGGCGAAGTTTGCGCCTCCTGCGGCGTGGCACTAGTTCTGCCGCGCCTATCTAACGCTGAGGTTTCATGCTCGTCTGCACACGCCGGATTGAATGGGATGCCATGCACCGCATCCCCAACCACGAGGGACGCTGCCGCGCCTTCCACGGCCACCGCTATGTGGCCGAGGTGACCTGCCACGCACCCTCGCTCGACGCGCTCGGCCGCATCGTCGACTTCGGCGTCATCAAGGAGCGGGTCGGCGGTTGGGTCGACGCGCAGTGGGACCACACCGCCATTCTGATGCGCGGCGATAGCGACCCGGCCGCGCTCGCGATCGCTGCCTCCAACGAGGCGCTCGGTCGCCCCATCTACTGGATGGAGGCACCGCCGACGGCCGAGAACATCGCGGCCGAGCTGGCGGTGAAGGCGAACGAACTGCTCGCGGGTACCGGCGTCACGGTGGTGCGGCTCCGCATCTGGGAGACGCCCAACGCCTGGGCCGAGTGGACGCCCGACCCGGCCTAGACCTCGGAGACGTTCCGAGGGTGGGCGCGGAAGAGCAGCGCCTGCGTTATCAGGTTGATGCCCACGGTGTTCTGGCCCCCTTCGGGGAGCAGGATGTTGGCGTGCCGCTTGCTCGGCTCCACGAACTGCTCGTGCATGGGGCGGACGGTTGCGAAGTACTGATCACGCACATCGAGGAAGGAGCGGCCCCGCTCCACCATGTCGCGGCGCATGCGGCGCATCAGACGGATGTCGGCGTCGGTCTCGACGAAGATCATGAGGTCGAACCGGGCGCGTAGCTCGGCGCTTGCGAGCACGAGGATGCCCTCGACGACTACGGTGCGGGCCGGCGTAACGGTGGAGGTGACGGGCGTGCGGGTGTGGGTTCGGAAGTCGTAGACCGGCTTCTCGAAGGAGCGGCCCGCGCGGAGCTCGTCGAGGTGGCTGGCGAGCAGCGAGGTCTCGAGCGCGTCTGGGTGGTCGAAGTTCAGCGCCGCCCGCTCCTCGAAGTTCAGGTGGCTGAAGTCGCGGTAGTAGGAGTCGTGGTCGATGATGGCGCAGCTGCCGGGCAGCATCGCCTCGATGATGGTGCGAGCGACGGTGCTCTTGCCGCTCCCGCTCCCGCCCGCGACGCCGATGATGTAGGATTGGCTCATCTGATTTCCTGCTGCTGGTTGAGGGCGCGCTCGATAGTCGGAAGGTGCGATGCGGGGCAAGTAGGTCGCCGACACGCCGTCCAACATTGGCTCGCGGCGCTCCGATGGGATAGTTAGCGGGCATGGCAAACGGAGTGGAACAGCGCGGCCGTTTTGGCGGCATGTGGGAGGCCGCACGCAGTCTCTCCATGGCGCTGGTCGTGGTCTGCCTGTCGGTGCTTGTCGCGCCGTCCGCCTCTGCCTCGACGGATCGTGGTTGGGACCTCTTCGGCCTCGAGACCGCACCGCGCGCGGCGCAGCAGGAGATGGTGAAGCGGGGCCGTGAGCGGCTCTTCCCCTACCTGCCGGACGAGCCCAAGGGGCGGAGCCTCTCGGTGGGGACGGCGCAAGATGGCTTCATCGTCAGCGCCCGCCCGCTGCCGCTGCCCGGCGATCACTACGCTGTCCTGCCGCGCCAGCTCTCGCGCAAGCTGCTCTACGGCACGCAGGAGCTCATCGGCGCCATCGTATCGGCCTCCGACGCCGTTGCCGCGGCCTCGCCCGGCGCGGTGCTCGGCGTGGGCAACATCGGTCGCCGCGAGGGTGGCGACATCCCCTACTCCGTGAGCCACAACGCCGGCCGCGATGCCGACCTCGCCTTCTATGCGACCGACCCGCGCGGCCGCCCCGTGCTGCTCCCCGACCTTGTCCGCTTCGACGGCAGCGGCCGCAGTCGCGACTTCGATGGCTTCTACCGTTTCGATGTGGCCCGGAACTGGCTCCTCGTGCGGGCGCTCGCCACCGACCCGCAGGTGCAGATGGAGTATCTCTTCATCTCCGACCCGCTGCGCGCCCTGCTGCTCGGTCATGCCCGTCAGCTCGGGGAGCCGCCGGCAGTGGTGCAGCGGGCCGCCTCCATGCTGATGCAGCCGGGCCGGGAGATCCCGCATGACGATCACCTCCACATCCGCATCTACTGCGGCCGCGCCGATCGGGGTGCTGGCTGCGCGAACCGCTCCCGCATCCTCCCCGGTGTGGAGACCTTCGAGGGCATCCGCGAAGGCCGGCTCAAGCAGGCTGCGCTCTTTGCCCACGGCAAGGCGCCGGAGGTACGGGTGGCCGCGCGGGAGCGCATCGCCTGGCGCGGCGGCGGGGAGCAGGCGCCGGCCGTTCTCGCCGCGCTGAGCGATCCTGTGGCGCGCGTGCGGGAGGCAGCGGTCTTTGCCGCCGCTGCGCTGGCGCCGCCGCGTGTCGCCCCGCTGCTCGCTGACCGCATGGAGAGTGAAGAGGAGCCGCGGGTGCAGCGGGCCATCCTGCTCGCGCTCGGAGAGGTGGGCGGTCCGTCGGCCGAGGCGATCCTCAGCTCAGCGCTGTCGCGAAGCGCTGTGGTCAGGCTCTCCGGCAAGGAGGCAGACCTCCGCCTCGTCGCGCTGGAGGGGATTGCCCGGGCGCATGCGCTCTCGGCGCTCCCCCGGGTCGCCGGGCTCGTCGAAGGCGATGACCTACCGGTCGCCTTGGCGGCCGAGTCGACACTTCGGCTCCTGCTGCTCTGGCAGCCCGAAGGCGCAGCGGGCGATGACGCTGGCGCGCGTGCAGACCGGGCGGCGCGTTGGCGCGCCCGGCTCGCCCAGGTCGCGGGCCGCGATTGGCTCTCCATCCGGAAGGCTGGCCTGGCAGCGCGGGGCGCCGAGCCGTTTGGGTCGGCGCATGGATATGCGACGAGCCTCGCCCCGCTGGCTGGCGACCGAGATCTCGCCGTCCGGCGCGCTGCGCAGGAGGATCTGGGTCGGGTAACCGGGAATGCCGCCGAATCCTGGCGCTGGGGCAGAGAGCAGGCCGCCAACTATTGGGTAAAATGGGTGCGCCGCCACCCCGATGCGGCGCGCTGGCGGAGCGCCGACCGCTGACCGCTGCAACAATCGGGGGTCGGATGCCGACAATGAGAGGTCCCAGGAGGTCTCATGTCCGACGCCCGTTCCCGCCGCGCCCAGCGCGAACTCTTTGCCACGCTCCTCTTTCTCGCGCTGCTGGTCCGCCCGCGCACGTCTGCCGATGCGGTAGATCGCGCTGCTCCTCCACCACCGACCATCGCGGTGCGCGAGCGGGCAGGCCGGCTCGAGCGGGCCGAGCCGACGGATTGGCGCGGTCACACAGCCGCCGCCCTCGCCGCGGAGGGGCCGCCCCACTGCTGGTGGGCCGTTGATGACGAGCTGTTGCCGCTGCTTGGCGTGCCGCCCGCGACCGCTGCAAAACTCCTGCAGCATGCAGCGGCCGGCGGCCTACCGGATGCGACCTCGCTCCGTGACCGTGCGGGGCTGTCCAAGCCGCAGGCGGAAAGGTGGAGCGGGCAGTTCAAGACCAGCTGCACGCCGCGCGACCTGCACCGGAGTGCGCCGCCACAACGCCGTTAGCGGGTTGAACCCGAGCCGGCGCCCGAGCCGGCAGCGGAGCCGCCCCGCTTGACGAGGTCGAGGAGCGCATCGGTGCCGCGGTTGGTGCTCCCGAAGGCCTCCACCGCCGCCTCCACGTTGGAGCGATTGGCTTCGACCTGCGCGAGCGCCTTGGTGAGCGCCTCGTGCACGGGAGAGCCGACGCGCCAGCTTCCATCCACGGCGCGGACCATCTGATAGACCTGATGGGAGGTGGTCACGAGGGTGGCGTGGGTGCCATCGGTCTGCACCGCATCCACCACCTTGATGCCATCTACGAAGGCGGCCTCGGAGGGGATGTTCTCCTTGTAGAGGAGCTCGGCAAAGAGCTGCTCGGGGGAGGAGACCCGCTCGAGGATTGCGACCCCGGTCTTGCTGGCCGCCGCTGCCTGATCCGCAGCCGGTAGCCTGGCAATCAGCGTCTTGGTCTTCACCAGCGAGGCGTAGGAGGCGGCAAAGAGTTGCTGCGTCTCCGGCGAGAGCGTACGCCAGAGCCCGGCCGAATCTTGTGCAAAGAGGGCGGCGGCAAAGTTGTTGAGGCCGCCCTCCGGAGAGTCGGTCGGCGCCTGCTGGTCACAAGCCACCCCGAAGAGCAGCGGCAACAGACAGGGTAGTAGGCGGAACAGGTGCTTCATCTTGACGGTTTCCGTCTTGCTCTCGTAGGATGTGCGAAATGTATTCTATCGTCTCCCACAAGGCAAAAGCTTCGACGAGCCGCTTGCGCACAACAGCAGCACTGCTGCCGCTGATGTCTCTGCTGCTTGTCGGCTGTCTTGGAGGAGACCCCAACGCTGCAGGCTCGCCCGAGAGTGCAGAGCGGGAGCTTTTTTACGCGCTGCTCAGCGGCGACCCGGGCGTGACCAGCTACCTTTCCGCTTCGTCGAACAAGCAGCTTGATGCTGCCATCGCCGCGCTTGGACCCGAGCTCGAAGGCGCTGCCGCCCGTCGCGCCGTCCTCGCGGCCGCCGGTGTCCCCGCACCCCGCGCCATCGCCTCGGTCAAGCGGGTGAAGGAGTCCATGGATCAGGTCACGCTCGAGGCGACACTCCGTGACGGCCGGACGGTTCAGACCCATTGGCGACAGGAGGCCGGTAAGTGGGTAGCCGACCTCTCCTTCGCGCCAGCCGGCGGCTCGTAGATGGCCGCTGAATTGCACCCGCCTTCGCTTCCGCTCGGGACCGTTCTCGACGACGGAACGCGCATCACCGAGTTCCTCGGCCAGTCGGCAGGTGGAGAGAGCTATCGTGGTGAACACCCACGCTTCGGTGCGGTCGTGGCGAAGCTGCTCTCTGCCGAAGTCGAGGCCATTGTGCCGCTCTTTGCCAACGAGCTCGACCAGCTCTGCGGCGTCATGCACCCGAACCTGCAGCGGTTCTACGGCACCTCGCGTGCCGGAGGCAGGACCGTCCTCGTGGTGGAGTATGTGGATGGGCAGACTCTGCGCTCTGCGCTCGACGTCCGGATCGCCCGCGGCGCCACCTTCTCCTTCCGCTCCATCTTCAACCTGCTCTCGAGCGTCAGTTCGGCGCTCGCCATCCTGCATCGGGTCGGCCCGCACGGCGCGCTCACAAGCGAGAACATTTTTGTGCAGCCCGATGGCCGCATCAAGGTGGTCAACGTCGGTTACGCGCGACTGCTCTTCGCCTCCGCCCATCGCGAAGAGATGTTTGCGCAGAGCGCCTATGTCGCGCCCGAACTCTGGGAGGGCGGTTCGGAGAACTCGCGTGCGTCCGACCTCTATGCGCTCGGTGTCCTGACCATCGCGCTGGCGGCCGGCACCCACCCGACCCACGACCAGATGCTCCCCCTGCTCGAGGAGATCAGCAGCCGCTTCACGCCCGAGATGCGGGCGCTGCTCGAGACCTGCCTCGCGCACGACCCAAGATCTCGGATCGCAAGCGCCGACGACTTCTCCTACGCGCTCGGCATTGTCTTTCAGAGCTTGAATGCGCCGCCCTCGCAGGGGCCGCAGAGCGGTGAGTCACCCGCCTTCCGCCGCAACTCTTCGGTCATCATCCCTGCCTTCCCGGCGCCTGCCAGCCGCGCGAGCGCATCGAGCGTCCCGCCGGTGCAGCTCTCGCCCTCGGGCAGCAGCCATCCGCAGCACAGCAGCTCGGGCAAGCATGGGGTCCTCGATGAGCCGCGCTGGGTCATCCAGAAGCGGGGCCGCGACTACGGCCCCTACCCGCAGTCAGAGGTGGAGCGGCAGCTAGAGGCCGGAGAGATCGACGAAAACACCCGCGTGTTCGACCTCTACAAGAAGGAGAGTTCGCTGCTGATCGATGTCCCGGCCTTCGGCGACTTTGTGCTCGACTTCATCCCGCGCCGCGAGAAGCGTCGTCTGGCAAAGGGTGAGCAGCGGAGCGAAATCGGACGCAAGGCGGTCCGCACTGCCTCTGTCGTCGTGGTGCTCCTCCTTCTCATCGCAGCAGGCGGTTTTGCGGCCTACCTCAAGTTCCAGCCCGCACCCCGCATCATCGAGTATGGCAAGCTTGTTCGCCCCACGCTTGATCAGGTCTTCGAGGTGAAGAAGCCCACCTATCAGGCCCTGGCCGCCGACAGCGCGCTCGTGGCCGAGCTCTTCCAGAGGCCCGACCCGACCGTCGGATCGGTGCCCGAGGGGTTTCCCTCCGAGGAGCCCGAAGAGGACCTCGCCGCGATGGATCTTGCAGCGGCCGGACCGCCGCGGAAGCTGACCAACGACGAGATCCAGACCACGCTCCGTACCAATCTGCCGCGCATGCAGCGCTGCTTCGGCGTCGAACTCCGCGCCAACCCGAACTTCAAGGGCGCGACGGTCAACTGGTCGGTCCGGGCCGATGGAAAGGTCTTCAATGTACGGCTCGAGAGCGCCGGCGACTCCTCCAAGACCTTGGAGCTCTGCATGATCAGGACCTTCCGCGCCATCCGCTTCCCGGCCTTCAACGACCTGCCGATGAACATCGCCTTCCCCTTCGTTGTCCAGTGAGCCAGGGACGGTTTGCTGACAGGCGAGCGAAGGGCGCGTGAACCCCGCGGGGCCTGCACCTGTCTGCGAAGCATCGCTCGCCTCGCTCGTTGCCACGGGCCGGTTTGCGGAGCGGTTGGCCGCAGCGATCGATGCCGTAACAGCGCCCTCGGCCACCCGCAGCGAGACGCTCTGGATCGGCCTGATCGGCGAGGTCGGCGCGGGCAAAACAACGCTCACTGCCCGCCTCGTTCCGGCGCTCTGCAAGCTGGGTTGGTCCTCCGATGGCGCAGAGGAGGTGGCCTCGCCAACCTACGCCATCGAGCACTACTACCTGCGCGGTGCACTGCTGCATGCCGACCTCTACCGGCTCTCCGACGCCCGCCTGCCGCAGCTATCGCTGCTCGATACCTCCGCCCGCGCCGCTCTGGTGGAGTGGCCCGAGCGGATCGGCGCGGTGGCAGAACTCCTCGATGTGGAACTCCACCTCGAGGTGGTCTCGAAGCAGCGTCGCAAGGTGCGGGTGGTCGGCAAGACCCCGCGTGGTGCCGACCTCATCCGCGCGCTCGGCGGCTAGCCGAAGGCCCGCGCCATCTCGAGGTCGGCGAAGGGTTCGAGCAGGCCTAGGTCGGCTGCGAGGTGGAGGATGGTGAAGCGGGCACGGATGTCGCGAGAAAGCACCACCGCTCTGCGGGCCCGCTCACGCGCGACACCGATCTCGGGGAAGCGGGTAGGGCACTGCGCCGAGATGAGCTCGGCCTCCAGATCAGCCGACGGCCGCAGCGTCGTGGAGACATCGGCGATGATGGAGTCCCAGTTGTCGCGCAGTCGCGTGAGGCGTGCGCGGAGCGCTTCGGGCGTGGGATGGATCTTCCGCGCGTGCTCCCGGACGGCGGGGGCGAGGGGCCCGAAGTCGCGATCGATCGCGGCAGACTTTTCTTCCCAGCTGGGGAGCGCGGCGACGCGGGCCTCGATGTCGAAGCTGGCCGGGTCCTGCGCCGCGAGGTATTCGTAGAGGCGAGAGGTGACGATGGTGCCCACGGCGACCTGGCAGCCATGGAAGTCGTGGCTCTCTCCGAAGGCGACCGAGGTCATGTCGATATAGTGCGAGATGAGGTGCTCGCCGCCGGAGGCCGGCCCGCTGTTGCCGGCCGCCTGCATCGCGAGCCCCGACAGCATGAGTGCGCCGGCCAGCTTGGCCACGGCGTCGAGGTCGCGCGCCGGGAGCCGTTCCGCAACGCCATCGAGCAGGGCAGAGCCGGCCTCGACGATCTCCATGACGATGCTGCTGTGAGGCTGGTCGAGAAGGCGATGCGCGAGCCGCCAGTCTGCATTGCTGACCGGCTTGGAGTAGAGGTCGCCGATGCCGGAGGCGATCATCCGGTAGGGCGCAGCGGCCAGGATGACGGGGTCTGCAAAGACCGCGATGGGCGGCGTGCAGGGTTGCGTCGTCTTGACCCCGTCTGAGAGGATCGCGGCGATGGAGGAGGTGAAGCCATTCATGCTCGGCGCGGTCGCGACGCAGGCGTAGGGGATGCTGCGACGGTGGGCAGCCATCTTGACGAGGTCGTTGAGGGTGCCGGCGCCTACAGCAATCGCGAACCCGAAGTCGGCAGTAGCGAGGAGCGCGGCCACCCGGTCGATGGTCGCATCGTCACAGTTGGGGAGCTCCTCGCCCGGCGAAGGGGCGAGCTCGAAGAGCACCGTCTCAAAGCCAGCCTGCTGCAGGAGGGCATCGAGGGCATCGGCTGCGATGGCGCGGGTGATGGCATCGCAGACGATGGCGAGCGGCCCGGTCCGGACAAAGGGAACAATCGCCGCAGGAATCTTGTGGAGCAGCCCGTTTTCAACGAGCGCAACTGCGGTGGTGGTCTGGTAGCGGACGCCATCGGCGCCGGTGCGGTCGAAGCGGCAGTAGCGGTCAATCAGTTCTTGCATGGGTTTCGGCCCCTTTGGATGAAGCGAAGAGAGCGGACTGCGTTGCAGGCCTCAAAAAATTTGGCAACCCGTCGGGTGGCCTTTACCTTTCGATCGTTTGGCGGCCAGCATCGGCCGTCGTTGGAGGAAATCATGACGAACAAGCAGAGCGTCAAGCAAGTCACAACGACTACGAAGATTGAGACGACCACCCTCACCCACGAAGAGGAGATGGTTGTCCGGATGCGCAAGGGTCTCAGCGAGGGTCCCGAGACCAAGCTCGAGATGCGCACCTTTGCGAGCACCGACCTTGCCGACATGGTGCGGCAGATGGAGGCGCGTGCACTCCTTCACCTGCAGGCCCAGCCGTCGGTGGAGGTCGATGCGTCGGCGAGCGCCCGCATCCTCGACCGCCTGTCGCAGCTCAAGGGTCAGTAGTTCCAGGCACTCCCACCACCCATTGGTGGGTTGGTGGGCGTTAGGGCGAGGGCAGCCGCGAGGAGACGAGCGCCATCAGCGCATCGTCCGTCGGGCGCTGTTCCTGGATCCAGACCAGCAGCCGTCGAAGCACTGCTGCGTCGGCAGACGGCTCTAGGACGAGTCGGCCCGCGGTATCTGCAGCGTCTGCTTCTCGGAGCAGGTTGTGCTGTTGCGTCTGCAGGCAGCGCCAGAGCAGCTCCGCCGCAGAGACTGGATAGGCAGCGCCATCCTGCAGTGCTTCGATTGCCGACTGGTAGATGTGGACAAGATCTTTGTGGCGATCCATCGCTCGGCAGGCCTGCTCCACAGCCACAAAGTGGTCGTAGGGGAGCGGGTCGAGCATGAAGGCAAGCAGATGGCTCTCCAGGGCGCTGCGCGGCGCGCCGAGCTGTTCGGCATGGAGCAGGCCGATGCGGTGATAGAGCGCGGCCCGCGCCTGCCGGTCTGTGGTCTTGCGAGCAGTTGCCTCGAGATCTGCCACCGTCTCCGCAAGGCTTCGCGCCGGCGCCGGCCTAGTCTCGGCGAGGCGCGGTGTAGGTTCGGGCAGCGGCTCTGCGTGGGCTGCGATCGGCGCATTCGGTGCGGCGACGGGCTCGGGCTTCGCTGCGACGGGCTCGGGCTTCGTGGCGACGGGCTCGGGCTTCGCTGCGACGGGAGAAGGATCAGGGGCCGGAGCCCACGCAGGCTGGATCCTTGGCGCAATGGCTGAGACTGCCATCAGCGGGCTGCTCGGCTCCACCTGCGATTGCGCCGCGGCCACGCTGTTCATGAACGCTTCGACGACTGGAAAGAGCGCTTCGAGCGGCGAGCCGCTGCCGCGAAAGGGCTCAAGCTCGGCCGCGAAGGCGGCGAGCTGCTGCTGCCTTGCCGCGGCGATCAGGGCAGCCCAGCCACGGAGCGGACCGCTTGTTGCGAGCTCCTCGGAGAGCCGTGCGAGCGTGAGCCGCGGCGTTGCGGCGGTTGCATCGCGGAGACAGGCGAGGTCCCGTTCGCGCGGCGACATGGCAGCGAGCCCGAAGTAGACCCAATCAGCCTGCTTGCCGTTATCAAAGCTCTCTTCTGCACCAGCCTGGGTGACCGCGATGGCACGCATCGACCGCACATACCTCTCCGCCACAGGGTGGCCGAGCGGCGCAATCGCGCTGAGCACCGCGACGGCGATCTCGTCGAGCGAGGGTCTGGAGAGCGATGAAGTCACGCAGGCCTTTCCGAAAAGGGGTAGCAGAGAGTCTGGCGTCGATACTCGCGCGCTGCAGACCCGTCTAGCGAGCGGCGAGGTAGGCCTTCGCGGATGGGCGCATTTCCGAGGTGTCGCATTGACGGTCTTTGATCCAGCGTGGTATCTTGCCTCTTCTACTTGAGAAGCCAGTTCCTGCGTGTTTTACGTGGGAATTTGCAGGTGCATGCAATGTCAGGAGCCTTTCGAATGAAGCGGACCATGTCAGGCGGATTGCATCGGACGGCAGCGTTGGCGCTGTCACGTGCCTTGTTGATGAGCGGACTCGTGGGCGCGGGCATTGTTGCCGCCCCGTCAGCAGCGCAGGCGCAGGCCTCGAGCGATGTCTTTTACGTGGACCTTGCGCCGCTCGGCCGAGACGCCAGCGACAGCGTGGCGCGGCGCATCAATGAGAGCCTCAAGCAGAACCTGCAGACGGTTCGGGTAAAGTTCACCAGCGACCTGCTTTCGGCAAAGGCGGGAAGTTCGGGCAACGCCGGCCTTGACGAGGCAACCTCCGACTACAGCAAGGGCATCGGGCTGATCGCGGTCGGCGACTTCAATGGTGCTGCCGAACTGCTCACGACGGCGCTCGACAAGTTCAAGAAGAACGCGTCGGAGCTCGGCGATGCGACGCCCATCGTCGACGCGACCTTCAAACTGGCCGAGGCGCAGTTCAAGGCCAACGACCAGGAGATGGCGCGCTCGACGCTCTTCAAGGCGCTCGCGTTGAATCCGGCCGGCGAGGCGCTCGAGTCGTCGGGCCAAGCCTACAAGCAGTTCTTCGACTCGGTCCGGAGCGGCATGAGCCGTAACGGCAAGGGGTCGCTCACGGTTCAGACGACACCGGCAGGTTTGGCGGTGAGCGTGGACGGTCAGCCCCGTGGCAATGGCCCTGTAACGCTTGAGGATCTGCCGGTGGGCGACCACTGGGTAACGGTCGCAGGTGAGGGCGGTCAGTTCTCCGGTCAGGTCATCAATGTGCAGCGAGGCCGTACCGCGCTCGCAAAGATCGATATCGGCCGCACGGGTGGTGGAGGAGCCGGCGGCGTGGAGCCGCGCTACCTCCGCTCGCTCCGGTCGGAGGTGGCTGGCGGCGCAATTGGCGACGGCCTGCTGCCCTACATGAAGGAGCTGACGGCCCGTCAGGGCGCCAAGTTCGTCGTCGTGGGCGTTGTGGTAAAGCGGGCCGACGGCTTTGAGGCGCTCACCTTCGTCTATCGCGCGGAAGATGGGCTCTTTGCCAACGGGCCGAAGCAGAAGTTCAACAAGGAGCTCAGCAACGTCTCGTCGGGCGCCTATTCGCTCGCCGCGGGCGTCGCGACCGCGCTCCAGCGCTTTCCTGCTACCGACCTGGTGAAGGGAACGCCGATTTTGCCGCCAGAGGCAATCGCGCCCGTCGTTGCGGCTCCCGCCGCGGCCCCAATGCAGCCGGCTGCTGCGCCCATGATGGCCATCCCTACCTACGAGCCCCCCGCGCCGGTAGCTGTCGTTGCTTCGCCGGCTCCGGCTGCGCCTGCGCCCAAGCCTGCTCCTGCCGCTCCGGCCTACACCGCGCCTCCCGCGCCCAAGCCTGCGCCCGCTGCGCCTGCCTACACACCGCCACCGGCGGCACCTGCCTACACTGCGCCCAAGCCTGCGCCCGCACCAGCCTACGGGACGCCCGCACCAGCCTACGGGACGCCCGCACCGGCCTACGGGACGCCCGCTCCGGCCTACGGTCAGGCTCCGGCCTATGGCGCGCCCGCGCCGGCCTACGGACAGGCCCCGGCATACGGGGCGCCCGCGCCGGCCTACGGACAGGCTCCGGCCTATGGCGCGCCCGCGCCGGCCTACGGACAGGCTCCGGCCTATGGCGCGCCCGCACCGGCCTAC
>CANMDT010000081.1 GCA_947496715.1 Myxococcales bacterium
GGGGCGGACCGGACGGGCCGAGATGGACGAGCACGCGCAGGGGGTGAACGCCTCCGAAGTCGACGTAACGCTGCGGGAGGGTGAGCGCTCGCGCGATGTCTTCCTCGAAGCGCTGCGCAACGATTTCTCCATGCTTCCTGGGCTCAACATCACCATTGGTCAGCCCATCGGACACCGCATCGACCACATGCTCTCCGGCACGAGGGCCAGCATCGCGGTGAAGGTCTTTGGCGATGACCTCGCGGAGCTGCGCCGGCTCGGCGCCGAGGTGGAGACCGCCATGGGCAGCGTGCCCGGTGTGGTCGACCTCGCGCGCGAGCAGCAGTCCGACATCCCCTTCGCCCGCGTCCGCTTTGATCGCGTCGCCATCGCACAGCACGGCATGCGGGTCGCCGATGTCGCCCAGGCGCTCGAGGTTGGCTCAGGTGTCCACGTGGTCTCGCAGGTCATGGAGGGTCAGGCGGTCTTCGACCTCGTGGTCCGCACGGAGCCCTCCCGCGTGACAGACTTCGAGGACCTCGGAGAGCTGCTCATCACCACCCCCATCGGCTCGCGCGTCCCGCTGCGCGCCCTTGCCGAGCTCCAACGCGACCGCGGTCCGAACGAGATTGGCCGCGAAAACGTGCAGCGAAAGCTGGTCGTCAGCTGCAATGTCGCCGAGCGCGACGTGGGCAGCGTGGTAGGAGACATTCAGGCGGCCGTGGCGCGCGACGTGAGCCTGCCGGAGGGATACCGTGTGGAGTACGGCGGGCAGTTTGAGAGCGCTGAGGGTGCGACCAGGACCCTCGCCCTCCTGAGCTTCGCCTGCCTCTTCGGCATGCTCGGCCTCCTCTATGCGGCATTCGGCTCCATCCGAGACGCAGTCCTCGTGATGCTGAACCTTCCGCTCGCGCTCATCGGCGGCGCTGCTGGCGTCTACTTCGAGGGTGGCATCCTCTCCGTCGCCTCGCTGGTCGGCTTCATCACGCTCTTCGGCATCGCGACCCGCAATGGCATCATGCTGGTCTCCCATCTGCGGAACCTCGTGTTGGAGGAGGGCGTTACCGACATCGACGAAGCCGTCCGGCGCGGGGCACAGGAGCGGCTCGTGCCCATCCTCATGACAGCGCTCGCGACGGGACTCGGGCTCGTGCCACTCGCACTCTCAGGCGGCGAGCCCGGCAGTGAGATTCAGGCGCCGATGGCCGTCGTCATCCTCTTCGGACTGCTCAGTTCGACGGCGCTGAACATGTTCGTCGTGCCCGCACTCTATCGCCAGTTCGGCGCGCTGGCGCGCGGAACTCGGGCCGAACCACTGCAGTTTGCCGAAGCCTCCTAACCCGAGCAGGCCTCTCCCTCCGCTTCGTTGCTACGGGCGTTGCGGCTGGGGCACCGCCTACCCGCCGGTCACATACCGCGAGTAGGTGTTCTGCAGCTCGTCCTGCACCACGGTCGCCTCGCCACGCGTGGTCACAAGGAGCGGTGCGTCGAGCGTACGGGCCCGGTAGCTCCAGCCCGTGGGCAGCGTGAGGCGGGCGCCCAAGCCGGCCAGGTCGCTCTCGGTCAGAGCGGGGTCCACAATCTGGGCGTAGGACTGCATCACGTAGATGGCGCCGTTGGGCGCCAGCAGTTCGTAAATCTCCGCGCCGGCCCGGAACGCAAACTCCGAGTCCCGGTTGACGGTGCGCTCTGCGTAGGGCGTCGAGGAGACCGGGCCGAGCGGTTCCGCGGATGCTCTCGCCCGACTCCGACGTGTCTGCGGAACCTGAAGCCTCTCCGGAGCCCGACGTGTCGGCGGAGCCCGAGGTTTCTGCGGAGCAGCAGCTATGGCGGGCGTCGGGGCCATCCGAGGTTGCGGTGGGCTGCGCGTAGCCGAACACCAGATCGGCATCCACGCTGCCATCGAGGAAGAAGGCACCCGCTTAACCCGCCTGACCTCCTGATCAGCCAGGCCATTGTTGGAGCAGGCGACCCGGTCTCCACGCCGTGGACCTTTCCAAAGAACGTTGTTGGGAAATGGGGCACCGGGTGGTCGTACGCCGCAGGCTCCGTTGGTGCGGTCAAGCCCGCTACCGCCGGACCTGGCGTCAACCTCTTTGAGGACCTGTTCTTGGGCGCACTCAAAGGTGCGTGGGTTGACGACATCCCTGGCGGCCGTGCCGATCCGCCGAAACTTCGGTTCGTTCCCATTGCAGACGGTTCGGTGAACGTCGATTTGCATGACGGCAACGATTTTCAAGTAATGGAACGTGGCATCTGCCGGTCGATTCAGTCAGACAGGTGGTGCGGCACGGCACCCCAATCCGTTTTTGGGTACTGACATGAAGACTTCAAACAGGGCAGCGCTGCGGCGAATCGCGTTCATGCTCCTTGTTACGGGTGCCTGCGGCGCCAACGAGGGGTCTCCGGCTCCGGGCAATGGTTCCAGCGATCCAATCGACCACGACGCAACCTCGCTGGTCGACACTTCCGCCACCGCTTCAGACACTATCACTGTCTCAGATGTTCGAATCGATGAGGACGGCAACTCGATTGAGTGCTGTTCGATCAGCCTCGAAAACTGTTCTGGGGCCCAGGGTACGAGTTTCGGCGGGGGCCGCCGCCGTCGTGACATCGCCTCCGGCGTCGGCTCCCTCGGTCTTTACGACCAAGAAGGGTGTTGGATGGCTTGGGTGACGGGCTACTCCTCCGCTGGATACGAATCCGCGGACGAGTGGGGTTGCCCCGTCTGGGTGCTGACAGGCGAGCTGATCAATTGCTACCCTGAGGACGTTTCCGATCTCGACACCGCAGGCAGCGACGCTGGCGCAGACACGTCGCGTGAACCCGACGCGGGTGACTCGGGCGACGAAGGTAGCGGCCACGCCGACGGCTCGGGAAATGCTCAAGACGGCAGCGGATGAGTGCATCACCACGGGCCCAAACCGTGAACCGCGACAGCCGCCTCCGCGCGAAGGAGACAGTCTTGCGAACCTCACATGCCATCAAGCCCACTCCGCACGCCGGTCGCGACTCTTCTCGCGGTGTTGGCGGCCTCGGGCGGATCGGAGTGTTCTTGGTAGCGCTCGCGGCATCGACTTCTGCAGCACTCGCAGGCGCGGAAGCGCCGGCTTCAAAGGCCTCCTGCCAGCGGCGTGCACAGAGGCACCAGCCATCGCCCGGGCGAAGGCCCGGAAAGCCACCCCGCGGCGTGACGAGGTCGTTGCCCTGCGACCGGGAGTAGCTGAGGAAGTCATCGGTGACGCGGGCGCAGACCACATGCAGGCCGGCATCGTCGGCCCCCGTGTTACAGAAGCCATCGCGGTAAAACCCGGTCTGATGGGCAGAAGGGCAGGGCTGTAACGGCGCGCCGAGCACGTTCAGACTGCCGGAGCGCTTCGTTTCGCCTGCGCTACCGAGGCAGCTGTCGGGCGAGGTCGCTGCAGCGCCGGGCAGGCAGGCGGGCGCCGCCGTCTCGGACGGCACCGCGGCCTTCGGGGCTGCCGGGCTCTCGGAGCGAACCGTGCGGGTCGGTTCACAGCCTGCGACCGCGAGGCCCGTGAGCAGGGCGACTGCGGGCAAGAACATCAGGCGCGATGCCCGGACAGGGAAGGGTAGAACATGGTGATGCAGCACGGCGAGGCCCTCGGGTCGCGCGAGCCAATCGAGGGGCCCACACCTTCAGAATGCAGGAGGGGCCGTCAAAGGTTCGTGCGCCTGCCGATTGCCCTCGAAAGGCGGCTGGCCAAGAGGTAACTACCCCCCGCGCACCATCCCAAAACGCCAAACGCCCCAACCGAGATTGAGGCGTTTGAGAAGCTCCCCATTCGTGCGGTCTCGCGAAGTGGGGCAAGCGGATTTTGGTGGGCGAGCGAAGGAGCGAGAGCGAACGGGCGAAGGAGCGAAAGAGCGAAAGCGATGGCCGAAGAAGCGAAACAGCGAGTCGGCGAAACAATCAGGCGGCGTTTGGTCGCTCCGCGGGCCCCGGGGCTGCCCCTTGGCCATTCTGAGCGTCCGCTCGTCACCGACGCAGTTGAGACATCGCGCGGCGGATGGTAGCGTTGGAGCTCTTCAAACCGTCTCGCTCCGGGAGTATCCAATGTGCAGTTCCGGTGACGCGACCCGCGACCTTCGCCGCTTGGTCGGTTGTCAGGTGTCGTTACCGCGAGGGACTGGCGCCACAGCGGAAACCGAAAAGCGGGGACAATCGGCGCACGGACGCGGTCCGGCCGTCGATTGGCGACCCCGAATGCTCTGCCCACGGAGTGTGATGCGAAGTCGGGCGGCGTGCCAGGAACCGTTTCGGCTGGAAGCCGAGTTGCACGCAATCTCTGTTCCTGGTCGGTCATGCAGTTGAGCTGGAACGACCGATACAGAGACTTCATCGCGGGCCTCGACGTCCTCGGCGTAAGGCAGCTCGACCAGAGTCTTGAGGCGCAGCTGGTCGGTGGGCTCACCACGGTCGCCCCAAGGGCGCGCTACCTGTCACTTGTGACCTGGGCTCTCGCGTCGCTGTACCGCCGACTCCTGCAGGATGGCGGCGGCGAGCTGCACTGGAGCAGCGAACGACAGAACGAGATGCTGACTCGTCTCGAGTTTCTCGTCGCGGCAGCAACACAGGCGGGCGCCCGCAACAAGGAGGGGGGCAGCCCCAACGGGATCGTCGGCAGCGACGTGTACCGCGCGGAGCTCGAGCAGTTCGCCGCAGGCGGCGGAGCATCGTTTCCGACCCCTCGGCGACCGGGGGTGCTCAACGCATATGGCTCGCCAATCCAAGGGTTCGGACTGCTCGCACCCGTCGATGGGGGAGCTCTGCTCGCGCTCACGCCGCGTGGCCAGGACCTGGCGGAGCGCATGGTCGTGCCGGAAGATGTTCAGCGCCTCCTCTTCGAAGGGGAGCAGCTAAGCGTCTCCGAGCTGGACCGCGTCCAAGAGCACTTCTCGCTCAACGGCCTGCGCGCTGCCGAGGGTGAGCGCGAGGCGTTGTTGCGAGCTCTCGATGATCCTGCCGGCAGGGCTGCCGAGGCTCGATCGGACCGCTTTCGCGCGACGCGCCGTTGGGTCATCCAGCAACTGCAGACCGCGGCTGGAGATGGCGACGGGCTCGTCGACCGCGCGTACGCGGACCTCGCATCGGAGACGTCCAGCGACGACACCGCCAGGCTCTGGGGCGAAGTCGCCTTGCGCAAGCGGGTTCACTTCGCGCTCGAGCTGCTACTTGCCGCGCTCGCCAACTCGCTCGAGCCGGACCGCGGCATCACCATCGAGGCCATTGTCGCACGACTAGCCGAGGACCTCCGTCACCCTCCGCCTGAAGTGGTGGAACGCGTCGTCGGCGACCAGCCGCTCGACCTGGCAGCCCCCTGGAGCGCATTCCGGGCCCGTGTCGGGCCCCTGGCGTTTATCTACATGCCACCGCGCCGCAACCTCGGGCGCCTACCACCCGCTTGGCAACTCGGCGTCGCGCTGTGCCTCCTCTCGGCCACGGAGCAGCAGACGAGGCGACAGAGGACTGCTGGATGGGTGCAGGACCGCGGATACCAAGCGGCCGAGAACGTCTTCCGGACGCTGCTGGACGTGCGACACAGGCAGACGGCAGAGGTCGCGGTTGACCTGCTCCGTAACGAGGTCGTCCACCGCCACCTCCGCCACACCATGCGGAAGATGTCCCAGCGCCAGTCGAACTCGCTTCGCTTCTTCCCGCGCGGAGACCTGCTCGTACCGACGAGCATGGAGACGGGAGCTGGGTTCTCGGCAACCCGGCTCTCCGCGGTGTTGCAGGTTATGGCGGACCTCGGCCATCTCGAAGCGGTGCAAGGCGGCTTTCGCCCGACGGTGAGTGGGCTCGACTGGGCCGCGGAGGTGTCGCTATGAGGACCAGCATCCTTGGCGAGATCGAGACGCTGAAGGGCGTGACGCATGCGTTCGTGCTCACGCACAACATCGACTTCCTCTTCGTCCAAGGGCTGGTGTTACGCGCGCTGCGGGCGGCAGGTGAGCCCGCATTGACCGTCTTCGCAGACGCAGGATGCGCGGCCGAGTCTTTCGAGGCGCAGGCGTCCCTCGCGGTCGGACTCGGCCACCGATACCGGCTAGTGCCAGTCGCCTTCGCGTCCCGAGGACGCTTCCATCCGAAGGCGGTACTCCTCGCCTCGCCCGACGGAGCAACCCTGTTCGTCGGGAGCGGCAACCTGACGTTCGGCGGCTGGTGCGACAACGGCGAGGTATGGACCCGCTTTCGCACCGCCGACGGCGAAGGCTCCGCGATCGCAGCCTTCAAAACCTACGTCGATGAGTTGATCGCTGGGCTGCCTCTCGCAGATGTGCTCGCCGCAGAGCTGGACGCGGCGTTCGACCCGACGAGCCGTGCCTGGGCGAACCCTCTTCCCGAACCGAGGCACCTGGTGGGTCGCCTCGGCGACGGACCGTCGTTGCTCGCGCGCCTGGGAGCCCAACTGCGCGGCCAGCTCCTCACGGTGTGCAGCCCGTACTTCGACCCGGAGGGTTACGCACTTCGCCGCCTGATCGACTCGAGCGGCGCGACGCAGGCCACCGTGCTGACGCAGGAGTCCTCGACGAACCTCCTACCGGATGCGTTGGCGTCGTGGCCGGCCACAGTGCGAACCCTCCCGGCGGACTACTTCCACGTGAGTGAGAAGGGAGGTCACCGACGCGCGCGGCTCCATGCGAAGTGGATGTTGGTGGAGCAGGACGACGGCCGCGGCGTTGCGGTCGTCGGCAGCGCGAACTGCTCACGGGCAGCTCTCACCGCGGCCGGCCCGCACGGCAACGCGGAGCTCGTAGTCGTCGTGGAAGGTGTCGCGGAAGAGCTTGCTACCCAACTCCGCGCCGAGATCGAGGTGTACGACCGACCGATAGAACTGCCGGCAGCGCCGCCCGATCGCGAAGAGGATGATCTACTCCGGTCGGCAGAGCCCCTAGTGCTCGCCGCTCGGCTGGACATGGGCACGCTCCGCGTTGCAGTCGGAGCGGCCGAGGACTTTGTGCCCCAGAAGATCGAGGCCGACGGGATCGCACTGTCGACTGAACGTTTGCCATCCGGAGAGCTGGTGGGCTACCCCGATGGCGTGCCGCGGCGCGTGCGTGTCCTGGGGCAGCGCAGCGGCGAGCCCTGGTGCACGCCCGAATTTTGGGTGGACGTCGAGGCGCTGCTCCGAGGCACAGCTGGACGCCGCCGCTTGCTCGACCTCGTAAGGCAGAGCCAGTACGCGGGGCTATGGAACATCGATGTGTGGGCGGACCTCGTCGATGCCGCGTTCGAGGAGATCGCCAGTCCGTCAACGCGCGGAGGCGGCGGTGGTCGGGCAAAGACAGAGGACGGGACACGGAGGACCTGGCACGAGGACGACGTGTTCCTTCCCTCGTTCTCACTGTCCGGAATTGATCACACCGGGCACCCGAGCAAAGACACCGATGTCGTGAGCTCCACGCTCGCGTTGCTGTTCAACTGGAGCCGGGGTGAGGAAGGCGTCGACCAGCTGGACCCCGCTGACGAAGACGAAGCCGACGGCGTTCAAGGCGACGACGTGATCGTTGAGGCCGGAGAAGGGGAGGAGGCGGACGCGGCTCCGTCGACGGGGCCCGCGCCAAGATCAGCCGACGTATCGCCCGAGAAGACGTTGAGGCGTCAGGCGCGCGCCCTTTCCGTCCTCCAAAAGATGCTCGACACCTTGGCCGATCCGGATTTCATCGGGACACGCAGTGCTGCTGACATACGTCGTGCCATCATCATGTTGGCACTTCTGCTTCGAGCCGGACGCCACCACGGTTGGTTGCGCGGCTCCGACTTCTTTGGGGTTACTCAGAGGGCATGGCGCGCAGTGTTCTTCAGCGGGCGCACCTCGGAGACGCACGGCGAACTCGCGGCGCGCTTGGAACGCGAGGAGGACCCGGACGCATTCCGTGAAGCGTTGGCCACTCCTCGACTGGCTGCGGCCCTCGCTGCATGGGCCCTGGCGGCTCACAGGGAAGGGGCCGGACGTGAGCTAGCTCGATTCGATCTCACTTGTGCCGTGTCCGCCGCCCATCACCCGTGGATGTGGCGTGGCGCCGCACTCGAGGAAATCTCGCGGGAATTGTTGCGACTGATTCGGCACACGCGTGAGGAAGGGGAAGAGGCGCTCCTCGACGTGTGGTGGCCGAGGATTCAGCAACGCGGCGCGGCGATTCGCGCGCTTGAACATTCGCTCACCGGCACGAGTCCCAAGGACCTGCGCGGTCGTCTCGGTTCGTGGACGGTCCTCCCCGGAGCGCTGCTGTGGCAAGGAGCTGCTGGGTGGTGCGTGTGCGAGACCCATGCGTCAAGCTCGAAGCCCGACGAAAAGGTTGCGGTGTTGAAGCTGCAGGGTGACGAGTCGCGCCGCGACTTCAAGGCGGCGTTCATCATTCCACTGCGTGCTTTGGTGAACGCGATGAGCGACCAACTCCCCCTGCGTGTTCGAACGGAGATCGACGCACTCATCGTTGAGACCGCACTTGCGTATGCACTCCCCAGCGGCGCGCGATAGACGCCGGCTGGTCTCCAGCCAATCCCGCGGCACCGGAGAGCGCTCACGTAATCGCCGCCCACAACGCGTCGGCGAGCCTCGGGTCGACGACTAGCGGCTCTTGCTCAAGCCAAAGGCCGCGTTCTGCGAGGACCTTCACCAGTACCGGACAATCGGAGACATCAAGGTCGTCGGGCCAGGCGCGCGTCTGCCCGTGCTTATCGATAAGGTCCCACCAGAAGTCCGGCACGAACCAGTGCATGTCGGGTCGCAATGCGCGAAGATGGCGGACAATTCGAACTCCGTTCGGGTCAAGGTCGCCGAACTGAATCACAGGAACAGCGGCCAGTCGCTCCAAGAGTAGTGCGACGGTCGCCGTGTCCCACCCCGGGACGTGGACGATGAGCCATCCATCAAGCGCCGGGAGGTCGCAGAACGCGCCGAGGTTCTCGACCAACAGCGCGGCGCGAATCGCGCCCTCCAGCACCAGGCCACCACGCAGAGCGCGCTCTGGAATGGAGACCTCGCCGAGCACTGAGGCAACCGCGGACAGGTCGATTCTGCCTTGGGCCGTGACCGCAACGAGTCCGGTGTCGGCCAACCCTTCCAGATCACCGAGGACACTCCCCGGTTCATCTGTCTGGGAGCCGAACGCTAGGTGCGACGAGCCTGAAGGAGGGCCGCACCACATCTCCGCGCAACGGAATGTGTGGGCAAGGCTGTGCAGCTTGGTGAGGAGGCGCGCGGCCGGCCAAGCGGTAACCCCCCCGCCTCACCACCCCAAAACGCCAACCGCCCCAACCGAGATGGAGGCGCCTGAGCAGCGCACGCGGCCAGACGAGGCTGTTGGATGCGGGCCCCAGCGCGCTGAATCGTAGCCCGCGGGAGCGATGTGTTGCGACGGTCGCTGTCTCTGTCAGAGGCACCGATCGTAAAGCAGACTTGACGAGTGGTCGTCGCTAGTAAAGACTTCGTTCCTAGTGGGGCGCGTTTGGAACAAAGTCGTTACGAGGCTTCCGAGCGTTTGCGGCTCGCGGAACCGGAGGAAGTCGCATGCCGATACGCACAACGGGACGATACGAGAGAACCAGCGTCGGCGGGGAGCAGGTCGCGGCCTTTGTCCCCTTTGCGCTCCCGCCCGCCGCCCCCCCTGTCGACATCGATGCGGGGCGAGCGGCTCGACTTCGTGCAGCAGAGCAATCCCTCGTACGCCTCGAATTGGCCGGGGAGATGGTCCCGTCGCTCGACTGGTTCATCTACGCGTTCGTCCGGAAAGAGGCTGTGCTCTCGTCCCAGATAGAGGGAACCCAAGCGACCCTCGTCGACCTGCTCAACTTCGAGTCTCAAGAGGGCACAGCTTCGCCCGCTGCGCCGAGCGCCGATGTGGAGGAGGTCTGCAACTACCTCGACGCGCTTGCCTACGCCCGAGCCCAGCTTGCCGACCCGCACGGCCTTCCGCTCTCGATGCGGCTGCTCAGCGGAACACACGAGCGGCTCATGCGCGGAATCCGCGGCGCCGACAAACTGCCCGGCGAGTTGCGTCGTAGCCAGAACTGGATCGGCGGAAGCCGGCCCGGCAACGCCACCTTCGTGCCGCCTCCGCCCCACCTGCTCGGCGATGTGCTGACTGACTTTGAGAGGTACCTGCATGACGATGAGGTGCTCCCGGCACTCGTGCGCGCGGGTCTCCTGCATGTGCAGTTCGAGACCATTCACCCCTACCTCGACGGCAACGGCCGCATTGGCCGCTTGCTTGTGACGCTGCTGCTCGAGCATTGGCAGCTGCTCACCAAGCCCCTCCTCTACCTGAGCCTCTTCTTCAAGCGGCACCGGGAGGAGTATTATCGGCGGCTCAACGCGGTCCGCGTCGAAGGCGACTGGGAGGGCTGGCTCGACTTCTTCCTGGATGGCATCGCCACAATCGCCGACGAGGCTGTTGCCTCCGCACGCGAACTCTTCGCGCTTGTCGCAACGGACCGTGCGCGCCTGCTCTCGCAGGAAGGCACCTCTGTCGCTGGGTTGCGGCTCTTCGAACTGCTGCCGCGCCATCCCGTCGTTACCGTTGCAACTGTCATGAGGCTCGTTGGGACCACAAAGCCTACAGCAGGACGGGCGATCGAAACGCTCGTCGGGGCGGGCATTCTGGTCGAGACGACCGGCAAGAGGCGCGCTCGCTCGTTCGTCTACCGAGCCTACCTCGACCGCCTGCGCGTCGGCACCGAACTCGAAGACCGGCAGGCCAAGAGGTAACTACCCCCCGCGCACCATCCCAAAACGCCAAACGCCCCAACCGAGATTGAGGCGTTTGAGAAGCTCCGACAGTAGGACTTGAACCTACGACCAGGCGATTAACAGTCGCCTGCTCTACCACTGAGCTATGTCGGAAGAACCCCCGCAAAGCTCACGCCGCGCGGGATCGCCCGTCTAGCAAATCTTCCTCATGCGTCAAGACCTCCGCTTGTGGCCTGCGCCGCAGCGAGGCAGGTTAGGGCAGTTTCCAGCGCGACAGGAAGGCCCAGATCATCTCCTGCGCGACGATGTCGGGGCGCGCATCGCAACCTGGCGTGGCCTGCGGAGAAACATCGGTGAAGGGGCAGTGGCCGCCGCCATTCACCACACAGTGGGTCACCTCCGCTCCGTCGCGGCAGGCCGTGTGCGTGGTGCAGACAACGTCGCCCACTTCGTAGGTCACGGCCGTCTCCTCCGTGCAGCCGTTGATGCGCACCCAGGCCTCTACGCTCGCCTGTCGCGAGGCGAGCTCGTCTTCGCTCCCCGAGATCTGCAGCACCGGCACACCCCGCCCCGTCACGCAGGCCAGCTCCGGCGACAGGCTCCCCACCACCGGCGCAATCGCCGCCAGCCGCTCGGGGTGCTCACAGGCGATGCGGTGCGACAGGTAGCCACCGTTCGACATCCCCGTCGCATAGACCCGCCGCTCGTCCACGCAGCTCAGCTCGCCAATCGCCTTCACGAGCGCGTCGATGTAGCCCACGTCGTCGATGCCATTGGTGAAGGCGGGGCGGCAGCAGGCCTCGCCTGCATTCCACGAAGCAGGGCTGCCCGTGCCGTCCGGCTGCACCACGATGAAGCCCTCCGCGTTGCCCTTGGCGTTGAGCGCCGACTGGCTCGTCCAGATGCTGTGCAGCGGACCGCCGAGCACGAGCGGGTGCAGGTTCATGACCATCGGGAGCGGCAGCCGGTCGTCGTAGCTGTCGGGGAGCACGAGGTCATACTTGCGCGTGAGGCCGCCGAAGGTGAGCTCCAGTTTGTTCACACCCGGGCCGTAGCTCCGCTTGCCGCACCCCGACGAGGGGCGAACATCGGCTGGCATCTCGAACGGCTCTCCGGAGCCCGAGCCATCGCCCGAACCCACCGCCGAGCCCTCGCCGGAGCCGGTGTCGGTGACCGCCTCGGTGCTGGAGGCATCTCCCGAGCAGCCGACGAACAACGTTGCGAGCAACAGACAGCCGATTCTCTTGAACATGCAAACCCTCCAGGCCGAAGCCTCCGTGAGCCACGCAGGCTATCTCACCCGGCCGGCGCTGTCTTGCTTGGTCGACATCCCTGCATTGCCGCCCGCTTCTTGCGCCTCGCCCACGCCGGCGGTATCGCCCCCGCCACCATGAGCGCAGCCCCCAAACCCTTCTCTGTCGGCCCCGTCCGCGTCGACCCCGCCATCGTCCTCGCCCCCATGGAGGGCGTCACCGACCGGGCCTTCCGGACCACCATCCGCGCCCTCGGCGGCTGCGGCCTCGCCGTCACCGAGTTCGTCTCCTCCGAGGGGCTCACCCGCGACGTCAAAGACGCCTGGCACATGGCCGAGCTCGACCCGAACGAGCACCCTGTCTCGATTCAGATTTACGGCCGCAACCCCGAGCGCATGGCCGCCGCCGCACGCGAGTGCCAGGCCCTCGGCGCCGACATCATCGACATCAACCTCGGCTGCCCCTCCAAGAATGTGACCAGCGGCTGCTCCGGTTCGGCGCTCATGCGTGAACCCGAACTCGCCCGTCGCATCTTCGACGCCGTCTACGACGCCATCACCGTCCCGCTCACCGTCAAGATGCGGCTTGGCTGGGACGACAACGCCCTCAATGCCCCGGCCATCGCCTTCGCCGCCCAAGAGGCCGGCGCCAAGATGATCACCGTGCATGGCCGGACCAAGGTCGACATGTACCGGGTGCCGGCCCGCTGGGAGCCCATCCGCCGCGTGCGAGAGGCCATCACCGTGCCGCTGCTCTGCAACGGCGACATCGTGGGCGCCGCCACCGCAACGGCCGCACTCGCAGCCTCGGGCGCCGATGGCATCATGGTCGGCCGGGCCGTGATGACCGACCCTTGGACCATCGCCCGCATCCATGCCCACTTCGCCGGAGTGCCCTTCGCCGAGCCTACGCTCGACGACCGCCGCCACCTGCTGCATGGCTATGTGGAGAAGCTGGTGGTGCAGGAGGGCAAGAGCCGCCGCATCGTCAGCAAGCTCCGCAAGACCATCGGCTCCTTCTCCACCGGCCTGCGCAACGCGGCCCGTCTGCGCCAGTCCATCTCGGCGATCGACGGGGCCCCCGAGGCGCACAAACTGCTCGATGCCTTCTTCGACGACCTCGCGTCGCGGGGTGAGATGCCGCAGCCCTGGCACGAAGATGTGGTGACCGGCGCGGACGCGGACGGCGCAGAGGACGATGTGACAGGATCGTGACAATCGAGTGACGCGTCACTAGCCACGGTGACATGTCACGATGGCTCGCACTGCTCCTGCTTCCACTCCTCGCCGCCTGCGAAGAGGCCGATACGGCCGATGCGCCCGGAGCCGTGGCAGAGCCCTGCAACGGCCGGAGCGAGCTCTGCGACCTCCGCTTCGACCAGGTCGCCTACGCTACCAGCCACAACGCGATGAGCAGCCGGGCCGACCGCTGGGTCGCCCCCAACCAGGAGGTCGGCATCACCGCGCAGCTCGAGCTCGGCGTGCGGGCTCTCATGCTCGACAGCTACGACTTCACCGGAAAGGCCATGCTTTGCCACGGCGCCTGCAGCCTGGGGCGGCAGCCGCTCGTCGACGGGCTCGGCGAGGTGAAGGCCTTCCTCGATGCGAATCCGCGCGAGGTCGTCAGCATCATCTTCGAAAGCTACCTGAGCGCCGAGAAGACGGCCGCAGCCTTCGACGAAGCGGGGCTGCTGCCG
>CANMDT010000082.1 GCA_947496715.1 Myxococcales bacterium
AGCGCCCCTTCAAGTGGCTCTCAGCGCCCAGCAACGCCACCGTCTCCGTGATGGCGGGCGACAGCGAGATCAGGTCTGCAGACGGCGGAGAGCCAACCGGTGCGGGTTTTGGTGCAGCAGGCGTACAGCCAGCAAGCCATAGCAGCATGGCCGCGATGATCGCGGACCTCATCACGGCGTGCTCCGAAAGCCGACTCCGACCGTGAGCGCGACCGCCGGACGAAAGCCGCTCCGATCGAAGAAGCCAGACAGCTGGGTGCCGATCGCGAGGTGTTGCTGTGAGCGGTTGATCCAGAGCCAGCGGAGCTCTGTGCCAAGCCCCACGAAGTTGGTCGCAGGCCCCGTGTAGGCGACCAGCGGGTTGGCCAGAATGCCAAGCCTTGTGATGTCTGCGCCGGCTTCGAGGTCGAGCCCGGCGATCATGAAGCGGCGCTGCGCGCCGAGTGAGATAGCGAGGGTCTGCAGCGAGGGCTGGAATGGCGGGGCGGGCTGGTTGGTGAGGGTGTAGTCGGCGGCGAGGGTTACACGGCCTCCCCACGGGCCAAACTGCAGCCCTTGGCGCTCGTAGAGCGAACCGCCGGCACCCGCGAGGTCGTAGAAGGAGCCGACGAACAGCCGGGGGCCGACGCCAACCTCCGCGAAGACCTCGGTGCCCTGCGGAACCGCGGCCGCCGCCTGCAGTGGCACAACGAGGAGGAGCGCTGCTGCGCTAGCCGCACGGAGCATGCGCCGTTTGCGCACTGCGAGCGCCAGCGCCAGGCCGCCGGCCACCAGCCAGCCGCGTGACGGGAGCCCGCCCGTGGAGCAGGCGGTTTCGCCCGCACAATAGCCATCAGAGGAGCAGGACTGAGAGGCTTCGCAGTCGGCGGCCGATTTGCACTCGACGGGCTCGAAACGCACGACCACATCGCTTGTGCCGTCGCAGGTCGCCGCGCCGTCGGCAGGCCTGCAGCGCAGCGCGAGCACAATGCGGTCTCCAATGCCCAGCAGGCCGGTGGAGATGTGTCCCGTCTGCGTGGCGCCAGCCGCCAGCGTGACGGGGACGGTTGCGGTGGGCAGCGCAACATGGCCGGCGCAGGTGGAGGGCACCGACCGGTTGGTCTCGCAGGCAATCTGAAGGAGCAGGCGCGGCTCATCTGCGCGCAGCGTTGCGGCGCTCCAGCCGAGCAGGTGTAGTTTGGCGGCCTCCACCTCGTAGCGGTAGACAACGCCGCCCTCTGCCACGCAGGCCGCGTCGGTGCCGCGAATGAGGCTTGGCAGTACATCGTTGCCTTCGACGACGAGCCGCGGCTCGGCGGTGGCCGGGCTGACGAAGAGGTTGATGCTGACAACACCGGAGTCCGAGGGCCTGAAGCGGAGAAAGCGGAACTCGGCGTCGGCTGCCGTCGATGGCGCACTCACCTCAAAGGCGCGGTCGAAGGTGAGGAGGTCGTTGTCTGCTGTTGCGGCGGTCGCTGTGGTCTCGCTGGAGGGCGATAACTGCGCAACCGAGACAGCGCTGAGCGCCTCGCAGGCCGCCGCATCGGAGTCGCCGGAGGTCTGCATCTGAGCGGCAAGTTGGAGCGACGAGGGCGCATCGCCTGCACGCAATGCATAGTCGATGGAGGCGCGGCCGACCTCGGAGAGCGCAAAGACGCGGGTTGTCTCGAAGGCCCCGTCGTCGGTGAGGGCTGCGGAGGCGCTGGTCACCTCGAGCGTGGCGAGATCGGAGTAGTCGGCTGCGTCGCAGCCTGCGCCAACAGTGGCGCAGAGGAGCGCCCATCGGAGCGCCGAAGCGAAGTTGAGCCCGCGGCGGCTCAACGCGTCGAGGGGCGCCACGGGTGTGGCGGCCGGCGGTCTCCGAGCAGCGCGACCATCTCTGCGACGGCGGCCTGGAAGCCGACGAAGAGGGCGCGCGCCACGATGGCGTGACCGATGTTGTACTCCTCGATCTCCACCACTTCGAGGAGCGGGAAGATGTTCTCGTAGTGGAGGCCGTGGCCTGCTGCGACCGTGAGGCCGAGGCTCTTCGCCAGCTGCGCGCCGCTGCGAAGGCGGGCAACTTCGGCTGCCTGATGGCCCGACTTCGCCTCCGCGAACTCACCGGTGTGGAGTTCGACAATGGAGGCGCCGACCTGTTTGGAGAGCCGGATCTGCTCCTCGGAGGCCTCGATAAAGAGCGAGAGTTCGATGCCGCGCCCGGCACAGGCTGCCGCGAAATCGGCGATGACGTCGGCGCGCGGCTGGAGGTCCAGTCCGCCCTCGGTCGTCCGCTCCTCGCGCCGCTCGGGCACCAGCGTCACGGTGTCTGGGCGCACCTCGAGAGCGATGGCGATCATCTCTTCCGTGAGGCCCATCTCGAGGTTGAGCGGGCAGGTAACTACCTCGCGCAAGAGCCGAACATCGCGGTCCTGGATATGCCGACGGTCTTCGCGCAGGTGGACGGTGATCTGGTCGGCGCCACCGAGCTGCGCCAGCTGCGCGCCGAGGAGCGGCTCGGGGTACAGCGTCCCTCGCGCCTGCCGGAGCGTCGCGATGTGATCGATGTTTACGCCGAGGCGGGGCCGATGCATCTCAGACTCCGAAGTCCTTGGAGATCGCCGCAACGACCTCCTGGGCAAAGGTGCCGATGATGGCTTCGTCGGGCCCCTCAATCATGACCCGAATCTTGGCCTCGGTGCCGGAGTAGCGAACGAGGATGCGCCCGTCCTTTCCAAGCTTCGCCTCCACATCTGCCATCGCGGCAGAGGCGAGCGGCAGGCTGGCGAGGGGGCGCTTCTCCGGGACCTTGAGGTTCACGAGCACCTGCGGGAGCCGCTGCATGACCTGCGCCAGCTCGCTGAGCGGCCGCTGCCTACCCTGCATCACATTGAGCACCTGGAGCGCCGCCACGAGGCCGTCGCCCGTGGTCGCATGGTCGAGGAAGACGAGGTGGCCCGACTGTTCGCCGCCGAAGTTGAAGCCCCCTTCGCGCATCCGCTGCACCACATAGCGGTCGCCAACGGCAGTGCGTTCCAGACGGATGCCGGCCCGAGAGAGCGCGTGCTCCAAGCCGAGGTTCGACATGACGGTGGCGACGACGGTGTCGCCGCGAAGCAGCCCATGCTCCTTGAGGTCGAGCGCCGCGAGTGCCATGACCGCGTCTCCATCGACGATATCACCGCGCTCGTCGATGAGGATGAGCCGGTCGGCGTCTCCATCGAGCGCGATGCCGAGGTGTGCGCCGTGCGCCTTGACCGCCGCGGCCGCCATTTCGGGGTGGAGAGAGCCGCACCCGTCGTTGATGTTGGTGCCGTCGGGGGTCACGCCGATGGCGAAGACGGTGGCACCGAGCTCGGCGAGGAGCGTCGGGGCAGCGCGGTAGGCGGCACCGTTGGCGCAGTCCACCACAATGCGGAGCCCCGAGAGGTCATACTCCGCGCGGAGCATGGTCTTGAGGTGGGTGACATAGCGCCCCATCGCGTCGTCGACCCGCTTGGCGCGTCCGACCTCGCGTCCGCGTGCGACCTTCATCGCGGCCGCGTTGTCCATCATGCGCTCGAGGTCCATCTCGACCTCATCCGGCAGCTTGAAGCCATCGTGGCCGAAGACCTTGAGGCCGTTGTCTTCAAAAGGGTTGTGCGACGCGCTGAGCACGATGCCAGCATCTGCGCGCATGGAGGTTGTGAGGAAGGCGATGCCGGGGGTGGGGAGCGGCCCAAGCAGGATGACGTCGGCGCCCGTGCTGGTGATGCCGGCCAGGAGTGCCGCTTCGAACATATAGCCCGACAGGCGGGTGTCTTTGCCGACCAGAATTTTGGCGCGATGGCCGGCCCGGTTGAATCGGGTCGCTACCGCGCGCCCAAGAGCCAAGGCCGTTTCCACGGTCATGGGAGCGGCGTTCGCCGTGCCCCGGATACCGTCGGTTCCGAAGTACCTTCGCTCACTCATGGTCTGATCTCCCATCGCACACTTTGGCCCAGAAACAGGCCCTTCCGAGGTAGTCTTGCATCAGCGGAGCGTCAACTTGAGCGTCTCTGGCGAGAGCCGCTGCACCTCGACCTCGTCCGGCAGATTGAGCAGCTTAGGGGTCACTGCATAGGTCCCGGGAAGCTGGCTTGGGAGCGCAAGCAGGTCGATGGTGGCGAAGAGCGACGATGCGTCGAGTTCGTCGAGCACTGCGCGCGGGCCACGCAGGCGGACCTGCAGGCTCTTGCGCTCGAGCGTGGCCCGGTCTGCGTGCGGCCCCAGAAGCTCTATGGCCACCTTGGAGAGCGTGCGCGAGCCTACGGCGCCATCGATGCCAACCGCCACATCGATGCTATCGGACGGGAGCACGACGAAGGGGATCTCGGTGGTGAACCGGGCGCGGGCGCCGAAGTCCTCTTCACGCCCGTCGACATCGATGGCTTCGGTGGTCACGCTCGACAGCGAGGCGAAGACCGACTGCGGTCCCCGTACCTGAATCTTGTCCGGGATGGGGCGAAGCGAGGTGACCTGGTGGCCCGCCGCCGGCGTACCCTTGGACTCGACGCGAACGGGCAGCGTCTTGGTCACGACCTTCTCGACCCGAAGGTCAAACGACTCCGGGGAGATGGAGAGCGCCTTCACACCGCGGGGCAGCGGAAGGTCTGCGTCGGAGAGGTGGAACTGCCCTTTGCCAGACGGGGGGAGAGCAAGGTGGATGACCCGCCTCGAGGCGTCGCTGAGGCCCGAGAAGCCGCCAGGCGTCGCGACCAGCCGCACCCGGATTTCCGGCGCTTCGCGCACCAGCACCTGGTCTTCGGCGAGGCCATCGACCGCGACCGTGAAAGAGAGCTCGCGCTCGTAGGTTCGCCCTGCAACGACGATTCCGTAGACCAGCGTCGTGAGGATGAAGGCGAAGAGTTTGAGGCGGAAGTTGTCCGAGAGCCAGCGAGGAAGTCTCATGGCGCCTCCGCCGACGGTTGGAGTTGCATGGTCTCCTCCGACGGGAGCTCGGGGTCTGCGCCTCCCGGTGGCCGGTTGAGCAGCGCGACGAGGAGCTGGCGGAGCTCTGGCATGCTGAGGTCACGCGAGAGGTGGCCACCTACGGCAACGGTGATGCGCTGGGTAGACTCGGAGACCGCCAGCGCCACCGCGTCGAGCTCCTCGGTGACGCCGATGGCGGCGCGGTGGCGGGTACCCATCGTACGGTCCACCTCGGCGTTCGTTGTCAGCGGAAGAAAGCAGGCTGCGGCGGCGATGCGGCCGCCCCGGATGATGCAGGCGCCGTCGTGAAGCGGGCTGGCAAGACCCGGGTTGAAGATGGCGAAGAGCACCTCCTTGGAGAGCGCCGCATCCAGCGTCGTGCCCGACTCGGCAAGCGGGGAGAGGTCGGCATCGCGCTCGATGACCACGAGTCCGCCGATGCGGGCGTCGCGCAACATCGACACGGCCTTGAGCAGCTCCTCCACCCAGGCGAGCGCGCTGCGCTTCGACCGGCCACCGAGCCACTTCGTCTCGACGACCCGCGAGAAGGCGCGCCGAATGTCGTTCTGGAAGAGCACCACCGCGACGAGCACAATCGCGCCGAAGAACTTGTCGAGGAGCCAGTGCAGCGTGGGCAGGCCGAGGTAGTCGTCGGAGGAGAGAAAGTAGCCCGCGACGATGACGATCAGGCCGGTCATTACCTGCATGGCACGGGTGCCGCGGATGAGCAGCAGCAGCCGGTAGATGATGAGGAAGACCAGCGAAAAGTCGATGAGCCCCGTGGCGAGGTCTCGAAGTTCGGTGGTGGAGAAGGCAGGCATACGGTTGGCTGGCTCGGAGTCGGTGGGGCTGGGTCGATGGTGGCCCGCTGTCCCGCTCGGGCGAGGCTACTCGGCTTGCGGCTGCAGGTGAAGAAGCGTGCGCCGCATCGCGACGGCTGCCGCGACATGGTGGGTGCGGAGCACAGCAGCTCCGGCCAGCGTGGCGAGGACATGGGCGGATGTGGTGGCATGCTCGAGCCCCTCGCGCTCGATTCCGGCGATGGCGCGGAGCATGGACTTGCGGCTGACCCCGACGAGCAGCGGGCGCGGCAGGCGGCAGAGCTCGGGGAGTGCGGCGAAGAGCTCGACGTTGTGGTGGAGCAGCTTGCCGAAGCCGAAGCCTGGGTCGAGCATGACCGCGTCGCTCGGAATGCCCGCGCCGGAGGCATCCCGGAGCCTGTCGCAGAGCGCCTGCGCCACCTCGCGGGTCACCGATTCGTAGTGCGCGCGCTGCTGCATCTCGGCTGGTCGGCCGGTGGTGTGCATGGCCACAAAGCCCAGCCCCGTGTCGCGGACGACCTTCAGCATCTTGGGGTCGAAGAGGCCGCCCGAGATGTCGTTGATGATGTCTGCGCCCTCGGCGGCTGCAGCGGCGGCGACCGCGGCCTTGGTGGTATCGATCGATATCAGCGCGCCGGTCTGTCTGCGGAGCTGCCGAAGGACGGGCAGCAGCCGTTCGAGCTCCTCGGCCTCCGACACGGCTGGGGCGCCGGGCCGTGTGCTTTCGGCGCCGAGGTCGATGATCTCGGCACCTTCCTCGGCGGCGACGCAGGCCTGTGACACGGCGGCATCAAATGAATCGAAGCGCCCGCCATCGGAGAAGGAGTCGGGGGTGAGGTTGATGACCGCCATGATGGCTGGACGCCCGGTGACGCCGTGGAGCGTCCCTCTACGGTGGCGCCAACGCCACGGCTGCATCAGGCTTCGCCGCTCGCCGGGCGGAGGGCTGCCGCCTCTGCGGTGCGACCGCCGGCACCATCCTTCGTGTGGAAGGCGGTTGCGGGCTGCGCGGCCTTGGCTGCCGCGCGGGCTGCCTCGCGGTTCTTCCGTACCTGCTCGATGTTGCCGTGAACGACTGCGTTGACCTCGTCGCCGTCGATGGACTCGAACTCGAGCAGCGCCTCGGCGATACCAATGAGCATCGCCTTGTTGTCCTCGAGGATCTGCTTGGCGTCGGCGTAGCGACCCTGCAGGAGCTTGCGCACCTCTTCGTCCACTTCGATGGCGGTCTTCTCGGAGTAGGAGCGACCGGCACGGTTGTAGTCGCGGCCGAGGAAGACCTCTTCGCCGCCATCACCGAGGTGCTGCGGTCCGATCTTATCGCTCATGCCCCACTCGCAGACCATCTTCCGCGCGATGCCGGTGGCATGCTCAAGGTCCTGGCCGGCGCCGGTCGTGATCTGTCCGAAGACAATCTCTTCCGCGGCGCGGCCGCCCATGGCGATGGCGATGCGGTTGAGCGCCCAGTCCTTGCTCACATTGAGGCGGTCCTCCGTGGGCAGCTGCTGGGTGACACCGAGCGCGCGGCCGCGGGGGATGATGGTGACCTTGTGGAGGGGGTCGACGTCGCGTCCCTGCGGCAGCATGATGGCGACAAGGGCGTGGCCGGCCTCGTGGTAGGCGGTGACCTTCTTGTCTCGGTCGCTGATGATGGCGGAGCGACGCTCGGCCCCCATCATGACCTTGTCCTTGGCATCTTCGAAGTCGACCATCTCGAGGCGGTCTTGCCCCTTGCGTGCGGCGATCAGGGCGGCCTCGTTCACGAGGTTCTCCAGGTCGGCGCCGGCGAAGCCGGGCGTGCCCTTGGCGATGGTGTTGATGTCCACGTTGGGGGCCAGCGGCGTCTTGCGGGTGTGGACCTTGAGGATGCCTTCGCGGCCGAGGCAATCGGGACGGGGAACCACGACGCGGCGGTCGAACCGGCCGGGCCGAAGCAGCGCCGGGTCGAGGACATCGGGCCGGTTGGTGGCGGCAATCAGGATGACGCCCTCGCTGGACTCGAATCCGTCCATCTCGACCAGGAGCTGGTTGAGCGTCTGCTCGCGCTCGTCGTGGCCGCCGCCCATGCCGGCGCCACGGTGGCGGCCGACTGCGTCGATCTCATCGATGAAGATGATGCAGGGAGCCTTCTTCTTGCCCTGTTCGAAGAGGTCGCGCACGCGGCTCGCGCCGACGCCCACGAACATCTCCACAAAGTCGGAGCCCGAGATGGTGAAGAAGGGCACGCCTGCCTCCCCCGCGACGCCGCGCGCCAGCAGCGTCTTTCCCGTGCCCGGGGGGCCCATCAGCAGCACGCCCTTAGGGATACGGCCGCCGAGCCGCGTGAACTTCTTCGGGTCGCGGAGGAACTCGACGATCTCCTGAAGCTCCTGCTTGGCCTCTTCGACGCCCGAGATGTCTTCGAAGGTTACCTTGTTGTTCGACTCATTCAGCAGGCGGGCCTTCGACTTGCCGAAGCTCATCGCCTTGCCGCCGCCCTGCATCTGGCGCATGAAGAAGTAGAAGATGGCGAAGACAAAAAGCATGGGGAGCAGCGCGCTCAGGATGGGGCCCCACATGCTGGGCTCATCGCGCTTGAACCGGAACTCGGTCGCCTTGGCAGACATGAGATCCTGCATGTCGTCGGTTACGCGCCCCATCGTCTCAAAGGCTGTCATCTTCTTGAGGCCGAGGGCCTCGGACTTCTCGGGCTTGATCTTGCCCTCAATCTTGCCGTTGTCGTGGATGACCACATCGCTGACGGCACCCATCTCCACCGCCTTGCGGAAGGTCGAGAAGGGGATCTCGCTGTTCGGCTTCGTATCCGCGGTGATCAGCTGCACCACGAGGATCGCTACCGCGACGAGAACTGCCCAAAGAAAAACGGAACGCTGCGCTTGCTTCACGCGAATCTCCCAGTCGGTGTCTGGAAACGGCCCTGCCACGATCCCATCGTGCTAGCGTCGCCCACGGAGCCATGGGTAGGCGCGGCGCCTGTTCGCTGCAACCACTCAGGCCACAATGTTTGCCGGTTCAGGCCGATTGTTCGGGGCTGGACCATTCGATCCAGTCACGGCTGGCCCGCACCGTCAGCCCCTCGCCATGGAGTTCGAAGGGGCCAGGGCGGGCCGCGCGTGCCACCACGCTCCGCACGAATGCGGCGCTTGGGCGCCCAAACGGAGCGCGTCGGAGCGCTTCGCGGAGCAGTGCGGCGGACAGCGCAGCGGGGCCTGCAGTGAGCGCCGTGCGCGGCAGCTTCCAGCCCCCCGACGCCGGCTGCATCACCTCGTCCAGCCTGGCCGCGAGCAGCTCATGGAGCAGCCTGCGCTCCTCGGCCACCAGCGCGAGCGAGCGGGCGAGGGGGCCCGTGGAGGCCTCCTCGAGCCAGGGCCGGATGACAGCGTGACGGAGGCGGTTCCGGTCAAAGCAGAGGTCGTCGTTGCTGGGGTCGTTGGCAAAGGGGAGGGCGCGTCGCGCTGCCTCGGCCTCGACCTCTTCGCGCCAGAGGTGGAGCATGGGTCGGAGTATGGGGTGGCCACGTCGCTTCAGCAGAGGTCGCGGCCCTGCGAGCCCGCCCAGCCCCGCACCCTGCTGGAGCCGTAGGAGGAGGGTCTCTAGCCGGTCGTTGGCCTGGTGGCCCGTCGCCAGTGTCCAGCCCGCGGGGGTGTGGTCCAGGAGCGCACGATAGCGGGCCGCCCGTGCCGCGCCTTCGAGGCCGACCCGGTGAGCGCGGAGGGTCGCTGGGTCCAGGTGAACGACCTGCAGCGGGAGCCCATGCTGTGTCGCCCAACGTCGCACGAGCGCCTCGTCGGAGACTGCGTCGTGGCGCAGGTGGTGGTTCACATGGACGAGCCGGAGGCGCGCTCCACAAGCCTGCCGTGCGAGGTCGGAGAGCAGCATCGAATCGCAGCCGCCGGAGCAGGCGACGACCACCCCATCCCGCTTCGCGAGTGCGCGCCGGACCCGCTCGAACTTCACCGTCGGTCGGGGGTGGAGAGCTGTTCCGACTTGCGCGTGATGCGAGGCTTAAGGCCGCCAATCCCCTCAAGCCGGTCCCACACATCGTGCCATTCCGCGATGCGGTCTGCGCCGATCAGCAGCACACCATCTCCATCGGGGGAGGCCGTGGAGAGCATCCCTTGGATGCGCCCCTGCCGGTCGATGAGCGGATAGCCCCGCATGAGGCTCGTTGAGGCGCGTCCGTAGTAGCGGAGCTCTTCGGGCTGCGGGTCGCCCATGACGACCGCAACGGAGCCCGGCGTAGCGCCTGGAGCGACGGGCGCGACGGAGTAGAAGACAGGGTCAGCGGGTGGAACCGTCGCGACGGTCGCAGGCGTTACCTCGATCGGCAGCGGCGCCTCGCTGGTGAGCTCGACGAGGTCGTAGAGCAGGGTGCCGTTTGCTGCCGAGACGGGCCGCCAGCTGCCGCCGAGCCAGACCTCGATGGTGCGGGCGCGGGCGACGAGGGTGAAGGGGGTGATGAGCCTGCCCACCGTCTCGCCGGGAAGCTGCATCCAGACCGCGACGCCGTCGATGATGAGCTCTTTGGGGCGGCTCCCGCGCGGCAGCGGCTCGACGACGCGCACCGGAAAGCACCGCGTTGCGAGGGCTGCGACGAGGGCCTCGGCCTCCTCGGAGGTCCAGGCGCGCGGCAGTTCGGAGGTCTTCAGGGTAACCGGGTTTTCGGCCTGAAGCGCAGGTGCGCCGAAGAGCGCGGCGATGGCGATGGCGCCAGCGGCGATGCGCATCGAGAGGCCGCGCACGGAGCGGCTCAGGCGCGGTCGGTGCGGTGGATGCCCGCAGCATCGAGCAGCGGCTGCAGGCCGCCCGCCTTCTGGAGCGCGTCCAGATCGGTGAAGCCGCCGATGGAGGCGCTACCGATGAAGATTTGCGGCACGGTCATGAGGCCCGTCCGCGCGACGAGGGCTTTGCGCGCCTCATCGTTGCCCGTCAGATCGACCTCCTCGAAGGGGAGCCGAAGCGAGGTGAGCAGCCGCTTGGCGGAGGTGCAGAAGGGGCAGTAGTTGGTGCTGTAGACGGTGATGCCGTCGGGCGCGGGGGCAATCATGGTCGGTCTCCTGAGAGCGGTGCCAGAGCGGGTTAGAGCGCGGCCCCGCGCTGCGCAAGGAAGAGGCGTTGTGGGCTCGGGCAGGCCTGCGCGCATGCCGCTTGAAACTCTCTGCTTGATGCTCCAAGATGGGCGAGAGTAGGGCAGGGGCAATGACGATCCGATACCAAGAAGCGACGCGTGAGCTTGTCGTTCAGTTACGCTTCGGCGACCCGCGCAAGGACGATGTCAAAGCGCTCGGCGCCCGGTTCAACGGCGACGACAAGGGCTGGCACCTGCGCGAAGACATCGACGCTGCCAAGGTGGCACGGCTCGAGGCCCTCGGCTTTGAGATGCCTGCCGAGTGGCGGGCGGCAACGGGCGCCGGAGCCGTCTCCGCCTCCATCGAGGACACCGTCGCATTCGCGCAGCCTGCGCGCGGCCGCTCGGTCAGCGAACTCGCGGGCGACCTCCGCCAGGCCTTCTCAAAGGCCATGCCCGAGTCGGTCTGGGTGCGTGGCATCGCACGGTTTCGGTTCACCGCAAAGCCGGGCGCGACCGTCTACTTTGAGATCGTGGAGCAGGACGGCGGTGGCACAGAGATCGCGCGGATGTCGGCGGTCATTTGGGGTTCTGATGCTGAGAAAATCGTGCGCCCGCTCCGCAACGCCGACCTCGAACTGACCGATGGTCTCGCCGTCTGCGTTCGGGCCAAGGTTACCTACAACACCAAGCAGGGCCGTGGCGAACTCACGGTGCAGGAGTTCGACCCCGCGGCCTCGCTCGGCGAGATTGCGCTGCAGCGCGACAAGGTGCTGCGTGCGCTTGCCGCAGAGGGGCTGACGCGGATGGCGCTGGATCGGCCGCTGCCCCTGCTGCCCATGCGCATCGCCCTGGTGTCGAGCGTCGGCTCCGACGGCTACACCGACTTCCGCAAGCAGCTGACCGGGTCGGGGTATGGCTTCGCTGTCACCGACTTCGATGTCCGGGTGCAGGGCGATGCGCTCGAGAGCACCGTGCTCGCGGCCTTTGCGCAGATTGTATCGCAGGCCGACCGCTTCGACCTTGTCGTGGTGACGCGGGGCGGGGGCGGGAAGGGCGACCTCGCCGGCTGGGACAACCTCGCCGTGGGTCGCGCCGTCGCCCGCTGCCAGGTGAAGGTGCTGGTCGCGATCGGCCATGTGAACGATGCCACAGCGCTCGACAGCATCGCGACCATGCAGCCCACGCCGACCGCGGCCGGCCGCTTTGTGGTCGAGCGGGTTGCTGAGGTAGATGCGCGTGCGGCGGAGGCCTTTTCCGCGATCGTCGACACGGTCTTCGACGCGCTCGCACAGGCCGAGTCAGACGTTTCCGGCCACGCGATCAGCGTCGCTCGGAGCGCAGAAGAGCTGCTCGTAGACGCTGAGGAGCGGCTGACGACCGGGGCCTCGAACATCGCGGTGCGTGTTTCCGGTCTGGTCCGGCTTGCCTCGGAGCGGCTGCTCCGGTTCGAGCGGGCGCTTGGGCGCGCACCGTCGCGGCTTCGAACGGCCGCGTCGGAACTCGAGCGTGCCGGCCAGTCTGTAGCCCGTGGTGCCGAGCGGCTCATCGACCAGCGTCGGAGCCGTCAGCTGCGGGCCGGCGACGGGCTCGGCCGCGCCGCGCGATCGGCCGTGCAGCGTGCAGAACAGCGGCTGAAGATGACCGAGGTGACGGTCCGCATGGCCGACCCAGCCACCATCCTCCGCCGCGGTTTCGCGCTGCTGCGGGACCAAGCGGGCGCGGTACTGACCTCAACGCATCAGGTGCTGCCCGGCGCCGCTCTGACCGTGGAGCTCCGCGACGGTCGTTTGACCAGCCGGGTAGAGACGATCGAACATTCCAACAGCCACAAACCGATAGCGGAGACAAAGCCATGAGCCCAAGCAAGCAGGCAGCAGAGACCGAGCCCCTCTCCTATGAGGCTGCACTCGCAGAGTTGGAGTCGATCGTGCAGCGGCTCGACAACAGCGAAGTGAGCGTTGATGAGCTCGCACCGCTCGTGGAGCGGGCCACGGTGCTCATCCATCAGTGCAAGGCGCTCCTGGCGAGCACCAACAGCCGCGTCGCGCAGGCGATCGAGGCGCTGCAGGCGGCGGCAGAGGGCTAAAAGCGCAGACTGACGCATTGCGTTAGTCGTTCTGCCTTGACCATCGCCGCGCTGTCACGCTTTAGCCATGCCGTTCAAATTTTGGGACGGAGGCTAGATGCGTCAGACGCAGCGTAACATTTCGCTTATCTTGCTCGGAATCTGCGGCGCACTCTGCGCGGCATCAGAGGCGCGGGCCGCAGGCTTCGAGCACCCCGACAACGGTACCATCTCGCTTGGTCGCGGCGGCGCCTACGCAGCCGGCGTCGATGAGCCCTCGGCGCTCTACTACAACCCAGCCGCCCTCACCCGGCTCAAGCGCCACAAGCTGACCCTCAACCTCAACCTGACCGACCAGAAGATGGTCTTCGACCGTGAGGACTATAACTTCAACGAGGCTGGTCGCGCAGACAAGCCGCGCACCTGGACCTTCGATCCTGTCGAAAACGAGGCCCGCCTCTTCCCCGCCCCCATGTACTTTGAGGGCTCGAACCTCGGCATGGAGAACTTCGGCTTCGCAGTCGGCCTCTACGGCCCGTCGTCGCACGGCGCCCGCAAGTTCCCCGACGCCGTCGGCTCAACAGGCCCAACCAACGCCAGCCCCACTGCCGTCAGCAAGGCTGGTCAGCAGTATCTGATCATCGATCAGAGCGTGCTCCTCGTCTACCCGAGCGTCGCCGCCGCCTATCGCTTTGACCCTGCAAACCTGAGCCTCGGCCTCACCCTGCAGGCCCCGATGCTCTCGGTGGACTACAACCTCG
>CANMDT010000083.1 GCA_947496715.1 Myxococcales bacterium
GGCGGAAGAAGTGGGAGAAGGTGTGGGCGCATGTGGTCTACTGCTCGGAGCGGTGCCAGCGTTCAGCGAAGACGGTGAGCGCGTCGAAGCAGGTGTGAGGGGTTACCAGGCCTGGCCGTAGCGGGCTTTGCGGGGTTCGGTGAAGTGCCACCAGGGGAGCGGTGGGCCGCCCTGCGCGAAGGCGACCGCGGCCATGAAGGTGTCGAGGACGCAGGGGTCCTGGCGGCCGCCGGTGAGGGCCTCGAGGCGGCGGTAGAGGTCGAAGGGGTCGTGGTGGGCCAGCTCCTGCGGCGTGGCGATGCCGAGCAGCAGGAAGTCGCGGGCCATCGCGGGGCCGATGTTGGGCAGGTCTTGGTGGCGGCGGGCCTTGGAGATGTGGTCGGCCTTCATGGGAACAGGTCGATGACGATGGGGCTGCCGGCGGTGGGCGGTGCGACGGTGACGAAGCCCTTCAGGCCGGCCCAGACGAAGTGGTGGCGAGGGTCGTCGATGGGCAGGTCGAGGCGGAGCGCGAGGCGGTCGGGGCGGGCGTCTGCGGTGAGGGTCTCGACCGTGAGCGTGCCGCCGGGGAGCTTGTGGATCTCGCCCAGCGTGAAGCGGTGGCTGGGGTGGCGTGCGAGCCAGTCGAAGCGCTGCGACATGTAGCCGCCCTCCTGCTGCAGGAGGAGCGTGTGGTCGTCGCGGCGGGTGACGGAGACGGGCTTCAGGCCGATGCCGGCGAGGATGGTGCGCTCGGGTGCGGGGAGGCTCTCTGCGACGCGCCAGGCGATGATGTAGCTGGCCTGGAACATGTCGATGGCGTGGAGGGTGACGAGGAGGTGGCCGGGCTGGGTGGCGGCCGCGGGGAGGGTGTCGCGGGCGGCGTCGATGTGGGCCGAGATGGTGCGCTGCGAGGCGGCGCGAAGGGGGAGCGCGGTGGCGGCAAGGATGAGGTGGACGACCACGATGTAGCGGAGGAGGCGAGGCGAGGCGCCGGGCCGGGTGGCGATACGGGCGAGGAGGCCGAAGAAGCCGATGCCGGGCACGAGCAGCATGCGGTCGTGGGGGATGCCGGCCGCCATGGGGACGGTGGCGAGCAGCGCGCCGACGAGCAGTGCGACGGCGATGCGGTCGCCGCGGACCGCGCGCCAGACGGGGAGCGCGAGGAGGGCGAAGGCGAGCCAGCCGAGCGCCGACCAGGTGAGGGTGATGGCGGGGGGCGCGAAGAGCCAGAGCTCTGCCGGAAGCGGAAGGAGCTGGCCCAGGAGGAGGACGGGCGGGTGGCTGAGGAGGGCGCCGGCGAAGAGGAGGGGGTCGTGGCCTGGGTCGATGTAGAGGCCGGTGCCGGCGGTGCCGAAGCCGGCTGCGTTGTAGATGAGGCGCCAGGCGACGACGGCGGCGACCCAGAGGGCGACGCCGGTGAGGCGGGTGCGGAGGGAGCCGCCTGCCGCGAACCAGACCCAGGCGACGAAGTAGGCGGCGAAGGCGAGCGCGACCTCGCCGCCGGTCAGTCCGACCGCGAAGCCGAGGAGCGCGACCGCCCAGCCGCGGGGGGTGATGCCGCCGCCGTCGGCTTCGCTGCGGGTGTGCTTCACGAGCGCGGCGAAGGCGAGCAGACCGAAGAGCGCCGAGACGAGGGCGTTGCGGTTGGCGAGCCAGGTGACGGGCATGGCGTGGGCGTCGTCGAGGGCGAAGCACCAGAGGGCGAGCATGGCCGCGGCGGTGGCGCCGAAGAGGCGGCGGTAGAGGAGCGCGGCGGCGGCGATGCAGCCGGCGAACCAGGCGAGCGAGTGGAGGTGGCTCATCACCGGCCCCCAGCCGGCGACGGCGTAGTCGAACCAGGCGAGGAGCGAGGAGAGGGGCCGGCCGAAGGAGAGGTGGAGGGTGGGTTCGGCCCACCAGGGGCCGGCGCCGAGCTCTTCGACGTAGCGCCGGTTCTGCTCGGGGTTGTTGGCGAAGAAGGTGAAGAGGTCCCAGGGGGCCCGCTCGAGGCCGAGCTGGGTGGGGGTGCCCAGGGCCATGAGGCGCTGCAGGTTGTCGTCGAGGAGGTAGCCGGTGAAGATCGCCGGCAGGAGCAGCAGCATCGCGACGGCGATCACGCGGTGGAGCGGCGCCGTGCGCGAGGCGGCGGCGAAGAGGCGGTCGAGGAGCGGCCTCATCGGCGTTCGCTGAGCTTGGGGTTGAGGCGTTCGCGCGCGAGGCGCTCTTCGCGGAGCTTGTGCCAGTGGTCGAGGCGGTCTGCGGTGAGTTTGCCCTGCCCGAGCGCGGCGCGGACGGCGCAGTCGGGTTCGCGCAGGTGGGCACAGTCGCGGAAGCGGCAGTTGGGGGCGAGGGTGGCGATCTCTTCGAAGGCGGCGTCGAGGTCGTCGTTGTTGAGGAGGCCGAGCTCGCGGATGCCGGGCATGTCGAGGAGCAGGAGGCCCTCTGCGGTGGAGACGAGCTGGCGGTGGGTGGTGGTGTGGCGCCCCTTGCCGTCGGCATCGACCAGCGCGGTGCGGTGGAGGGTGCTGCCGGAGAGCCGGTTGAGCAGCGATGATTTGCCCACGCCCGAGGCGCCGAAGAGGGCGGCCGTCAGGCCTGCAGGGAGGCGGTCGCGGAGGGCCTCGTGCCCTTCCCCGGTCTCGTTGGAGAGGACGAGGGTATCGACCCGCTCGCGGCAGCTCGCGACGAAGGCCTCGACGGCAGCGCGGAGCTCCGGGTCTGCGGGGATGAGGTCGGCCTTGGTGAGAACGAGGAGCGGCGGCACGGAGCAGTCGTGGAGGAAGGCGACGAAGCGCTCGATTTTGCGGGCGGCGTCGATCTCGATGACCGGCTGGACGATAAGGCCGAGGTCGATGTTGGCGGCCATGACCTGCGACTTGCGCTCGAGGCCGGGTTCGCGGCGCTCCACGACGCTGCGGCGGGGGAAGAGGCTGGCAATGACGCGGGGCGGATTGTTCGAGGCCTCGAGGCCCACGAAGTCGCCGACCGCGGGCTCCGGCATCAGCCCCTCTGCCACCTGCTTGCGCAGCCGGCCCGGGAAGCGGGCCTCGGCGCTGCGCCCGGCCTGCGCGACGAGGAAGCCGATGCGGTGGGCCGAGACGATGCGGGCCACTCGGGAGAGCGGCAGGTTGCGCTCGCGGCGGAGCTCGTCCCAGCGGTCGTCCCACCCCCAGCGGGCCAGTTCACTCTCCTTCCACGACTCGCTCAAGGGTCACGCTCCATGCAGATGGCCATCATCGCATGTCCTGTGCCCGGATGGTAGTTGGCGAAGCCGATGTCTGTGGCGCGCCAGCCGGCGGCGACGAGGAGGCCGATGTCTTCGGCGCCGGCGCGGGGTGCGGGGGCGAGGTAGAGGAGGCGGTGCTCGGTGAGGTCGGCGAGGGCCTGCATGGCGACGGGCCCGAGCGAGGCGCGCATGGGGTTGATGAGGGTGGTGTGAAAGCGGAGGCCCTGGGCGAGGAGGCGGGGTGCGACGGTCTCAATTTTTCCGCCGCGGGCCTCGAGGTGGCTGTGGCCGAGCCGAGCGGCGGCGCCCTGGAGCGCCTGCACGGCCTCCCAGGCGGCATCGACGGCGGTGATGCGGCCGGCCTGAGCAGCAAGGCGGAGGGTGAGCGAGCCGGCGCCGCTGGTGGCATCGAGGAGCGAGGGGACAGTGCCGACCCGGTCGGCGACCCAGTCGAAGAGGGTGGCGGCGGCGGTGGGGTGGGGATGCTGCCAGCCCTCGATGACGGTACCGGCCTGCTCGTCGCCGACGGGGAGGATGCGGGGCCAGGCGCCGGCGAGGAGCATGGGCGGAGTGCCGCGGTCGGTGCGGAGGCCGAGCGCCACGAGGCCGTCGGGGAGCGGGAGCTGGTGGAGCGAAGGGTGGTCGTCTGCGTCGAGGATGGCGGCAGCGCCCGTGTCGCCGAGCAGCACCTCGACGGAGGCGAGGGCGAGGGTGTCGCCGAGCGGCTCGAGGAGCGCTGCGACGGCGGCGAGGGCGCATTGGACCGCGGGGTGGTTGGCGCGGCAGTCGGGGAGCGGGAGCAGGTTGCCGGCGCTGTCGCGGAGGCCGAGCAGCCACTGGCCGTCGAAGCGGGCGGCGAAGCGGGCGCGGACGCGGGTGCCTCCGCGGCGGGTGGGGACGATGGCCTCGATGCGGTCGGGCGCGAGGTCGAGGCCGGCGAAGCGGGCGAGGACCTCGGTGATGGTGAGGCGGAGGAGGTCGTCTTCGGCTGCCTCGGGCAGGTGGAGGAGGGAGCAGCCGGTGCAGGCCGGCGCGTGGCTGCAGGCGGGCGCGATGCGGTGGGGCGCGGCGCGCTCCACGGCGACGACCTCACGCTCGGTGCGCCAGGCGTGGCGATGCTCGGCGATGGTGACCCGCTCGCCGGGAATGCCGCCGCGGACGAGGAAGGTCTCGCCGGTGGCCTCTTCGCGGGCGAGGCACTTGTCGCGTGAGAACCAGCGGAGGAGCTCCACCCCCTCGCGCAGGATCACGAGAGCTGAGGCGCGATGGTGGCCCAGTCGCGGGCGGTGGCGAGGAGGGCTTCGCTCATGCTCTGCACGGCGGTGGGGATGACGCTCTCATCCACATCGAAGCGGGGGGTGTGGATCATGTGGACGATGCCGCGCTCCTCGTTGCGGACGCCGAGGAAGAGGAAGGCGGCCGGCACGCGGCGGGCGAAGGCGGAGAAGTCTTCGGCGCCCATCTGGGGCTTGAAGGGGACGGTGGCGAGGCCGCCGATGCGGTCGGCGAAGAGGCGCTCGAGCGTGGGATTGTTGGCGGTCACGTGGGCACCCTGAACGAGCGCGATCTCGGCGGTGCAGCCGTAGGCGGAGGCGACCGACTTCACGAGCTCGTTGAAGCGGGCGAGGAGCCGTTCGCGGACGGCGGTGGAGAGGGTGCGGATGGTGCCCTGCAGGTGGGCCTTGTCTGGGATGATGTTGTAGGCGGTGCCGGCGGTGATGCGGCAGACCGAGACGACGGCGGCCTCGCGGGCGTCTGTCTCGCGGGCCACGAGCGACTGGAGCGCCTGGATGACGGCGGCGGCGGCGACGATGGGGTCGATGCCTTCGTGGGGGTAGGCGCCGTGGGCCATGCTGCCGGTGAGGTGGATGTCGAAGATGTCGCTGCCGGCCCAGACGGCGCCGCCGGTGCAGCCGATTTTGCCGGCCTCGAGGAGGGGCATGACGTGGAGGGCGAAGGCGGCGTCGACGGCCGGCGATTCGAGCACCCCTTCGCGGACCATCAGCTCGGCGCCGATGACCTGTCCCGGCGGCGGCGCGGCCTCTTCGGCGGGCTGGAAGACAAACTTGATGCGGCCGTGCAGGTCGCCGCGGCGGGAGGCGAGGAGCGAGGCGATGCCGACGCCGACGGTGGTGTGCACATCGTGGCCGCAGGCGTGCATCACGCCCGGGTTGCAGCTCTCGTAGCCGTGGCGGCTCTCCTCGGTGATGGGGAGGGCGTCCATGTCGGCGCGGAAGAGGAGCGTGGGGCCGGGATGGTCGCCTTCGAGGGTTGCGACGACGCCGTGGCCGGCGATGCCGGTGGCGGGGGTGAGGCCGGCTGCGCGGAGCGCCTCTGCCACCTTGGCAGCGGTGCGCGATTCCTGGTGGGAGAGCTCCGGGTGGCGGTGGAGGTCGCGGCGGAAGGCGATGAGTTGTTCGGGCGTGAGCGCGGTCATGCGGAGCCTAGCGGAGCGAGCCCTCGAGGGCGGTGCGGAGGTCGGTGGAGGCGTCGCGGTATTTGACGATGAGCGGGGTCTGGATCTGCAGGCCGTGCTGGCGTGCGAAGTCGCTGGAGCCGATGGCGCGGCTGCCGGGGACGACGACGGCGTTCTCGGGGATCTCGAGCGGCTGACCGTCGCCGGAGCGGAGGATGCGGTCGTGGACGAGGTCGAAGACAGGGGTGGAGGCGGTGAGGACGACGCCTGCGCCGATGACGGCGCCGCGGCGGACCAGGGTGCCTTCGTAGATGCCGGTGTTGCCGCCGACGAGCGCGCCATCTTCGACGATGACGGGGCGGTTGCCGATGGGCTCGAGCACGCCGCCGATCTGGCAGCCCGCGGAGAGGTGGACCCCTTTGCCGATCTGGGCGCAGCTGCCGACGAGGGCGTGGCTGTCGACCATGGTGCCGTCGTCGATGAAGGCGCCGACGTTCACATACATCGGCGGCATGCAGGTGACGCTGCGGCCGAGGAAGGCGCCGCGCCGGATGGAGGAGCCGCCGGGGACGATGCGAATGCCGCGCTCAGCGAAGCCGGCCGACTGCATCGGCATGGTGTCTTTGTCGATGAAGTGGAGGCCGCCGGCGGCGCCGCTCTCGACGAGGTCGCCGAGCCGGAAGCAGACGAGGATGGACTGCTTGACGCCGGCGTTGACCTGCCAGCCGCCGTTGCCGTCGGGGGCGGCGGCGCGGAGGCGGCCGGCCTCGAGGGCGGAGAGGAAGGCTTCGATGGCGCCGAGGAGCTCGGGCGTGCGGGCCTTGGTGCCGGCGTGGAAGGTGGCGACGAGGAGGTCGAGTGCGGCGGCGTCGGTCATGGCGGGTTCAGCGGGTGCAGGCCTGGACGATCTGGAGGTCGTCGATGCGGTGGTAGTTGGTGGAGCCGCCCGTGGAGCCGGTGAAGCCGATGTAGCCGCCCTTGAAGTCGAGCCCGGGGACGTCGGCGTCGATGACGGTCACGCCATCCATGAGGACGGTCACCTGAGCGCCGGCGATGCGGAGGACGATGTCGTGCCAGGCGTTGTTCTCGAGCGTGGGGGTCTCGGTCCAGAGGAGGTGATTGGTGGGGTCGCCGTTGAGGGTGATGGCGACGTGGTTGACGAGCGTAGGGTCGATGGCGTTGTGGTAGGTGTCGAACTCGATGTGGAAGGCATCGACGGCCCGCGGCGTGACCGCGTAGCCCAGCCCTTCGCCCGGCCGTGCCTCGGCGAGGAGGTTGGCAAGCTCGACCACGCCACCGACGCCGAAGATGGAGAGTGCGAAGCCGTCTGCGCCATCAGCGAGCGAGTCGCAGGGGCCGGGGAGGATGCACTGGCCGGTGGAGACGCGGAGGGAGATTTCGGTGTCGCCGCGCGAGAGCACGCTGCCGAGGTAGAAGATGGCGCCCTGCTGGCCGCCGGCGAGGCCGGTGAGCTCGAGCCAGCCGGCGGGTTCGCGGTAGGCGTCGCCGACGATAAGCCACTCGGACGAGCTGAGGTCGGCGTTGAAGTCGAGGAGGGGAATCTCGGGGCAGACGGGGGTGGTGTCTTCGACCGTGGTGTCGGTGGTGTCTTCGACCGTGGTGTCGGTGGTGTCGTCCACCGTGGTGTCGGTGGTGTCGTCCACCGTTGTGTCGGTGGTGTCGTCCACCGTGGTGTCTACGACGGTCGTGTCATCCACTGTGGTGTCGGTGGGGTCGGCATCGGTGACCTCGGTGTCTGCGACGGTTGTGTCGTCCACCGTTGTGGCCGTGTCGGCAACCGCGGTGTCTTCGCTGCCGGTGTCGGCGGTGTCGGTATCAGCGGAGGTGTCTTCGCTGCCGGTGTCGAGGCGGCTCGTGTCGGCGGCGGTATCTTCGCTGCCGGTGTCGACGGCGCCCTCCACGCAGGCGCCCTCCAGGCAGGTCTGGCCACGGGCACAGTCGACGGCGGTTTCACAGTCGGGTGCGGTGGAGCCGGAGGCGGAGCAGGCGGCGAGGAGGAGGCCTGCTGCGAGTGCGGCGAAGCTGCTGCGTTGGCGCGAAGGAGCGGCGTGTTGCATGACGGTTCGCGACCTCAGAAGGAGCAGCTCTGGACGATCTGGAGGTCGTCGATGCGGTGATAATTGTAGTAGTAGCCCGTGGAGCCTGAGAAGCCGAGGAAGCCGCCCTTGAAGGAGAGGCCCGGGATATCCTGGTCGATGGCCATGGTGCCGTCATACATCACGCGGACGCGCGCGCCCTGGATGGAGAGGGTGATGTCGTGCCACTGGTTGTTCTCGAGCGAAGCGGATTCGTAGTAGACGAGGTGGTTCTCTGGGTCGCCGTTCTGCGTGATTCCGATGTGGGGCACCGAGGTCGGGTCGGTGTGGAGGTCGTTGCGGTTGTAGTAGGTGTCGAACTCGATGTGGAAGGAGTCGACGACGCGGTCGCCGTAGAGGCCGGAGACGCCGTAGCCGAGTCCGCCGCCGTTGGCGGCGAGGTCGAGGATGCCCTCGAGTTCGGGCACCGAGGCCACGCTCCAGATGTTCATGGCGAAGCCGTCTGCGCCCTCCGTGAAGGAGGAGCAGGGGCCGGGCGTGGGGCAGGCGCCCGTGGAGATGCGGAGGTTGATCTCCACATCGCCCTCCGCGAGCGTGTCGCCGAGGTAGTAGATGGAGCCGGCGCGTGACGGCGCGAGGCCGGTGAGCTCGAGCCAGCCGCCCGGGTCGCGGGTGGTGTCGCCACGGACGAGCCACTGGGCGGGGTCGAGGTCGGCGGTGAAGTCGATGACGGAGTCGTCGGGGCAGACGCCAAAGACGACGCTGGCGGTGCGCTCGAGGCTATCGGGCGCGACGGCCCGCACCGAGAGGGTGTGGCGGCCGGGGCGGAGGCCGATGAGCGGCAGCGAGAAGGCACCCGCCGCGTCGGGGCGGATGATGCCGAGCGAGCCGTTGATGCTGGAGGCGACAGCGATGTCGAAGGTGGAGAAGTCGATGGCGTCGCCCGTGAGCTGGCCCGTGAGCGTGATGGCGGACGAGGTGCGGAAGGCGTCGCGGTCGACGGGCGAGGTGATGGCGAAGGTCCAGGTGGGCTCGGCCGGGGTGGTGTCGATGGGCGTGGTGTCTTCGACCGTTGTGTCGACCGGCGTGGTATCCGCGCCGCTGCCTGAATCGACGGGCGCGGTATCTTCGGGCGTGGTGTCTTCGACCGGCGCGGTGTCTGTCTCTGTGGCGTCGCCCGAGCCGGAGGTGTCGGAGACCGCGCTGCTGGCGGTGCAGAGACCGTCAACGCAGGCCTGGCCCCGCTCGCAGTCGTTGTCGATGACGCAGGCGGTGGCGGGCGAGAGGGTCTCGGTGCCGCAGGCGCCGAGGAGCCCTGCGGTCGCGACGAGGAGGGCAAGGGTCAGGGTCGAGACGATGCGCATGCGACGAACTCCGCGAGAGGCCAGTTACTGCTCAGAGGATACACGACTCGTTTCGTCGACGCACCCTTTTGCCCCCGCCATTTGGAGCTATCAGAGCGTCGCGTCGAAGACGGCGAAGCCGGCGCGGATGCGCTCCACGCGGCGGACCTCGGGCACGCCGCAGGCGGCGGCGAGCGTGTGGCCGGCGGCGGCCATGGTGTCGCCCACCTCGATGTCGGCATCGACCTCGCCGCCAGCGCCCGTGATGCTGTTGATGGGGAGCGCGGAGAAGTCTCCGTTCTGGCGCTGCACGCCGCCGACAACACAGCCTCGGACGGCCGGGCCGCTGATCATCATGACGTGGTGGTCGCCGTTGTGAGCGCGCCCATCCGGTGAGTTGTAGAGCGAGCGGCCGAAGGTGTTGAGGTTGGCAAAGGTGACCTTCGCAGCGAGCGGGTCGGGGCCGCTGTGGAGCTGCTCGTCGAGGAAGGCGAGGTGGGCCGCACCGGCGGTGGTCTGCTCGGCCTCGCGCGCCAGTCCGTCGTCATCATGGTTGTCGCCACCGAAGGGGACCTTGATGGAGACGACGGGGGTGAGTCGAAGGCGGAAGAGGGCGAGCGCGGTGAGGATCTGGTCGCGCGGCCCGTTGGCGTCGTCGGAACCGGGCGCGGCGAGGCCGGTGAGCGCGGCGCGGATCTGGAGGCCGATATCGCGGGCGGTGTTGCGCGACTGCGCATAGCGGTCGAGGAAGGCCCGCTGCGGCGCGCCAAAGTCTTCGCGCCGGTAGAGGTTGTTGATGGCTGCGTCGCGGAGCTCTGCGAGCGACTCGAGCGATGCGGCCTGGCCGCTGGCGGGGCTGCCGAGGAAGAGCGCGGCGACCTCCTGCGGGCGGATGGAGGGGAGCGGCCTCGAGCCGAAGGTGAGCCGCTCAGGGCCGAGCGCGATGGGCTCCTGCTGCAGCGTGCCGAGCGCGGCGGCGTTCTCCTGGGCAATCATGGAGGGGAGCTGCTCGAAGCCACGTCCGTTGGAGGAGGCGATGGCGCCGTGGAGGCCGAGGACAGCCGCCATCTCGGTGTGGGCGGCCGTGTGGCAGACATGGTGGAAGAAGCAGGTGCGGCTGCGGAAGCGGTCGAGCGAGGCGTCGGCCCAGGGGCTCCCTGCGAGCCAGCGCTGGCTTCCGACGCTCACCTCGGTGGCGGGCAGCAGCGGGTTGTTCATCGCGTCCGGGACGTAGGAGCCCGGCAGGTTGGCGTTGAGCGGGTCGCCATCGGAGGAGACGGAGAGGAGCAGGAAGGTTGCCTGCGCGTCGAGGGCTCCGGCGTTGGCGATGGAGGGCTTGAGCAGGAACTGGGGCGGGAGCCCGGTTGCAGCGGCGACGAGGCCCACGCGGCGGAGGAAGGAGCGGCGGTCCATGGAGGGGTTTGGCTTCACAGTCCGACTCCAAGAACATCGGGAGAGACGCAGCCCATGACGAAGGCCGACTGGAGGGCGGTGATGGCGGTTGCGCCGGCATCGCGTGCCGCAGCGTAGTGGCCGAAGAGGGCGCTGACGGCGGCGCGGTGGCGCGGATGCGAGGGCGGCAGGCCCATGAGCTTTTCGACGATGCGGGAGAGCGTGAGCGCGGAGTCGTCGGCGGGGAAGAGCGCTGACGAGGAGGTGGAGACGATGGCCGGCAGCGTCGCAACGGTGCGGCAGAAGGCCTCGGCGGCTGCGAACTGGAAGAGGTTGGGATCGACGGTGATGAGGGGGGCCGCGGCGCCGCGGACGAAGGAGTCGGCGGGGATGAGGCCGAGCGCCGCGGAGACGCCGGACGAGGCGCAGACGTCGGTGGCGAGTCGCTGCTCGAGGAGGTGGCAGAAGGTCTGCTGGCGGGCGATGGCGATGCCGACGGGGTGGCTGCCTGACTGGAGCGTGGGGGCGAGGCCGGTGGTGAGGGGCGAGGTTATGACCTCGGCGACGAGGGTGCGGAACTGGTAGCCGCGCTCGCGGAAGACGGTGGCGATGCGCTGGAACTCGGGGTCTCCCTCGTCGCAGGCGGTGCCGTTGGCCCAGGCGCAGACATGCTGGGTCCAGGCGGTGGCGAAGCGGGGGTGCTCAGCAAGCGTCTCCGCGAAGCCGTCGAGCCCCTCGGCCTCCGATTGCACGCCGAGGAAGGCGAAGGAGGGCTGCAGCGAGGGGCCGGACTCGCGCGGGAACTGCGCGGTGGTCATGGCGGTGGAGAAGTAGAGCCGCATGGGGTCGATGAGGCGGTGACAGGCGTAGCAGTCGGTGCTCGCGATGGTGTGGGCAACATCGAGGCCGGCGTCGCTGGTGGCCTCGGTGGCGTCGCCAGCGGCGAGGCCGGCGCCAAGCGCTCCGATGAGGGCCTGGTGGGTGGTGACGCGGAAGTCGTTGTCGACGTTGGTGCGCCAGTTGATGCGGAAGCCGAGCGTGGAGAAGAAGCCGACGCGGGGGACGCGAACGCCGATGGTCTGCGCGGTTCGGAGGGCGGCAACGTCGTAGAAGGGGGTGACGGCCTGGCCGGGGACAAGCTGCACGGTGCGGAAGTCGGTGTAGTCCTCGGGGCGGATGACCGGCGCGTCGAGGTTGTGGGAGTTGGCGCTCTGGCAGGGGATGCGGCCGAAGAGCATGGGGAGCAGCGCGGTGCTGCTCACGGTGTAGCCGGCGCCGGAGGGGCTGGTGTTGACCACGCAGGTGCGGCCGGCGGGAGGCGGGAAGATCCAGCGCCTGTCGGCGGCGGCCTGCCCGTCGGAGGGCGGCGTGGCGCCGGACAGGGTGACGGTATGGGAGATCTGCCGCTCTGCGGCGAGCGTCTCGAACCAGGCGAGGATGACGAGCTCGGCGGTGCTGACGACGAACTTGCGGGTGGTGGCGATGTTGGGGAGCGGCTCGTTGCGGGCGACGACGCCCCAGGCGGTCTCGGCGGGCGAGGCGGCGATGGCTGCGTTGAGCTTGCCGGAGGGGAAGCGCTGCGAGCCGTCGAGGATGTCGAGCACCGAGCCCTGGAGCTGGGTGCGGAGAGCGACGGCGAAGAGGTCTTTGGCGGCGACCTCGAAGGCGTCGTCGCGGACCCAGCCGTCGACGAGGGTGCGGAGGCCGTCGGGGCCGCTGCGGGCGGTGGCGAGATCTTCGTCGGTCACAGAGCCGCCGTGGAGGAGCGCCTTGGCCTTGGCGACGGCGCTCTCGAGGGGCTGCGGCTCGAAGGTGGCGGCGGAGCCCTCTGCGGAACCCTCTGCGGAGGTGGCTGCAAGCTGCCGGACCCAGCCTTCGAGGCAGGCGACGTCGTCGGTCGACATGGCGGCGCCGTAGGGCGGCATGGGCGAGCCACAGTCGGTGGCGGCATCGTAGCGGGCCGGGTCGGTCAGGCGGAGGATGAGGCTCTGCGACGGGTCATCTGCGTCGATGATATCGGCGTGACAGTCGGGGCGGAGCGAGCGCTGGCCCACGAGGCGGCTCTCGAAGTCGTTTCCGACGAGCGGCGGGGTGCTCCGGTAGGCGTCGCCGTGGCAGCCGGAGGTGGTGCAGCCGTTGCGCTCGAAGAGAGCCTCGATTTCGCAGGGAGCGATCGTATCGGGGGCTGTTGCGGTGTCGACGCTGCCGTCCGCGTCGACCGTTGTCGAGGTGTCGGTCGAGGGCAGGCCACCCGTATCGAAGTTGTAGCCAGCGTCACCACCGCCCTCCGATGATCCCGAGCAGCCGATCGCGAGCAGCGCGAAGAGCAGCGGAAGACAGAGGATGTGGAGCGACTTTCGCATGGATTTTGCCTACCTGCGACGGGTTGCCGGAGCAAGCGCGGCGGAGGCCCGTGCAGGGATTGTCACGGAATGCAGAGACCGGTGTCGCAGGCGAGGCAGGCGGCGCCGTCGTAGAGCGAAGAGGTGCAGCTGTCGGGCGAGGTGCAGGCCGCGAGGGCGCTGAAGACGAGGTCGTCGAGGTAGAACATGCGGTCGTCGTTCGGGTAGTTTCCGGTCGTGAGCAAGCTGGAGTACTGCCAGACAAACTCGTGGCGGCCGGCGGTTACGGGAAGAGATGTGGTCTCCCAGAGCGTCGACGCACCCGTCCAGGTAGCGGCGGCGCTCGCGGCCGTGAGCACGGCGCCCGGATCCACGTAGAAGTAGGTGGCATCGTTCGTGGCCGTGCCGGTCGTCATGCGCCGGAGGTAGGCGAAGGAGAGGGTGCCTGCCGACGGCAGGTCGATGCTGAGCCGCAGGATTCCCTGACGCCCGTTGCCTACGCGACCTACGCGGGCGGCGGTGCTGCCGGGCGTGCGGGGCTGGTCGGTGGTGGTGGTCCAGAGCACCTGGCCCGTCGTGGTGAAGAGCGAGAGGGCGTCGGGACGCTCGAAGTCGATGCGGCCGGGGTTGGTGAGACCGCCGCACTCGCCGCCCGCGCAGAACTGGTTGCTGGAGGTGCCGCAGCTGGCGCAGTCGGGGCGGCCCGTCGAGACGCAGAGGCCGCTGTTGCAGGTGGCGTCGAGGCAGTCTGCGGTGTCGCCGT
>CANMDT010000084.1 GCA_947496715.1 Myxococcales bacterium
GCTGCGGGAGGACGCCGGGCCGGCTGGTGGCGTTGGCTGCCATGGGGGGGAGCCCCGGGAGCGCAAGGACGGGAAGGCTGAGCAGCGTGCCTCCGCCTGCAACGACATTGACCCAGCCTGCGACCAGCCCCGTCCCGAAGCCGAGGGCTGCGAGGGCTGCGGGGCTCACGGCCTGTTGAGCGCGACCGCGGCGTCTGGCGCTGCAAGCCCCTGCCGGAAGGCGACCGAGATGGGGGCAAGGCCGGGGCTCCCGAAGAGGTGCAGCGGGTAGGCCGGCTGGAGCTTTGCGCCGGCAGCGTTGTGCGAGCCGAGCGATGGCGCACCGTCGGTATTCTCGAGCCAGACGGCGCCAGCGCGGACGACGAGCCGCTTGCTGCCATCGGCCGATAGCGAGGGGTCGACGCGCAGCAGCGAAGGGTCGACGGTGTGGGAAGAGAGGGCGGGCCTGCTCCCGTCGAGCGCCTCGACGCGGAGCTCGCCGCCGCGCATCACCGACTCGATGACCGTCTGATCTCCGGGCAGCCAGCGGAGCCGCGCTGCGGCCTCATCGGCCTTCCAGCGCACCGCTGTGCCGACGGTTACGCGGCCGTCGAAGAGCCGGACCTTGACGAGCTGCGTCGCGCCGGCGCTGTTCTTTGCCAGCACGGCAAGTTCGGTCGCACGGACCGAGGCATGCACATGTGCCTGATTCTCAAAGAGGACGTAGTCGTAGCCAGCGCAGACCGCGAGGCGGGAGAGCCGGCCGTAGAAGGCACGGCGCGCATCCCCGGTGGCAGCGGGGACCGGCGACAGCGTGAGGTCGTTGGCCCGCCCCTGGTAGTGGGTGGAGCGGGCGCTGTGCTCGTGCATGGAGTCGAAGGACTCGGTCACGCGGAGGCGGAAGGCGGGACCGCCTGTGAGAGGGTCTTGCCATTCGCGGGCGACCAGGTCTGCGAGCCTGACGAGCGCAGCGGCAGCCGCCGGGTCCATGAGGTAGTCTTCGTCCTGATGGTCGCGGCGGTCCATGACGACCTTGGCCGCAGGGGGCCGCACCTCTTCGTTCTTGAACTCCACCCGCCGAAGCGTGTCGCTGCGGCGCAGGTCGCTGAGAGCGGCGAAGGCGCGATCGCGCTCGAGGCGTTCGTCCAGGGCCACCTCGCCGACCGCCTCGGCCTCGGTGCGCTGCGGGACCGAGCCGCGCGGCGCCAGATTGCCCCCCTTGCATGCAGACAACTCCCGCTCCACGGCGACGGGCTGTGCACGGACGACCAGGTCGCCGAGCTGACGGACCCAGAAGTTGGCCCGCTTGCCGTCGCGGGTGGCCTCACCGATGCCGACGACCAGATAGGAGTCCATGGAGGGATGCCAACCCAGCAGTTCGACCGCGGCGCCGGGCGCGACGGGCGTCGCAAGCGGGAGTTCGAGGCGCACCGTCTTCAGCAGGCCCGGATCCCACGGCGTGATGCGGAAGCGTCCGAGCGTCTTGCCCGGCGGGAGCGCCTCGGTCTGCTTGGCAGTCAGGGTGGGCGAAACCGAGACCTTGAAGACCACCGAACCTTCAACAGCGCCCGGAGGGACCGTCATGGTAAGTCCGCCCGAAACCACCGTCGCTGCGGCAGTGCCGATCGTAGCGGTTACCTGCGACGGCGGGAGGTCTTCCCGCGCCAAAGCGGGGAGCGGCGTGGCCGGTGCGGGAAGCGCCGGGGCCATGACCGCGGGCAGCGCGGGCTGCTCCATCTCGGCGGTGGCGCAGCCTCCCCACGCGAGCGTGAGCAGCAGCGACCAGAGCCCGAGGAGCCTATGGTGCGACGATTGCATCCCGCGCCCCCTACCACCTTGGGCGCCGAGCGACAACGGTGCGCCCCCGCTCTGTCGTCTAGGGCTTGTAGGCCTCGACCACCCAGTAGGCGGTGACGAAGCCGAGCTCGAGCACCTCGTAGCCGCGCACGCGCTCGCACCGGACGATTTCGAGTCCGGGCGGCATGGAGGCTTCCACCTCCTCACGGGTCCTGCGCCAGAGCGAAACCTCACCGTAGCGGTGTTCGTAGGCCTCGCGCTCGACGGCGCCCCAGTCGACCCTGTCTTCGACGGTGAAGAGGGCGCGACCGCCGATGCGGAGGACGCGGTGCATCTCATCGAGCGCCACATCGAGGTGCTCTACGAACTCGAACATGGCAAGCGCGACGATGACGTCCATGCTCTCATCGGCAATCGGCCAGCTCTCACCGGCGTTTGCGCAGTGCAGTTCTATGCCCTTGATGGGCCGCCGGTTGCGTGCCTTGTCGAGCATGACGGGCGAGATGTCGAGGCCGGTCAGTTCGCGTCCGGCGCCTGCGAGCGTCTCGAGGAGGGCGCCTGTGCCGCAGCCGGCGTCGAGCACATCCTTGAGCGGAGGGACGATGAAGGGCCACTCCGCGAGGAGCCGGATGGGGTCCCAGCCGAGCAGGCGGAGGTCGGCATCGTAGCGGGGAGCCATGCCATCGAAGAAGGTCCGAGTCTCTGCAGCCGCGTTTACCATGAGGCGAGCTTCTTCCACTCGGCACGCAGGCGCGGGTAGCGTGGCAGGAAGATACCCGGGGTCGGCGGGGCCGCGAGGCTGCGCTCTGCGCCTGAGGGCAGGAGGGCGAGCAGGCCGAGGCCACGCTCCTTGCAGAGCTCCGGCAGCCAGATGGGGGCACTCTCCGCGGCGAACCAGCGCCAGTTTGCCGCGACCGCCTGCAGGGCGTCGGCGCGTTCGCCGGCCTCTGCGAGCGAGAGACCCGAGGCGGATGCCACGGCGTGCAGCCGGTCTCCCCGACCCTGCACGTGGATCCAGATGGCTTCCGCGCCGGCGACGCTCTCTCCGCCCGTCTCTTCGTAGGGGACGGTAAGCAGCTCGTGCGCCGGCAGTGCCTGCGCGAGCGCCTCGGGCAGCGGTGGGTTGGTGGGGCTCTGCGTGTCTGTCTGCATGGATTACCTGGGCTTCGTGGAAGGAGTGATTTTGGTGCCGGCGGGAGGTGCCTTCACGCCGAAGGCCGACTCGCTGTCGTCTAGCAGCTGAAGGCCCGAACCTTCGCTCAGAGGCGCCGGGGAGGCTGATCCCTCCGCGGGGGCTGCGGAGCCGTCCAAGTCGGGGAAGCCCATGTAGTTCTGGCCCTGGAACGGTGCGGTGTCGATGGGCTGCAGTGCAACCTTTTCGGCGCCGCCGAGGGAGGGCGGCACGGAGGCAAGCACGGTCACTTCGGCGATGCAGGGTGGCGCGCCGTCCACCGTCTGCATCACGCGGAACCAGAGATAGCCGGGGTCGGCATCGAAAGGCAGGGTCAGAAGGTAGCGACCGCCCTGCCCCTTCAGCTCCGCAAAGCCGACGCGCTGTGACGACTCGATGAAGCGGGTGAAGCTGGAGCGGTCGAGCGTGCTCCGCGTGCTGTTCAGGAAGAGGCTCAGGTCGCTCGGCCGGCAGCCTGCACCCAGCGGCGTCTCGATGACCACGGCGGCCGGCGCTGCGCGGCTGCCCCGAAAGCGGAAGATGAAGGTCCACGGTGCCCGGGTACCCGCAGCGGTTGTAAAGACGCGGGCGCCCTTCTGCCCATCCGTGAGCCGATCCGCGACGCCGATGGTTCCACCCTCGCCCGGCGTGGGCCAGGCCTCTGCCTGGATGGAGATCCGCTCCCAGTCGGCCGTACTTTCGGCAAACTGCTCGGGCATGCCCAGGTCCATGGCGGGTCGCAGGGGCGCTGCTGCGCAACCTGCGACGAGCAGCAGCGGCAGGAGCTTGTGGGCAGCGAGGCTAGGCAAACGCATCCTCATCGTTGGCATCCCATGCCGAGATGAGCTCGGCATCGTGAAGAATGCGCGAGGCGAAGCGGCCCCAAACCGGGCTGATGAGCACCGCCTCGCCGGCAGCCAGGCGCTTGGTGAGATAGATGGCGGCGAAGCCGTCCGACGCGTCGTCGGAGACGAGGTCGAGTGGCTGGCGCGTGACAGGCGTGAGCAGCGTGCAGCGGCTCCCGATGGCAAGCCCCTCCATGCCGAGTTTGCGAGGGTCGCCATGAATCGGCGAGAGATGGACCAACTCCTCACGGCCATCGCAGCAGACGAGGAGCGTCACGGCGGGGTGGCCGTCGAAGAGGATAGGGTCGGGCAGGATCAGCGAGGAGCCGTCTGGGCCGAAGGCCTGCGTGACCACAATTGCAACTTCGGCGGTCGCGCGGAGCGCCTCATAGGTCCCCGACGCGACCTTGGCGGCTGCGTCGTCGGGCATGCGGATGCTGGAGGTTGAGGTCATGCGGGCCATCGCGGAGGTCGAAACGGAGCAACGAGTTGGCCTCCTAGGTTGCGCCGCTCGGCGTGGTCAAGTTCGGAGGCTGGCGCGGGAGCAGCAGCGTCGTAAAAGCGGCGTAAAAGCGGGTGGGGCCCGTTGAAAGTTGCCCCTCCTGCCGACTAGCATCCGAGGCCCTCACTTCTCTCGCTGCCGACGGCGGGGCGCGCCATGTGGCCGAACTTCAGGATGGTTCCCTGTGCTTGAGCAGCCCACAGAAGCCTCCCACAAGACCTGGTTGACGCTCGCGCTCTTCGCGCTGGTCTCGGCGGCGGCGGCGACCACGCCGAGCCCCTGGTGGGAGGGGCAGTTGCTCGACATCGAGCCGGTGCTGCCGTGGGCTGCGGCGGAGCAGCCGACGGAGGCGGATGAACTGCTCGCGGCCGCGCCGACGGAGGCGCCACCGCAAGCGGAGGCCCCGATCGAGGCCTCCGGCTCTGGGGATTCGCCTTCGGGCTCCGCGGAGGTGAACGGTGCGGAGGCCGGCTCAGGTTCGGGCTCGGGTACAACGGGGACTCCGGCGTCTGAGGGCTCGGCAGACGCAGCACCGTCGAAGGATGAGCCTGCTCCCCCAGTCGTGAACGACCCCGTCATCTCCGATGCGCCACCGACCGCTGCCGAACTCCGGCAGGTGCGGCCCGCTATCGCCGCGCTTGTGGCGGAGCTCGACCCCCCGAAATCGCCTATGGAGCGGCCCTGCACCGACGCGGCCTGCCGGGGCCACGCCCTCGACCGCTTCTTCGCCAAGCTAACCCGCACCGCGCTCAAGACCACCGCACGCCCCCTCCGAATCTCGCAGTTCGGCGACTCGCTCGTGATGGGCGACGACTTCGCGGGGACGGTCCGCGGCCGGCTGCAGAAGGCCTTCGGTGAAGGCGGCCACGGCTTCTTCTACATCGCCCATCCCGAGCGCCCCTACGCCGCGCGCGGCTACAACTTGGGGATTTCGAGTGACTGGAAGACGCGCACCGTCGTGACGGCGGGCTCGTCGAACCGCAACTTTGGACTCGCTGGCGCCAGCTTTGCCGTGGATGGCGCTCCTTCCTTCTCCGCGCGGCAGACCGACGGGCTGCTGCCTACCACCCGCGTCGGCATTCTCTACCATGCCAACGCATCTCGCGGCGGCTTCGACCTTGCGGCAGGCGACCAGCGTGCGACCCTCGACCTCTCTGTTGCCCGCGGCAGTGACGGGATGGAGTGGGTCGACCTGACGCTTCCCTCCGACCGCTTCCGCATCTCTCGCTTTCGCGGTGACATCCTCTGGTACGGCGTGGTCGCTGAGCGGAGCGGGCCTGGCGTCGTCGTCGACAACATGGGCATGGTCTCGGGCCGCGTGGCGCAGATGTCGAAGATTGATCCAGATCACTGGGCCCGCCAGCTGGCGGCGCGCGGCACAGACCTCGCCTCCTTCTTCTACGGGGTGAACGACGCCGCCGCGGGCAACGGCTTTGCGACCCGGACGGAGGAGTTCGAGCGGGCCTATCGCGAGCTGTTACGCCGCTCGCGCACCGCCCTCCCCCACGGCGACTGCCTGGCGATGGGCATCCTCACCCGCGGTCACCGCGAGGGAGGCACCGTCGCCACCTATCCATCGGTCGGGCAGATGACCGCCGTGCAACGGGCAGCGGCGACTGCCGAGGGCTGCGCCTTCTGGAGCCCCTACGAGAGCATTGGAGGCGACAAGGGAGCTGCAGCCTGGAACAACGGTTCGCCGCGGCTGCTCGGCGCCGACCTGGCCCACCCCACCCGCTCGGGCTATGTGAAGTTGGGCACGATGCTGACCGCGGCGCTGCTTCACGCCTACCTCGCCTGGATCGACGAATCGCTCGGGGCGCATCCGTGAGGCCAATCCTCCTCCTCATCGCCCTGCTCGGGATTGCGGGCTGCAACGCCTGCTCACAGCCGCGGCCGATGCCTGCGACAGGCCTTGCGCTCTCCGGCGACCCGAGCGACCTTTCGCCGCGCGCGCGCGGCACCGACAAGCCTCGCGATACCGGCCACCCGCTGGCCCGATTCTACCAGCGCCTCGCGGAGATCGATGGCGGCAGCAAGACAGCGCGGGCCAGCGTGCTCCACTTTGGAGACTCCCACAGCGCCAGCGACAGCTACACGGGCCCGCTCCGTGAAGCGCTTGTGACCCGGTTTGGCGACGGCGGCAGAGGCTTTCTCCTCCCCGGCCTTCCGTGGAAGGGCTACGCTCAGCGCTGCGCCGATTACGACATGAGCGGCGCCTGGCAGCGCGTGCGGGCCGCCTCCACCGACAGCACTCCGCCCTTTGGCATGGGCGCCTTCCGCCTGGAAACCGGCACTGCCGGAGACACGGTGACGCGAGGTCCAAGCCGCCGCTGCAGCCTCGGGACCGACGTCGACCGGGTGCGCTTCCATGCGCTCGCGCAACCCGGCGGCGGCAGCGTCGACCTCTACCGCGGCAACGAACTCATCGGCCGGCGCAGCACCGCCGCAGACAGCCTGGGCCTGCTGACCCTGACCATCGAGCTGCCCGCCGGCGGCTCCGCTCGGCTCTCCGCTGTCGGCGACGGGCCCGTCTCGCTGCTGGGCTCGATGGGGGAACGCGACAGCGCGGGCATCAGCTACAGCGTGGCGGCCTTCAACGGAGCGCAGGCCTCGCAGTTCTTGCGCGGCAACAGCACCATCGTCGCCGCCGAAGTGGCGGCAGCGGAGCCCTCGCTGCTGGTCTACGCCTTCGGTACCAACGAGGCCTGGGGCGTAGCGGGGCAGACAGATGGCCTTCCGCAAGAGAGGCGGGCAGCAGCCATCGAGCGAGGCGCGGCGGGCGTCACCTCCAGCCTGCAGAAGTGGATGAAACTCACGCGGTCTGCAGCACCTGGCTCCGATTGCCTCGTCATCTTGCCGCCCGACGCGACGCGCAACCCCAAGGATGTACGGGCCTGCCTCGAGGCGGCAACCTCACCGGCCGAGGTGGAGTTGTGCAATGTCTCGGAGCCCGCGGTTGAGGCGGTCTCGGCGGCCTTCAAGGCGATGGCGGAGGCCGAGGGCTGCGCCACCTGGGACATCGCCGCAGCCATGGGCGGCACGGGCTCGATGTGGGAGTGGATGGCAGCCGTGCCCACGCGCGGACAGGCCGATGGGGTCCACCTCACCGGCACGGGATACGGCCTCATCGGAGCGCGGCTGGCGAGTGACCTGCTTGAGAACTTCGAGCTCTGGAAGCGGGGCGAGTCGTTTGCGCTGCCGACCGGTCGCATCGAGCCTTCTGCCCAGACGGTGAGCGGCTGCATGCCCGCCATGCGGCTCATGTTCGAGGCCTACGACAACACCGCCCTCGCAGACGCCGCAAACTCAGCTGCACACCTCTGTCTCGCGCGGAGCCGGAACTAGCCATGTTCTTTGATTCCGCGCTCTTCGGCTGGTTCTTCCTCATCGTCTTCGCCCTCTACTGGGAGTTGAAGCGGACCGAGGCGCCGCGCCTCTGGTGGCTGCTGGTCTGCAGCTACTTTTTCTACGGCGTCTGGAACTGGAAGATGCTGGGCCTCATCGCCTTTTCGACCACCCTCGACTGGCTGGTCGCGCGGCGCATCGAGGAGAGTTCGGAGCAGCGCGTAAGGCGCGGTTGGCTGCTGCTGAGCCTGGTCACCAACCTCGGCATCCTCGCCTACTTCAAATATGCCAACTTCTTCCTCGCATCGCTCCAGTCACTCGCAGAGGCGACCGGTTCCACGGTCGTTCTGCCGGTGCTCCAGATCGTCTTGCCGGCCGGCATCTCCTTCTTCACCTTCCAGAGCCTCAGCTACACCATCGATGTCTACCGCGGCTCGCTCGCAACCGAGCCCAGCCTCCTCCGCTTCGCCACCTTCATCTCCTTCTTTCCGCAGCTCGTCGCAGGCCCCATCGTGCGCGCCAGCGACCTGCTCCCGCAGCTCCGCCTGCCCGCCAAATGGGACGCCCGCACCCACGGCCTCGGCCTCGCCCTCATCGCGATGGGCCTCTTCAAGAAGGTGGCCATCGCCAACCCGCTCGCCCTCAACCTGGTCGACCGGGTCTTCGACGCCCCGGAACTCTACTCCAGCGTCGAGACGCTCGCCGCCGTCTACGGCTACGCCATCCAGATCTACTGCGACTTCTCGGGCTACACCGACGTCGCCATCGGCGCGGCGCTCCTCCTCGGCTTCACGCTGACCCCCAACTTCAACCGCCCCTACCAGTCTGCCAACCTGCAGGAGTTCTGGCACCGCTGGCACATCTCCCTCTCCTCTTGGCTGCGCGACTACCTCTACATCCCGCTCGGCGGAAACCGAGGCGGCGGCTGGGCGACCTATCGCAACCTCTTCATCACCATGCTCCTCGGCGGCCTCTGGCATGGCGCGAGCTGGAACTTCGTTATCTGGGGGGCGCTCCACGGCGCCGCGCTCGGTGTCACGCGGCTGTTCCAGCGGAGCAGCCTCGGCGCTGCGGTCGCCAAGCGCGGCTGGACCCGGCCACTTGCGATGTTTCTGACCTTCCACTTCGTCTGCTTCGCCTGGATATTCTTCCGCGCGCCGGCCTTCGAAGACGCGACCGAGATCCTCGAGAACATCGCCGCCGGAACCACCTTCATCCCCAACCTCACGCCGCTGCTGCTCGGCACCATCGGCGGCGCGCTGGCCTGGCACCTCTCGCCAACCCGCTGGCGCGACCGTGGCGTCGAGCTCTTCTGCAGGATCCCCGCGCCCGCTCAGGCACTGCTCCTTGTCGCCGTTGCGATCGCCCTCTGGCGCATTAAGGGAACCGACTCCGTTCCCTTCATCTACTTCCAGTTCTAAGCAGATTTGTGTTTGACGCGTCTGCTCGCATCACGCAATCTGACCCCCCCGCTCTCGACCTCCCAAGAGACCATGGCAGCCAGCGACCTCAACGAACCCAACGCCTTCCGCCCGGTCCCTCGCACCGGCGTCATCTATGTCATGACCGAGGCGGCCCGACTCGGCTTCTCCTACGGCCATCCCGACTGGGCCAACCTCGGACAGGGAGCCCCAGAGACCGGCCCCATCCCCGGCGCGCCCGACCGTATCACCGATGTGTCGGTCGACCCCCGCACCTCCGAGTATGCACCCGTTCCGGGCATGCTCGAACTCCGCGTGGCCGTCGCGGAACTCTACAACAAGCGCTACCGCCGCGGCATGAAGAGCCAGTATGGCCCGGAGAACGTGGCCATCGCCGGCGGCGGACGCCTGAGCCTCTCCCGCCTCGCGGCTGCGCTCGGCCGCACCCATGTGGGACATCTCATCCCCGACTACACCGCCTACGAGGAACTCCTCGAGCTCTTCGAGATGTTCACCCCCATCCCCATTCCGCTCGACCCAGAGCGGGGCTACCAGGCAACCGCGGCCGACCTCCGCACCGAGATTCTCCACCGCGGGCTCGGCGCCGTCCTCTTCTCGAACCCGTCGAACCCCACGGGACGTCTGGTCGCCGGCCCGCAGCTCGCGGCCTACGTCGAGGCTGCGCGCGAGCTCGACTGCTATCTGCTCATGGACGAGTACTACTCCCACTACATCTGGGATTCGGCCGCCTCCACCTCGGGTTCGGTGAGCGCCGCAGAGTTCGTCGAAGATGTGAACCGCGACCCCGTCGTCATCCTCGACGGCCTGACCAAGAACTGGCGCTACCCGGGCTGGCGCATCGGCTGGACCGTCGGCCCCGCCCACATCATCGATGCCATCTCGAGCGTTGGCTCTTTCCTCGATGGCGGCGCCGCACACGCGCTCCAACGGGCCGCCATCCCGCTGCTCGACTTCGACCATGCCGAGGCCGAGGCCAAGGCCATCCGCGCCCACTTTGGCCCCAAGCGGGAGATGGTGCTCCGCCGCCTCAACGCGATGGGCATCAAGGCCGACGCTCCGCCGTCGGGCGCCTTTTACGTCTGGGGCTCCGTGTCGCGGCTGCCTGCACCGCTGAATGACGCGGCCACCTTCTTCCGCACCGCGCTGGAGAACAAGGTCATCACGGTACCCGGCGAGTTCTTCGACGTGAATCCCGGCAAGCGCCGCCGCGCAGCAGCGTCTCGCTTCAACAACTACCTACGCTTCTCGTTCGGTCCCGAGACGGCCCAGGTGGAGGCCGGCCTCGACCGGCTCGAAGCCATGATCCAGGCAGCCCGGGGCTAGGCGGTGGCGAGCTCGGCGGGCTCGTCCGGCAGCGGGCGGCGGAGCACAACCCAGATGCGCCAGAGGACCAGCGCCGAGATGAGCACGAGTCCCGCCGTCAGCCCCCACCAGAGGGCGATGGCGTCGTAGCCTTGCGAGAAGACGAGCCAGTAGGAGAGCGGGATCCCCACAATCCAGTAGCCCAGAATGTTGAACAGGAAGGGCACCCGCGTGTCGCCCAGTCCGCGCAGCACGCCGAAGCCGGCACACTGCGTCATGTCGAAGAACTGAAAGCAGGCGGCGCAGAAGAGGAAGGAGGTGGCCCACCGCGCGATCTCCGTGTCCTGCGTGTAGAGGCCGATGATCCCCTCGTCCCAGATGAGCATCGCGGCGCCGAAGACAAGCGCGACGGCCCAGGCAAGCAGCACCGTCGACACCGCATAGATGCTGGCTGTCTTGGGCTCTCTGCGCCCCATCGCAACGGCCACCTGCGTCGACCCTGCCGACGAGACACCCATCACAACGGTGAAAGAGACGGAGGCGATGTTGAGCGCAATCTGGCTCCCCGAGAGGATCTCCTCGCCAAGCAACCCCATCAGATGGTGACGGCGTGGAAGGCCGAGACCTCGAGCAGCATCTGTAGGCCGATGGGAAGCACCCATCACGCCGATGGCACGCACGGCGGCCCAGGTTGGAAGCCTTGCAAAGAGTGCGCCCTGACCCTCGCCGCGGTGTTTGTGGGCTGCCGCAAAGAGCACAAGAAAGCCCAGCACGCTGCCGGAGAGCCGCGCGATGGCGATGCCCTCCACGCCGAGTTCGGGAAAGCCGAAGCGACCGGTTACGAGGCAGAGGTTGACCAGCAGGTGGACGCCCACATTGAGCCCCATCGCCACCACCACCATCAGGTTCTTCTCCAGCGTCGTCAGCTGCACCACCAGCGCCTGGATGGCCAGCGCGATGACCGCGTCCCAGGCCGCCAGTTTGAGGAAGCGAGCGCCAATATCGACCAGATGGGGCGGCTCGCCGACAAGCCGGAGCAGCTCAGGGGCCACAAGCCATGAGAAGAGCGCCGTCAGCAGCCCCAGCACAGCGCCGAACCAGAAGCCGGCGTCGATAACCCGCATCAGCCCCGGCGCCCCCTCCTTCGCATAGGCCTCGCCGGCAATCGGCTCCACGCCGGCCGTCATACCCAGTCCGAAAACCAGCGCTGTGAAGAAGACCGCGTTGGCCAAGGCGAGCGCCGCGAGCTCCGAACTTCCCAGGCTCGCCGCCATCGCCGTATCGACGAAAGCCATCACCATATAGCCCACCTTCGCCAGCGACAGCGGCGCTGCAAGGCGGGTCAGATGGACGCTCGAACGGAGCAAAGAGGGCGGTCGGACTTCGAGCGTGGCTTCCATGGCCGCCCCATAGGCGGGGCTACTCACAACCCGCAAGCACCTTGACCCGCCGCGACGCGCTCAATAGACCCGCGAGCCCTACCCCGAACCCCGCCGGCATCGCATGGAAAAGCGCTTTATCTACACCATGAAGTCTCTCTCGAAGGTCTACCCTCCGAGCAAAGAGGTCCTCAAGAACATCTGGTTGCAGTTCTACTACGGCGCCAAGATTGGCGTCATCGGCGTCAACGGCTCCGGTAAGTCGACGCTGCTCCGCATCATGGCCGGCCTCGACCAGGACTTCCACGGCGAGGCAGGCCTCGGCGACGGCTTCACCGTCGGCTACCTGCCGCAGGAGCCCAAGCTCGACGAGACGAAGACGGTCCGCGAGAATGTGGAAGATGGCGTGCGCGAAATCCGCGACCTGCTCAAGCGGTTCGAAGAGGTCTCCAACGCCTTCGGCGAGCCCGACGCAGACTACGAAAAGCTCGGCGAGGAGCAGGGCCGCCTTCAGGACCGCATCGACACCGTCAACGGCTGGGAGCTCGACCGCACCCTCAAGATTGCCATGGATGCGCTTAACTGCCCGCCCGGCGACTCCATGGTCACCCACCTCTCCGGTGGTGAGCGGCGCCGCGTGGCCCTCTGCAAGATTCTCCTCGAGTCGCCCGACCTGCTGCTGCTCGACGAGCCCACGAACCATCTCGATGCCGAGTCGGTGGCCTGGCTCGAGCGAACGCTGCAGAACTACAAGGGCTCGGTCGTCCTCATCACCCACGATCGCTACTTCCTCGACAACGTCGTCGGCTGGATCCTCGAACTCGATCGCGGCCAAGGCATCCCCTACGAGGGCAACTACACCGGCTGGCTCGAGCAGAAGGCCAAGCGCATGGACCAGGAGGGCAAGGAGTCGTCCAACCGGCAGCGCGCCCTTGAGCGCGAGCTCGAGTGGGTCAAGCAGTCGCCCAAGGCCCGTCAGACCAAGCAGAAGGCCCGTCTGCAGCGCTACGAGGAGCTCCTCAACGCCGACATCAGCGAGAAGATTACCACCGCCGATATCGTCATCCCGCCCGGCCCACGGCTCGGAAACGAGGTCATCCGGCTCGAGAAGGTCACCAAGGGCTTCGAGGACCGCATCCTCATCGACGAGCTATCCTTCAAAATCCCGCCTTGCGGGATCATCGGCATCATCGGGCCCAATGGAGCCGGCAAGTCCACCCTCTTCCGCATGGTCGTCGGTCAGGAGACCCCCGACTCCGGCGCCATCTCGCTCGGCGACACCGTCAAGCTGGCCTATGTGGACCAGTCACGCGACACCCTCGAAGACGAGAAGTCGGTCTTCGACGAAATCTCCGGTGGCCGCGACATCATCGAGCTCGGCAAGAAGTCCATCAACGCTCGCGCCTACTGCGCCTGGTTCAACTTCCGCGGCGCCGACCAGCAGAAGAAGGTTGGCAAGCTGTCAGGCGGTGAGCGCAACCGCGTCCACCTCGCCAAGCTCCTCAAGAGCGGCGGCAATGTCATCCTCCTCGACGAACCCACGAACGACCTCGACCGCGA
>CANMDT010000085.1 GCA_947496715.1 Myxococcales bacterium
TCCGGGGCGTCGGTGCCAAGGAAGGCGACGGACCGTGCGCCAGCCGCAAAGGCTGCGCTGGATGCCGCATCGAGACGTGCGCCGAGGTCGCCGTCGGCCTGCGTCGAAACCTTCCAGCCGTCGCGCGCTGCCGCTTCAAAGTGATGGCTCTCGCCCGAGACGCAGAGGTGGCGCTCGAAGCCCGTCCATGGCCGGGCGAGCATGTCGCAGAGCATCGCCTCTGCCAGCTCCGCTGCCTGCAGCGGCGTCAGCGGAGGAACGAGCCTCGTCTTGGCCAGTCCAGGCACAGGCGCTTTCGCCATGACAATCAAATGGATGCTCACAACATCTCCGAAAGTTTCTCGCGCGCAATCACGTAGAGAATCTTCTTGCCGGCCCGGTAGCTGCCACGCACCGTGCCACTCACCTTGCTCTGGCCGATGCGCGCACGGTACCGGACGCCAACCTCGCGACAGACGAGGCCGCGGGCCGCCGCCCGAACCTGCATCTCGACTGTCCAGCCGAAGTCACGGTCGACCATCTCGAGCCGCTCGAGCGCCTGCCAACGCACCGCACGAAAGGGGCCGAGGTCGGTGAAGGCGACGCCCCACATCCGGTCGATCAGCCGCGTGGAGAGCCAGTTTCCAAAGCGGGCGACAGGCATGAGCGCGCCGGGCTCGGCGCCACCGAGATTGCGGGAGCCGATGACGAGGTCGGCGCCCTGCTCGATGGCATCCAGGAGCAGGGAGGCCTCTTCGGGGAAATCGGAGTAGTCGCCGTCGACGAAGAGGACGGTGTCGGGTGGATCGCGACGGATCGCTGCCAGCGCCTCGAGGCAGGCCGCCCCGTAACCCCGCTGCGGCGCGGAGACCACCACTGCGCCGGCGGCCCGCGCCACCTCTGCCGTGCGGTCGGTGGAGCCGTTGTCGGCCACAAAAACAGTGCGGATCCGCGGGTCGCGAAGGTCGGCCAAAACCTTCGGCAGCGAGGCCTCTTCGTTGAGCGCAGGGATGACGACATCGACCAGCATGCACGCCCGATAGCAGAGTTTCGGCGACAGCGAGAAACACATCTCCCCATCCGCGCGCAGTGTGCTACGAGGGCGCCGAAAGAGGCAGACCGAACCTGCGGCGGAGGCGACGATGGCAGTCAAGAGTGACCACTACACAGCAGCCGGCGTGAACATCGACGCGGGCGACGAGATGATTCGTCAGATTGGGCCGCTCGCGGCCTCGACCCGCATCCCCGGCGCAGTAGGCGGGCTCGGCGGCTTCGGCGCCGTCTTTGATCTCGCCCAGGCCGGTTACGCGCCGGGCAGCCCCCGCCTCGTCTCGGGCACGGACGGCGTCGGCACCAAGCTGAAGATCGCCTTCGCCACCGACCGCCACGACACCATCGGCATCGACTGCGTGGCGATGTGCGTGAACGACATCCTCGTCACGGGCGCGCGTCCCCTCTTCTTCCTCGACTACTTCGCCACGGGCCGGCTCCGGCCCGAGGTGGGCGCGGCCGTCGTGGCGGGCATTGCCGAAGGCTGCCGGCAGGCGGGCTGCTGGCTCGCGGGGGGCGAGACCGCTGAGATGCCCGGCATGTATCCCGATGGTGAGTATGACCTCGCAGGCTTCTCGGTGGGCGCCGTGACACCCGAGGAGAGCATCGACCCCGCGACGGTCGCGGAGGGAGATGTCGTTATCGCCCTCGCCTCTTCGGGGCTCCACAGCAACGGCTACTCGCTCGCGCGTCGGGTGCTGCTCGAGCAGGCCGCGCTGCCGCTGGAGTCAACGCTCCCCGGCGACACCCTCACGCTCGGCGAGCGGCTGCTTGTGCCGACCCGCATCTATGTGGCCTCGGTCCGTGCGATGGTCGCGGGCGGCGTGAAGCCCCATGCCATGGCCCACATCACGGGCGGCGGGCTCTGGGAGAATCCGCAGCGGACGCTCCCCGCGGCGTTTGCGATGGCCTTCGACACCGCTGCGGTGCAGTCGATGGCGCAGCCCATTCACGCGAGCATCAGCCGTCTTGGCGGGGTGCCGGAGCGGGAGATGTACCGGGTCTTCAACATGGGTATCGGCTTCCTCATCACCGTGGCGCCGGGCGACGTGGAGGCGGCGCTTGCGCTCCTTCGCGCGGCAGGCGAGCGGGCCGAGGTGGTGGGCCGGATCGTGACGCGGCAGGCGGGCGGCGTGGAGCTCGAAGGGCTCTCGGATGGGCCGATTGCCTAGAGAACTTACCGGACCCCCCGCCTCGGGGACTAGCTCAGCCGGCTGAGTTTCGGGGCGCGTGTGACGAGCATCATGAGCTCGCGGCGGGCGAGGTCTGCCAGCTGCATGCCGGCGAGGAGATCGTCTTCCTGCAGCTGGGCGACGGCCCAGGCGGCCTCCTCGTGGAGAGCGCCACCGCGGCTCGACTCATCCTGGTCCGCGGCCTTATCGACCTCTCCTTCCGCCTCGTCGGAGGCGTAGAGTTCGGCGATGGTGAGCTGGGAGAGCATCCTCAAGGCGGGAGCGCGAAGCGGAGGGAATGCCGCCACCTCGCGATCCGCCAAGAGGGCCAGCGTGCTCGCTGTCTCCATCGCAAGCTGCATGTCCGTGGGCATCCCCTCCCCGTGTCTGACAAGCGCTTGTAGAAACCGGGCGTCGCCACCCTCGAGCACGCGAAGCATCGCATACGAAGTGATCGAAGGAGTCAGCTGGACCGCCCGCACGAAGACGATGTCGCGCACCCGGTGGTGCCAGAGCTTGAACCAGCGGCGGAGGGGGCGACCGGCGACCAGGGCCTCACCCGGGAGCGCGCGGCGGTAGACCGTGGCACCGGCGGTGGTGAGCGAAAGACGAGGGACGAAGGGGATAGGCTGCGAGTTCATGGCGTTCCTCCACGCGGGGTTTGGAACGACAAGATACTGAACACCTATGCACTGAACAAGTTTTTAGTGCAATGCTAACAAGCCGAGAACACTACGGTTTTCAAAAATGTTCAGCGCAAGCTGCAGGCCGAGATCCTTCTCCAACCTACTTCGCTACGCCCTTCACGTCGAAGCACTTCTGGTCTTCGGCAACGGCCTCTTCCGCACCGCTGATGAAGGGAATCGAGATCTCTCGCTCCAAGAAGTCCACACCTCCGCGGCCGTCACGAATCACCGCGAAGATGCGTACCGGGCCCGCGGGAAGCTCCGTCAGGCCGAACTCTTTCATGTGCTGCTTGAACTCGAGCTGGTTGAGCGTGATCTCGTCGTCGGTTGTGACGCTCTCACCCCAGTAGGTCGACCCGCGGATGCCGCCAAAGGTGCTGTACCAAGAGATGTCGAGCGCCTCGCGCTTGGGCGCGGGGGCTGCATCCACTTGCGATGGCTCCGGGTTGAAGAGCTCCGCACTGCTGCCCGAGCCCTCGCCCACCGTGACAGGCGCGACGAGCGGAACGACGCGAGGATCGTGGTGGTCGTAATCCTCTTCATCCGGCACCGAGTCGTCGCCGCAGACAGGCACCAATGCCACGCCGGGCTCCATTTCCGTCTCACCGTTGAAGAGCCCCTCGAGGCGGGGGTTGCTGTTCCGCTCGGCGACCTTGTCGGGGAGCAGGAGCGTGAGCGACTTCTTGGCGATCTCGCAGTCCGCGGGCTCATCGAGGCAGAACTGATCTTTGGTCCGCCCTGCGAGGTCGGCGCCAGCGGCGATGGCGGTCAGCCGGATGGTGACGGGCAGGCCGCGCCGGCAGGAGGGGAGTTCAACAAAGTCGGGAAGGTCGGCGGAGGCGAGCTGGCTGCAGGCCTGCTCGATGAAGGAGGGGGCCGGGACGATGGCGTTGTAGGCAATCGATGCGGTGGCGCCGGTGCCAAGGTCGCGGCGCGAGACCTCGGACGGAAGGTCGGGGATGGTGCCGCAGCGGAAGAGGTTGTTCGCCCCCTCATCGAAGAGGCAGAGCTCCCAGTAGAGGGTCGGCGGCCCAACGACAGCAGGATCCGTGCAGTCGGCCGGAGCGCCAGAACCGGCCCCCACGGGCTCGGTGCAGCGGTCGTGCCGCGGGTCCACAACGAGCGCGTCGAGCGTCACCGTCTCGCCCGGTGCAAGGTCGGGCGGCTCGGCACGCACTGCCAGGATGCGGAGCTTGGAGACCGTCTCGGATGACTCGAGCATCTCGCCGGCACAGCCTGCGAAGAGGCCGGCAATCAGAACAGACGACAGATGGCGTGAGAAGGAAGGGAGTATCATCAGAATTCTCCTCGGATGCCGATGCTGGGGAAGATGGGGATGCCCGTCACCGGCAGACTGTCTTCGAAGTCATACTGGTAGTTCACCCCCTCCTCGTTCTCGTAGTTGGTGGCGTTTTGGAGGTCGAGGTAGGTGTTGAGCGTCCAGGTATCGAATATCCACTTCTTGTCGACGCGGACGTCGAGCTGCTGGAAGGCCTTGTTCCGCGATGCGTTGACCGTCGTCTCTTCGACGCGGACATAGTCGTTGCTATCGGAATCGAAGACGCCTGCGATGATCTCGGTGTTGGGCGAGCCGGTCACGTAACGGTAGCGGGCACCAATCGACCAGTTGCTCGGCAGGTCGTAGCTGGCGATGAGGTTGAGGATGTGGGTCTGGTCGAAGTCGAACAGGCGCCAGTCCTTGCCCGGCCGGTCTTTCCGCTCACTCTGGCTGATGGTGTAGGCAATCCAACCGAAGAAGTTGTTGGCAAGCTGGTGACGGAGGAAGAACTCGCCACCGTAGATGCGACCCTCTGCGGCGTTGTCGTAGATGAGCGGGCCGTTTGAGCGGGTCACCAGGTTGTCGAGGTCTTTGAAGAAGGCCTCTGCCGTGAAGCTCAGGTAGGGTGTGAAGGCATACTCGGCGCCGAGCACGTAGTGGTCGGCCTGCTCCAGGTTGAGGGTGGGGTTGCCCAGTGTGCTGCTCGACTCGTCGGGCGTGGGCGAGATGTGATGGCGTCCGTAGGCGGCCTTCACCACCAGCTCGTCGGTGAGGTTGTAGCGGGCGGCGAGGCGGGGGTCGGGTGCGCCGCGGTCAACGCGGTTGTAATACTCGTAGCGAAGGCCCGGGATGAGGAGCAGCCGGTCGATGGGCTGCCACTCTGCCTCTGTGTAGAGGTTGTAGATGGCGGGGTCGAAGCTCTCGGTGATCTCGAAGATCTCGGAATTGCCCAAGCCGACGGGGGTCTCTCCCTCTTTCGGCGGTCGGGGGAGCTTCAGTTTGATGTCGCCGGTGAAATACTTCGGGTCGGTGCCGCCGCGGAGCGTCAGGGTGTCGGAGGCCTTCCATTCGACGGTGTCGCGGATGGAGAAGAAGTCGACGTTGAGGTTGAAGTAGAGCCCTTCGCCGAGCGAAAAGCCCTGCTGCTGCGGCTGATACTGGAACTGGAACTGGTTGGTGAGGTCGGGGGCTAGCTTGGAGTCCAACCGGGCGATGGCGCCCTGGAAGGCGGTGGAGATTTTGATGCCGCCGCGGAGGTCGGGCGGGATGTCGCGCTGGTCTTCCTGAACAAAGTCGAGGAGGTCGTCGGAGCCGTAGATGAAGAGCGACGCGGTGTGGTTGGGGCTGGCATACCAGCGCACCTTGCCCTGCCAGTCGTAGTAGCGCGGCGCGGTGGTGAAGTTGAGGCCGAGCGTCTCCGAGAGCGGGTCGAGGAGAAAGTCGATGTAGGAGCGGCGGGCGCCGACCTGGAAGTCGAAGTCCTTGCCGATGGGCCCCTCGAGATAGAAGCTTGAGTCGATGAAGTTCACGTCGACGTGGCCGCGGAGCCGGTCGAGTTTTTCAGTCTTGGTCCGCACGTCGATGACGCCGCCCGTGACGCGACCATACTGGGACGAGAAGGCGCCGGGGTAGAGGTTGACGGAGGAGAGGAACTCGCTGGGGAAGACCGAGCGGAGGCCGCCGAAGTGGTAGATGGCGAGCAGCTGCATGCCGTCGACAAAGAAGGCTGTGTCTTCCGGCGCCGAGCCGCGGATGATGACCTGGCCGCCGTTGAAGGCGGAGCGAGCGACGCCTGGGAGGTTCTGGACGACCTTGATGGCGTCGTTGTTGTTGCCGGGGATGCGCTGGATTTCGCGCACGGTGAGGATGCGGCGGGTGACCTCTTTCGGCGGTGGCTCGCCCGTGGTGCGGGTGACGAGGCCTTCGCGGGTCCGCTCGATGTAGAGGGTGGCCTCGGTGAGCTGGGCGGCCTCGACCTTCTCGGTGGTGGTATAGAGGCGGAAGCCGGGCTCATCGACCTTGATCTCCCAGGTGCCGGACTTGAGCCCTGAGACGGCGAAGCGGCCCTCTGCGTCGGTCGTGACCTCAAGCGCGAGCCCGCTGTCGGGCGTGGTCTGTCGGAGCTTGATCTTCACACCGAAGAGGGGATCGCGGACGCCGCGCACAAGCAGCTGGCCCTGAAAGTTCACGGGAGCGGTGGGGTCGCTGGCGACCGCCTGGTCGCGCTGCGCCTCCTTCTCGGTGAGCTGCCGTTGAATCTCCTGCTCGGAGATGACGAAGCCCACCTTCCAGGTCACCTGCACGGGGATGGCGACGCCCTCGGGGTGCTTCGCATCCTTGAGGATGGCTGGCTTGAACTTGTACTGGGTGACCGCCGCGAGCGCAGAGGCGATGAAGCCGTGCTTGTCGGCGGTGATTTCGGCGGTCTCTTCGACGAGGTTCCCCTTGTCGTCGTAGCCGAAGTAGGCCGCCTCGACGGGGATGGGGTTGGTGACAGCGCCTGTTTCGCTGATGTCGATCTGCAGGATGACGTCGGCCTGCAGGCCGGCAGCGAAGGCGTCCGGCGGAAAGGCAGCCTCTACACTGGAGAGGAGTTCAGGCTCGATGAGTTCTTCGCTTGCAGGCGCGGGCTCTTCTGCTGCCGCGGGAGCCGCGAACGGTGCAGCGGCGAGCGCCGCGAGCGCGAGCTGGACGGTGAGGCGGATTCGGCAGGTCAGCGGCATGGGGGTCCTGGTTATCGGCCGGGCAGACGGAATTCGTGGGTAAAGACGACCTCGGTCTCCGCAGCGACGCCGCCTCGGATGGCGGGTCGGAAGCGCATCTCGCGCGGGATGTAGCGGCGGAGGTAGTCTTCGAAGCCGACCTCTTTGCGGGTGCAGTCGATGGAGGCGATGGTCGCCACCTTGCCGTCGTCTCCGACGCGGAGGCTGATGCGGCAGTCACCCTCGACAAGCTGCTTCTGCGCTGCGTCAGGGTAGCCGTAGCGGTTGAAGTCGGGGCGTCCCTTCAGCGAGGCATCCCTGTCTGGGACCGCAGGCTTGTCGCCGGTTCCTGCGGGCGAGGCCGGCAGGCTATCGACAGGCTTGCGCGCATCCTTGGGGTCGACGGAGATGCGAGATGGGCGGCCGCCACGGACGGTGTCGCCAGCAGCGAACCGAGGGCCGCTGCCGGTGCCTGCGAAGGACTCACCGCTCATGCCGATCTGACGCGGGCGCACAGGTTCAGGCGGAGGCGGGGTATCGGGCAACGGCTCCGGAGCAGCCTGAGGCTCCACGGGCTTGGGTTCCTCCACCTTGGGCGCCTGCTTCAGCGGCTTCGGCTCCTCCTTCACGGGCTCCGGTTTCGGCTCCGGTGGCGGAGGCGGCTCGGGGGGCTTGGGCTCGTCGGGGACGGTGATCTCCACCATCGTTACCCTGGCCTCTTCGGCCCGCTTCTCTGCAAGGCTGGCGTTGACCGCGAAGCCGCCGGCCACAAGCGCCTGCGTCGCCAGGCTCAGGAGCGCGACAACGACAAAACGGCCGATGACACGGTCGTCTCCGCTGCTGGCGAGCGGGTCGAACTTTTCGACGCGGGCGCTCATCTCAGGGAGTAACCTCGCGCTCGATGTTGAGGGCAAAGGCTTTGACGCCTGCCGCCTTCACAACATCGACGACATCGATGATTTTGCCATAGTCGGCGGCCCGGTCGCCGGCGATCATCGCCTGCACCTGTGCATCCTTCGCAACCTCCGCCTTCACCAGCGCAGGCAGCTGCTCCAGTGTGACCTCGGCACCGTTCAACTGCACCTTGCCGTCGGCCATCACAACCAAACCGATGGTGCTGGGCGCAGCATCAGAGCCGGTTGCAGCCGTGGGGAGGTCGACCTCGATCGCCGCCTTCACGATGTAGCTCGAGGTGACCATGAAGATGATCAGCAGCACGAGGCTGATATCGATGAAGGGCACCATGTTGATGGCGGCAATGACATCGTCGTCGTCCTGATCTATCTGTCCGGCCATGACAATCCTCCCGGCTACTTCGACTCGGAACGAAGGTAGGCAACAAGCGTATCGACGAGCAGCTGGGTGCCCGTGGTCTCACGCTTGATGCGGGCCTTGATCAGGTTGAAGAAGATGATGGAGGGGATGGCAACGAGCAGACCTACGCCGGTCGCGATGAGGGCCTCTGCGATGGCGCCCATGACCCGGTCGTTCGGAGCGCCACCGGCACCGCCCATGCTGCGGAGCTGGTCGAAGGCCATGATGACGCCCATGACGGTTCCGAAGAGACCGATGAAGGGGGCGTTCGACCCAACGGTCGCCAGGTAGTTGATGCCCCGCTCGTAGCGGAGCTTCTCGATGCCAATTGCGCCGTGGCAAAGTTCAGCCACTGCCTCCGGACCGCGGTCCGCATCACGCAGACCGTTTGCAAGGACGCGGGCCGCCATGGAGGTCTGGTCCTTGAGCGAGCCAAGGAGGCCGTCACGGTCGCCGGCGTTCAGACGGTCCATGATCAGCGTGCGCAGCGACGCGACCTCTACCGTGTGGCTCCGCAGAAAGAGGATGCGCTCGAAGGCGATAAAGAAGGTGCCGACGCTGAGCAGAATGAGCAGCCAGAGCACCCACTCGCCACCTCCACGGGCAAACTGAAGAAGCAGAGCGGTGAGCGAGCCCGTGTGGGCGACCTCGGCAGCGAGCAAGAGCGGCATGATGTCCTCAGTTCTACGTGGCGATGATGGGGGCCGCGACGGGCGCGGAATGCCGCAGACAAAGACTGGGTGGTTCTTCGCGCCCCGAGCGGGGGCGCAGTTATTGTCTTGCTCGAAACCGGTGTCAATCGACAGACGGCCTCTGCACCGATGACACGGGCAACCGCGCCAAAGAGACCATCATTCCAGAGATGCGTCTCTGGCAGAGTTGGTTTACAGAGACCCGACTCTGGCGTGACGATTCTGCGCCGAGCGCCTCATTTCGCCTCTCTCCGACAACGAACCTGTCCATGACCCGACGGATCATCCTCATGACCGTGGCGCTCGCCGCGGTTGCATGGCTGTATTGGACGCTCCGCAGCGAAGCACAGGCACCTGGCGACGACCCGCTCGCGGCCCTTCACCTCGAGGCGCACCAGCCTCCCATCGATGCGCTTCGGGCCTTGGCTGCGGAGGAGGACCGCGCCGCCGCTGCGCTCGGGGAATCGCCGGAACGGGTTGAGTTGGAGGCAGCCTGGTCGGCCCTCGCGGTGGCCCAAGCCGCGGTCGCAACAGGGGCTCTGTCGGCACCTCCGCCGGAGGCAGAGCGTCGTATGGAACGGGCCGTCACCAGCTGGATCGGCAGGTTCGGTCCTGGCAGTTTTGCCGCAGCCGGGGTGGCACCATGGCGGCGGTTTCGGGCGGCGATCGATGGCTTGAAAGAGCGGAGCAGAAGCACCAAGCGCAGCCTTGTCGCTCAGCTTGCGGCAGATGCACCTGAGCAGCAGAAAGAGGTCAACGCCGCCTGCGGAGAGTTCCTCGCGTTCGGCGACTCACTGGGGGTGATCGATACCGCAGGACAGTTGAGGATGAGCGACGAACTCCTCCGATTGGTCTTTCGCTACCGTTGGCTCGCGCAGGCGCGCGGTTCGCGGCCGTTACACGAGCTCATGACGCCAGCCGAGCTAGATACCTTCTGGCGCTGGCGCATCGAGGAGGGAGCGCGGCTTCCGCCGGCAGCGGTAGCGCGCTTTGTTGCCGACTTCGTGGCGCAGCGCGGCGGCTACGGCGGCGTGAAGGGTGGCTACGCCCTCCCCGCTGTCTTTCTGCTCCGAGGCGAACCTGCCTTGGCCTACGACGCGCTTCTACTCGAGCAAAAGGCGCATCCATCACCGCAAACCGAGCAGCTCGTGCAGGCTGTCGCGCGGCTCGGCTCGGCGACCAAGGCCGCGCCAGTCGCCCGCTGAAGCGAAATCAGCAGGCGGTCTGCAACATCGGGCCGCAAACGCCGATAACTCCCTCATCACAGGTGCAGGGAGTGGTCGATGCCGAGTCTGTTACATGAGTATCTAGCGCAAACGTTCCTGCGAAATCCGCAGTTGCTTGGCAGGCTTTGCCCTCCGCTCGCAGCGTTCGTGCCTGCGGATGCGGGCGCTCGGGAGGCCAACGCTTCGCAACGCGACATCGCGCCGGTGACGATTCACGCAGACCAGGTCTTCGACATCGGAGATCCACCGTCGCTGCGGGTCATCCTCGAGGTGCAGACGGAGTGGGATCCTGCCAAACGCGGGGCTTGGGCCGCCTACATTGCGCTGAGTTGGCGAAGTTCGGGCATCCCGACGGTCCTGTTGGCGGTCACGCTTGACCGTGAGGTAGAACGGCAAGCTCGGATGCCCTTGTTCCTTGGGCCGGGTGCGATCCTGCAGCCGCTCGTGATTGGACCGAGCGCCATTCCGAACCACCTGGACCTCGCCGATATAGAGGCCGTGCCGGCCCTCGGGCTACTGGTCGCGCTCGCGCACCGCCGGGACGCTTCTGCGATGAAGGTCCGCAACGAGACACTATTGACGGCAGCCCGCCTGCCGAGAGAAGAACGGATACCACTGATGCGGCTGCTCGCCCCCACCTTGAGCGCTGCCATGCTTCGAATGGAGGAGGGCAACATGCAAGACGAAGAGATGGATGCGCTGATGATTCAGTTTATGGCACGAACCACCGACCGAATCGACGAGGCGGAGGATCGGGCACTCGAGCGCGGAATCGAGGTTGGGAGGGCTGCGGGCATTGAGCAGGGTATCGAGCGGGGTATCGAGCAGGGTATCGAGCGCGGCATCGAGCGGGGCATCGAGCGGGGCATCGAGCGGGGTATCGAGCAGGGTATCGAGGTTGGAAAGGCCGATGGAAGTCGGGCCACCACGCTTGCGCTCGCGCGGCGCCTGCTCCCCGAGGAGGTCGTCTCAAATCTTTGCGAGATCTCAGACTCGGGGGAACTCGAGGCAGCCGTCACCGACGCCATCCGAGCGCGCATGCACTAGGCCAGCATTTCTCTCAGGTTCCGCGAAGCGCTTCGATGACGCGATCTGCGATTTCGGCGCCGGCTAGGCCCGCCGGCTCAGGCCCGAAGGAAAAGCGGAAGGAGGCGGCTACCCGCTCCTCTGACAGGCCCATGGCCTGCAGCACGGGCGACGGGTCAAGCGCGCCCGCATGGCATGCGCTCCCGGCCGAGGCTGCGATGCCGGCCAGATCGAGCGCCATGAGCCCCTGCTCTGCGTCGTGGCCCGGCAGCCACAGATTGCTGGTGTTTGGCGCTCGTCCGACCAACGCCCCGTTCGGCTCCGCGCCGAGCTCCGAGGCGAGCCGCGCTTCAAACGCATCGCGCACCGAGGCGAGCGCGAGCCAGTCGGCGAAACTCCAGCCGCCCGCGAGTTGGCCCAAGGCGCCAATCAGCCAGCCGGCCTCGGTGCCAGGACGCGCGCCCCGCTCCTGTGAGCCACCCAACATGAGCGGCGCAGGCCCACGCTCGGGCGCCCACCAGAGCGCGCCCACGCCGGTGGGGCCTCCGGCCTTGTGAGCCGAAATGGTCACTGAGCTGATGCCGGCGTGATGGCTCCACGGGTATCGGAAGAGGTGCTGCGCTGCATCCACATGCAGGTGGGCCTCATGCGCGAGGCAGAGCGCCGCGACCTCCTCCACCGGTTGCCGCACACCCGTCTCGTTGTTGTAGGCAAGCAGTGCGATGCCGCGGAGCCCGTTTCGAAGCAGCCGTTCCACTTCATCGACTTCGATGAGGCCCGAACCATCCACCGCCAGCTTAAAGACCGAAGCGCCACCCTCGCCGGCTCGCTCCAGCACCTCGACGACGCTCGTATGTTCGGTCAACGCGGCAGCCGTAGACCCTTCGGCGAGCATCGCACGGAGCGCCAGATTGTTCGCCTCGGTAGCGCCCGAAGTAAAGACGAATCGACCGTTTGTTGTGCCCAGCTCCGCGTGAAGCAGCCGTCGTGTACGGTCAACTTCCGCTCGCGCGCTCTGCCCCTCTAGGTGAACGCTACCGGGGTTTGCCGTAGGACTCGCAAGCCTCGCAGCAAGCCAGTCTCGGAGCTGCGGGCGAAGGGGCGAGTGGGCGTTATGGTCTAGGTAGAGGCGCATCAAATCCTACGGACAGCCGAGCTCGTTTATAAGGAAGGCGGCCCGTTCTGCATAGAAGCCCACCACCTCCTCGACGGCAGCGGCATGGTCGGCCGCCGTCGCGTTGCGGTCCGCGCTGTCTTCGACGAGCGCAGGACGGATGTAGGCGCCGAGCGTGCGTGCGAGCGCTGGAATTCCGTCTGTGTAGAGGCGGCTGCTGCTCCTCGCGCAGATCTCCGCGCGATAGGCCTCGGCGCCACCGAACTCGTCGGACTGCACATTGTGCATCAGGAGGTTGTAGAAGCCGTCCGTGGGATAGGTGAGGCCCGAATCGGGTCCAATCACGCCAACATCCGGCGGGTCGTCATAGACGGGGGCCCCGCAGAACGAGGTGCCGACGGCGTCGTTCCAGAGGCAGCCCTGCGTGAGGTCGAGATCCCACGGGTAGAACTCCCAGGCGAGACGACCGCCCACGGTCTGGCGCGAGAAGTAGAAGTTCTTCCGGACGTGGTCCTGGTTCTGCAACACGGCGTTGGTGGCGAGGTAGCTCACATAGCCGTCCAGATGGATCTGACGACGCGTGCGGGCGAGGAAGTTCCCCGTGAGTTGCCCATCGTAGTAGTCGGGAGCAAGCACCTGTTCGATGAGGTAGACGACATCGGCGACGCTGGCGACGCTCCCGGTCTTCAGGTCGTAGGCCTGCATGTAGATTGCAGGATCGTCGAGGGGCACCAACGCACCTGCGCCAGTGCTGGCGATGGCGTTCGCCGGTTCGCTCTCATACATGGAGGAGCTGGTATCGCGCCCTCTCACGGCCAGGAAGTCGGATC
>CANMDT010000086.1 GCA_947496715.1 Myxococcales bacterium
CTGCTTCTCGCCGCCCGAGAGCTTGAGCCCCCGCTCGCCCACCATTGTCTCCAGGCCCAGCGGCAACGAGGCCACAAAGGCGTCGAGCTGCGCCGCCTTCACCGCGTCGAGCAGCTCCTGCTCCGAGGCGCCGAGCCGTCCGTAGGCGATGTTGGCGCGGAGGGTGTCGTGGAAGAGCACGGTGTCTTGCGGCACAATGCCGATGGCGCCCCGAAGCGACCGCTGCGTCACGCCCCGCGTCTCCTGACCATCGATGCTGATGCTCCCCTGCTGCGTCTCGTAGGAGCGGAAGAGCAGACGGGCGATGGTCGACTTGCCTGCGCCGCTCGGACCCACCACCGCCACCCGGTGGCCGGCGGGGATGGAGAAGCTCACGCCGTGCAGAATCGGCCGGTTGCTGTCGTAGGCAAAGTCGACGCCCTCAAAGCGGACCGCGCCACCCTTGAGCACCAGCTCGGTCGCGGCCGGCGCATCCAGGATCTCGGGCGTGCGGCCGAGCAGCTTGAAGAGCCGCTCGAGGTCGACCGTGGCGCTCTTGAGCATGGAGTAGATGGTGCCGAGGAAGCCGAGCGGCACGAAGAGCTGGATGAGGAAGGCGTTGAGGGCGACGAGGTCGCCGACGGTCATCGTCTCTGCGCCAACGCCCTTGGCGGCCAGGAGCATGAGCCCGGTGACGCCCGCGGTGATGATGAGCCCCTGCCCCGCGTTGAGCACCGCCAGCGACTGCTCCGACTTGACGGAGGCCGCCTCCCAGCCCCGCATCGCCTTCTCGTAGCGGCCGATCTCATGCGGCTCGTTGGTGAAATACTTCACCGTCTCGTAGTTCATGAGGCCGTCGACGGCCCGCTGCTGCGACTCGGAGTCGGCGGCGTTCATGACCGCCCGGATGGGGATGCGCCACTGCGTCACCCGGAGCGTGTAGGCCACATAGGCGGCAAAGGTGAGCAGCACCACCGCGGCAAAGGTGCCAGCGTACTGGGTGAAGAGGATGGCCACGACCATCGCCAGCTCGAGCAGCGTGGGCAGGATGTTGAAGAGCATGAAGCGGAGCAGGCTGCTCACGCCCATGGTGCCGCGCGAGACGTCGCGGGTGACGGCGCCGGTCTGCCGCTCGAGGTGGAAGCGGAGCGACAGCGCATGCAGATGCTCCAGCACCTGCACCGAGATCTGCCGCACCACCGCGTTCTCCACCTTGGAGTAGACGGCGTTCTGCGTCTCGCGCGCCACGCCGGAGATGGCCCGCAGGCCACCCCAGACCAGCAGCGCCATGAGGGCCGTGGTGACGGCCGTCTCCACCGCGGCCGGCGGTGCGCCACCCTGCAGCGGGGTGAGGGCATCGACCACCTGCTTGAGCACGAGCGGCGTGGCTACCGTGGCCGCCTTGCTGGTCAGCAGCAGGAGCAGCGCCACCGCGGTCCGCCCCTTGTGGGCCGCGAGCAGCGGCCCGAGCCAGCCGATGATCTGGCGTGGCCCTGCGGCGGCTTCTGGTTCGGTTCGAGCGGCAGCGCGAGGGTCTGGAGTTGTCATGCGCCGCGCTCTACTCCTGTGGGTCGTTTGCACAAGCGGGGAGCGCGTCGGGGATGCTCACACGCGATCCCTCCATGGCCCGCCTGCAGTCCACTGCTGGTTGAAAGCCTCACCGCGGTCGTAGGCGCTCGTGACCGGGAGGAGGAACGCTGCGAGAAATTGCGCGACTGCATCGAGCTTCTCTGGACAGGCAGTGTTTGGCAGCTTCCTTCGGAACGCGCTCCACTGAGCGAGGGTGGACGGCTGCTCGGTGAAAGCCTTCGTCAACGCAATCGGCGCACTATCAATGGCGGTGTTGCGCTGGTTGAAGGTTGCAGCGATTGCCTCCGAGAGCACGGTGCCGTCGAAGGAGAACTGTCTCGCAAGCAGCCACACATCGTAGAAGTCCTTCATGCGGCTGTTGATGGTGCTCAGGTAGACCATCGCCTGGAACTTCTCAGCGATCACGGTCTCCCGCGGGTAGCCGGAGAGGCTCGGTGCGGGGAAGTCGAGCAACGTCGGGTAGGTGATCTCCACCGCGGCCGGAGTGACAACATCCCCGAATCCAACACCGATCTGCATGGCGACGCGCGCCTTTCCGAGCATGCCGATGAATCGGATCCGTACGCCCTCGTAGTCGGCCTCCTCTTTGATACGCTCGGCCTTCACCAGGGCGGGATCGAAGACCATGCCGTCTGGTTCCACCGCTGCCGCGCAGATCTCGCGGACCACCCGCTCAAGGTTCTCGAGCGCGTTGTCGAGCCGGCCGAGGAAGTCGAGGTCCTTCGTCGCGCGGGCAAGAGGCGCCTCCCACACGTGCAGCATCAGCGCACCCTTGAGGACGAAGCGCGCGCGGTGTTCGGTAGTCGATAGCCGATAGAGAAAGCGCTCCATCGCGTAGTATTGCAGCAGCTCTTGGAAGGGCCGATTCGTCCTTCGCGCCTCATGCTGGAGGCGCCCATGCACCGACGCCGCGAGATTCGAAACCCGCTTCTCACTCACAGCGAAGCCTCCAGGTAGGGCCGCATCCCACGCTCCACATGGCGCATGCGCGCATACCGCAGCAGGGCGTCGACCTTGCGATCGCGACGCCCGCTCCAGAACCGAAGCGCCTCCAAGAACACATCCATGCCAACCCGGTTCCGGTAGCGGAAGCAATCGACGACCGTCTTCTCCGCGCTGTAGATGCGCACAGGAACCCCATCGAGAAGGTGTGTCTCGATGCCCTCATGGAACGCCGGGCCCGAGAACCAGGTGAAATGGGTCGGCGGGTAGTCGAGGCGGGGCTTCGTCTTGCCCCGTTCAAGGGCCACGTCGATGGCGTGTGGCACCTGCGTCGTCAGGTCGTGGAACGAGAGCGCGGAGATGAGGCAGACAACGCCCTGCGGCACCCGCATCGCCACCGTCACCAGGTCGGGGTGCGCGGGCGCATCGAGCGAGGCGAGCCGGTAGACGCCGCGCGACACGGCTACCACAACCCCTACATCGCGCATCGCATAGAGTGCGCTACGGCGGACGCCGAGCCGCAGCGCCTCGGCCATGCGAAGGGTGCCGCCCTGCTGCCGGAACAGCGCAGCTTCTCGCTCGAAATCTTGGGTGACCATGCAAACAGAATGCCTTCATACTTTGTAAATGTGAAGTGATTTTGTTTAGACGCGCGGACACCGCAAGCTGCGCATCCCTATCCCTCCCCGTCCTCCACCCTCGGCTGGCAGGCCTCGCAGACATAGACCGACCGGGCGCGGAGCATGTACCGGACGACCTCGCCGCCACAGCTCCGGCACTCCTTCCGGCCATACACATGGAAGCTCTCGGAGCGCGACACCCGCTCCCGCGGCTTCTCGAGCGTGAGCCCTCGCGTGGTCACAATCCGCTTCTCCTCCACACCGCGTCGCAGCAGCCCCACGATAAGCAGCCACAGCGCCTGCAACTTCTCCGCCGGAACCTTCGACCCCGGCGTGTCGGGATGGATGCCCTCCAGGTGCAGCACCTCGGCACGGTAGACATTGCCCACGCCGGCGATGCGGCTCTGATCCATCAGGATGGCACCGATGGGTGCCCTGCTGCGCGCCGTGTACCGGTAGAAGGCCGCTGGGTCGGCATCGTCGCGGAGCGGGTCGGGGCCAAGCCGCGCCATGAGCTCGCCCATCTCTTCATCCGTGAGCAGCTCACAGGCCGTGGGGCCCACGAGATCAATCGTCCACTTCGCGCCTTCGAGCCGCATGCGCGTGGTGGGCCGTGGCTCGGGCGCCGGCGAGCGTCGCCGCTTGAACTTCCCAAAGAGGCCGAGGTGAACATGCACAATCTGCTCCCCCTCGAAGAAGTAGAAGAGGTGTTTGCCGCAGGCCTCCACGCGCAGCAGCCGGGCCTCTCCCTCCGGCCCTGCAACAGCCTCGGCATCAAACCGGCCCTGGGGCGAGGAGATGCGCACTGGCTGGCCGCGGAGGTCCTGCTCGTGGTCGCGCGCCGCGCGGTGAATGGTGTGTCCTTCTGGCATACCGGCGGCGGCTAAGGCCTGACCGGCGCGAAGGGAATGGGCGGGCGCAACACCCACCCCCTACAACGGCAGCGTCGCTCCCAGCGCCAAACTTGCCGGCGCGATGACCTCGCCCGGCTCCTCCGCGGAGGCCTCCAGCACCCGGTAGACCGGCACCCGCAACGAGGCCTGCAGCGTCAGCGCTTCGCTCCGCCAGAGCAGCGAGGCGCCCGTACGAACCTCCGTGAGGCCCGTCATGCCGTCGCTCCGCACAACGCCCTGCCACCGCTCGCCACCCTCGTGGCCCACCTCTCCGATGAGTGACAGCAGCAGATCGGGCGCCGCCTTCCAGCCCACCTGGGCGCCGGCCAGCAGCCGCCGGCCCGCCTCATACCCCTTGTCGTTGGCGTAGAGCGGCTGCTGCAGCGTCGCGTAGGCGGTCGTCTGCTGCGAGATGCCGCCCCAGGTCGCATCGAGGCTCACCACCGGCTCAAAGGCGCCCGAGCCGAGCTGGATGTGCTGGTGCCGCTTGCCCAGGTCGCCGGCAGAGAAGGGGTCCTCTTCGGTCGCACCCAGCGGCACCGTGCTGCCAACGCGGGCCGACACCCAGACGCCGCCGAGCGACCGTCCGTAGCGCGCCATCAGCCGACCATCCGCCAGCCCCACCACCGTCTCGTCCCGGTGGTGCACCTCGGCATCGAGCGGCACATAGTCGGCGCCGTCTGGCGTCTGGTAGGAGACACTCGCCCAGACCGACCGCACCGGCAGGCTCACTTCTGCGCCCCACCTGTCGTTGAAGGCCCACTCGCCGCTGAGCCCCAGCTCCACGGGCGCGAGCAGCACCTGGTGATCGTGCAGCGGCTGCACAGGCACCTCGTCGCAGTTGTTCAGGTCGGCGCAGCCTGCCGGGTGGGTCACCTGCATGGCGAGGCCGCGCAGGCTCACGCCAAACGTGCCGCTTCCGCCTGCCATCACGCCGCTACCGCCAGGCTGCATCGGCAGCGACGGGTTGCCGCAGGCCGCGCAGGCCGCAGCCTCTGCGACCGGCAGCAGCAGCCCTGCAAGCAGCAGCAGCCCGGCAACCGGAACCCCTGCCCGCCTCACGGCTCTGTTGCCCGGATGGCCGCCAGCTTGGCCGCAAAGGTCGCCTCATCGAAGCCCTGGATGGCGCCCAGCACCTTCCCCGAGCGGCCCAGCACCACCACATAGGGCAGCCCGGCGATGTCGCTCAGGTGGGCCGCCACCGCGGGGCTCTCCCAGTCGGTCACGCTCACCTTCCGCACCGCCAGGGTCGCGTCGGCCGCGAGCAGCTTCCGCAGCTCCGTCTCCACATTCTGACAGCCGGCGCACCAGTTCGCGTAGAAGTCCACGATGGTCACCTTGCCCGGAGCCGCGAAGCTCTCCAGCGGCTTGCCGCCATCAGCCACCGCGATCTCCGCATAGTCTGCGCCCTCGGGAAGCGGCGGCAGCGGCTCGAACTTCAGCGTGGGGTGGCAGAGCAGACACTGAGACTCCGGCCGATGGTGGGGCGGGCACCAGTCGCCAGCCTCTTTGAACTTCGCCACAAGCTCGGGATGGCAGCGCACGCAGACCGCCTCCGGCACCTCGTGGCTGCAGAGCGCCACCGCTCCCTCCGCCGCGCTCATCCGTGTGAGCTTTCCATGCTGCTGCGCGCCGCCACAGGCCGCCATCCAGCAGGTCGCCGCCAATAGCACCGTCATCCAACTCTTTCGCATCTTCCGCTCCGCGCTCGGGCCCCATTTTTGGCCCAACCACCCGCTAGGAAGTTGCCGCAACGCTAGCAATAGCGGGGGATTCGATGCAATTGTGTTGCAGTCCGCTTCCGCGGGAACCTGCCCCCAAACGGGACAACCCCCGCCAGCCTGCGCCGACGGGGGTTGCTCCTGCAGAAACGCTGCGACCTAGTCGCGGGCGCGACGGTCGGCATACTTCTTGATGAGCTCTTCCTGCACCACGCGGGGGACCGCCTGATACTTCGCGAACTCCATCGAGAACTCGGCCTTGCCCTGGGTGCTCGAGCGGAGGTCGTTCGAGTAACCGAACATCTCCGACAGCGGAACCTCCGCCTCGATCTGCACCTGGGTCCCGTTCGTCGAGTTGCCCTGGATCATGCCGCGGCGCTTGTTGAGACCGCCGAGCACGGTGCCGGCGAACTCCTCGGGCGACTCGACGACAACCTTCATGATGGGCTCAAGCACAACCGGTGCCGAACGCTCGTAGGCCTGACGGAAGCCCGTACGAGCCGCGATGCGGAAGGCCATGTCGCTCGAGTCAACCGCGTGCGACATACCGTCGGTGACGCCGGCGCGGATGTTGACGATCGGGAAACCGATCAGCGTGCCGCGCTCCATGGCGTCTTGGAAGCCCTTGTCGCACGATGCGTGGTACTCCTTCGGGATCGAGCCACCGACGATGTTGTTGATGAACTGGTAGTTCTCACCGGCGTCCGCCGGCTCGACAAAGCCGAGCACGCGGGCGAACTGACCCGAGCCACCCGTCTGCTTCTTGTGGGTGTATTCGAAGTCGCTCTTCTTGGTGATGGTCTCGCGGTAGGCAACCTGCGGGGCGCCGGCCTGGACCTCAACGCCATACTCGCGCTTGATGCGCTCGAGGTAGACTTCGAGGTGAAGCTCGCCCATGCCGCCGATGATGGTCTGGCCCGACTCTTCGTCGCGCGTGACGCGGAAAGTGGGGTCCTCCTTCGAGAAGCGGTTGAGCGCCTTCGAGAAGTTGTTGAGACCCTCCTTCTTGATCGGCTCGACCGCCAGCGTGATGACCACATCGGGGACGAACATCGAGGTCATTGTCAGGTCGGCATCACCGTCCGTGAAGGTGTCGCCCGTAGAGCACTCGATGCCGAACAGCGCGACGATATCGCCCGCCTCCGACTCGTCGATTTCGTGCATTTCGCTCGAGTGCATACGCACCAGACGGCCAACTTTGGCCTTCTGCTTCGTCGACTGGTTGTAGATGGTGTCGCCCTTCTGCAGCTTGCCCTGGTAGAGGCGGCAGTAGGTGAGCTGACCGTAGCGGCCATCCTCGAGCTTGAACGCCAGCATGACGAGGGGGTGGCCCGGCTTCGAGATGAGCTGGAGCTTCTCTTCGTTGTTGCGCTGGTCGAGCGCCTCGTAGGTCCGGTCGTAGGGGCTGGGGAGGAAGCGCATGACCGCGTCGAGCAGCGCCTGCACACCCTTGTTCTTGTAGGCCGAGCCCATGAAGACGGGCGTCATGCGGCGCTCGATGGTCGCCTTGCGAACCACCGGGTAGGCCTCTTCCGCCGTCACTTCGTCGCCGTTCAGGAACTTCTCGGCGATGTCGTCGTTGAAGTCCGACAGACCCTCGATGAGGATCGTACGGTACTTCTCCATGTCCTCCACAAGGTCGGCCGGGCAGTCCACAATGCGGATGTCTTCGCCGTTGTCGCCTTCGTAGTACCAGGCCTTGCGGGTGAGCAGGTCGACCGTGCCCTTGAAGCGATCCTCTTCGCCGATCGGGATCTGCATCATGATCGCGTTGTGCGACAGCTTCTCGCGGAGCAGGCCAGCCACGCGGAAGGGGTTGGCGCCGGCGCGGTCGAGCTTGTTGATGAAGGCCAGACGGGGAACATTGTAGCGGCGCATCTGGCGGTCGACCGTGATCGACTGCGACTGAACGCCGGCAACGCCGCAAAGGACGAGGATGGCGCCGTCGAGGACGCGAAGGGCGCGCTCAACCTCGATCGTGAAGTCGACGTGTCCGGGGGTGTCGATGATGTTGACCGCGTAGTCCTGGTTCTCGAGCTGCCAGTGCACGTAGGTCGCGGCCGACTGAATCGTGATGCCCTTCTCGCGCTCGAGCTCCATCGAGTCCATCTTGGCGCCGACGCCCGACTTGCCGCGGACCTCTTCGATGCGGTGGATCTTGCCCGTGTAGAAGAGAATGCGCTCCGTGAGGGTCGTCTTGCCCGAATCGATGTGGGCCGAGATACCGATGTTGCGGAGCATGTTCAGGTCAGTGATGTGCGATTCAGCCATGTTCTCTTCCCAGGGTCGAAGTGACGAGACGGCAATGGTCCCGAAAGTGTAAGGTGGCCGCGCGTCTAGCCTCTCGCCCCGCCCTTGTCTAGCCGCTTGCCTTTGCTCTGCCGCCCGCGACAGCCTATTCTGCCGCTCCCTGCCGCCCCGCTCCGTGCCGCCGATGGCCTCGATCCTCATCCTCTTCGCCCACCCCGCCTTCGAGCATTCGCGCACCCAGCGCGCGCTCGTCGCGGCCGCCTCCAACCTCCCCGGCGTCACCCTCCACGACCTCTACGAGGCCTATCCCACCTTCCATGTCGACCGGCGCGCCGAACAGGCCCTCCTCCGCCGCCACGACATCATCCTCTTCCAGCACCCGCTCTACTGGTTCTCTGCCCCCGCCCTCCTCAAGCAGTGGCAGGATGTCGTCCTCGAGCATGGCTGGGCCTACGGAGAGGCCGGCCTGCAGCTCCGCGGCAAGGTCGCTCTCCACGCCGTCTCCACCAGCGCCGCAGAGTTCGAGCCCGAGCATGGCAACGGCCCTACCTGCAGTGTCCGACAGTTCCTCTCCCCCTGGGAGACCACCGCCCAGCTCTGCGGCATGCGCTTCTTGGCCCCCTTCGTTGTCCACGGCTTCCGCGTCGACACTCATCCCGAGCAGCTCCGCGAGGCCGCCGCCAACTACCGCGCCCTCCTCGAGGCCCTCCGCGACGGCCGTGTCGACCTCGACAAGGCCGCCGCCCGCCCCGCCCTCAACTTCGACCTCGGCGACTTCATCCGCCCACCGGACGACGCCGCATGAGCGACTCCATCCTCCTCTACGCCATCATCTACCTCGCTGCCGCCGCCATCTGCGTCCCCCTCGCCAAGCGGCTCGGACTCGGCACCGTCCTCGGCTACCTCGCCGCCGGCATTGTCATCGGACCCCAGCTCCTCAACGTCGCGGGGCCCTCCGACAAGGTCCTCCACTTCGCCGAGTTCGGCGTCGTCATGATGCTCTTCCTCATCGGCCTGGAGATCAAGCCGACCATCCTCCGCTCCCTCCGCCGCGACATCATCGGCCTCGGAGGACTCCAGGTCGTTGTCACCGCCGCCGCCATCGCCACCGTCGCACTCGCGCTCGGCGTGGGCTGGCACCTCTCCGTGGCGCTCGGCCTCGTCGGAGCGATGTCCTCCACCGCCATCGTCCTCGCCTCGCTCGACGAGCGGAACCTCCTCGCAGGCCGCGGCGGCCAGTCCACCTTCGCCATCCTGCTCGCCCAAGACCTCTCCGTCGTCCCCATCCTCGGCCTCTTCCCGCTGCTTGCTACCGTGCAGGCCGTCGAAGGCTTCCGCTTCGTACCCGAGGTCGCCCGGGCGGCCACCCTCTGGCAGCAGTATCAGCCTCTCCTCAAGCTGCTGCTCACCCTGGTCATGGCCGGCACCCTCTTCACCGCCGGCCACTACCTCCTGCGGCCCCTGCTAGGCCTCCTCGCCCGCTCCCGCTCCCGCGAGGTCTTCACCCTCGTCGCGCTGCTGCTTGTCCTCTCGGTCGCAGGGCTCATGGAGCTCCTCGGGCTGCCCCCCGCGCTCGGTACCTTCATGGCCGGCGTGATGCTGGCAGAGAGCGAGTATCGCCACGAGCTCGAGGCCGAGATTCAGCCCTTCAAGGGGCTGCTGCTGGGCCTCTTCTTCATCGCCATCGGCGCCTCGCTTCAGCTCGATGTCGTCACCGCCAACCCGCTCCGCATCCTCCTACTGCTCGCCGCGATCCTGTCGTTCAAACTGCTGGTGGTGCTGGCGCTTGCCCGCCTCTTCCGGTTGCCCAAGCGGGCCGGCTTCATCGCCGCCTTCTCGCTGGCGCAGGTGGGCGAGTTCGGGCTCGTCCTCGTCACCTACGGCCGCCAGACGGGCGTCTTCACCGACGGAATCGCCAACGAGGCTGCGACGCTCATCGTCCTGTCCATGTTCGTCACGCCGCTCCTCTTCATCGCCCTCGAGCGGCTCGCGCTCCCGCGCATGGCGGAGCGGGCCCCCACACGCCCCCACGATGCCATCCGCAGCCACCACGCCGAGGTGGTCATCGCCGGGTATGGACGCTTCGGGCAGGTGATCGGCCGGCTTGTGCGGGTCGCCGGCTTCGAGGTGACCGTGCTCGACCTCGACCCCGAGATGGTCGACATGCTCCGCAAGCTGGGCCAGACCGTCTACTTCGGCGACGCCTCCCGCCACGAGCTCCTCGAGGCCGCCGGCTGCGCCAAGGCCCGCCTCTTCGTGCTGGCCATCGACAACCCCGACAAGTCGCTCGAGGTGGCCGCGCTGATCCGGCGCCACTACCCCGGGCTGCCCATCATCGCCCGCGCCCGCAACCGCCAGCACTTCTCTGCGCTCCGCAGGCTGGGCGTGGAGCGGGTGGTCCGTGAGACCCTTGCGAGCGCGCTCGAGGCCGGCGAACTCTCGCTGCAACAGCTCGGCATGCGGGCCCACACGGCCCATCGGCTCGCAACCACTTGGCGCGCCCACGACCAGGCCAACCTCGAGAACATGCTCGGCTACCACGACCAGCCCCAGGATGCCTGGATCGACGAGGCCCGCCGCGCCATCGAGAACATGGAGCAGGCGATGGTCGAAGAGGCCGCCGGCATGGGCGCGCTCCACGATCGGGGCTGGGCGACCGACGCCGCACCGCACCGCACCTCGCCCGCCGGAACCCGGCAGGTGGTCGCGGTCCGTCCGCCTGATCACCAGCGCTGACCGCTGACCGATGCGGCCGCTTGGCAAAGCACCGCCGCGCAGGTAGCACCGCGGCCACGGGCGAGTGGCGGAACTGGCAGACGCAGCGGACTTAAAATCCGCCTCCTCACGGAGTACGGGTTCAATCCCCGTCTCGCCCACTTGGGGGAGTGATGCGGGCGCTCCCGCCTACTCGACACCCTCGATCGCCACGCCCAAATAGAGCCGCGTCACCGCGTAGTTCGTCGCAAACGAGAGCTCCCGCTCCATGTTCGACGACTGTGTGTCGTAGCTCCCGCTCGCCACCGCAGCGAAGGTAAAGCCCTCCGACTTCGCCAGCGTAACCTCCCCCAGCGCCAGCTCGCCCGAGAGGTCCAGGTTCACACCTCCATCGAGCCGGGTCTCTTCGAGCCAGTCGTTGTCTGCATTGCGTGCCTGGTAGGTGTCGTAGGGCCGCACCCAACCGGCGGCCAAAAACCGCACCTTCCACGCATCTGTCGGTCGGTAGCTCGCGACGATCTTAAGCTGGCTCCGCGTCGCATCCTCGTAGTCCCGGACAAGACGAGCCTCGTCGTTTCCGCTCGCGTCGCGCCCATCCATCTCCCGCGTGTAGTCGCTGTAGTCGTTGCGGATGAGCTCCAGCTCCGTCGTCAGTTTGAGGCCATCGACCGCCTTCCACGAGGCGCCCACGCTGGCCGTCTGGCGCAGCAGCGACTTGTCTTCCGTCGCGGTTGTAACCTTCCCCTCACTGTCCACGGCATCATACTTGGCGTCGAGATACTGCGTGCTCCGCACCGAGTACCCCGCCGTCAGCTCCACCCTGTCGGAGAGCCGGTAATCGGTCGCCACCTCGAGCACACCCCACTCCGAATCGAGCGCCCTGTCTGCCACCCGGTACTGCGGATAGATGCTCCGTCCGTAGCGCGCCGTGGCGGTCCACGACATCGGCTTCAAACCGAAGGCCTCGCGCTCCTCGAAGGCCCAGCTCGCCCCGGTCAGCCGCCGCTCATCCGATGCATTCTCCGCCCATCGCTGCGACACCGAGGCCGCGCCATCGGTGGAGAAGGTGTCGCTCCACCGCTTCTGCCAGCGCATCGCTGCCGCCACCGTGTCGGTGCTCTGCGTCAGCCGCTCCGGCGAGTAGCTGTCTTCGCCGTCGCCAAAGTTGAAGACCCGCAGCGCAAACGGCTCGTGCTGAAAGGTCGCGCCGTAGTTCGCCTTGTTCGCGGCCCACCGCTGCTTGATCGAGAGACCTGCGCCGGCCTGTCCCGCCAGTTCGCTGCTCTCCGGGTAACGCGCGCCGGCCAGCTCCAAGGTCGGAATCAGCTTCCAGTGAGAGGCCGTGAGCACCTCCCACACCTGCCATGGTGCCAGCTGCTCTCCGCCCTTCGTCTCCTTCGCCTCCACCGCCCCGGGAAGCGCCGCAAGCCCGAGGAGGAAGACGAGGTTCCGAGGCGTGGTGACCATGCTAGCAGCCGTTCGCAGTGAGATAGGTTTGCGTGTTGGTCACATACACGCTCCCGGCGAATCTTGCACCCAGGTCTGCGAGTGTTGCCTGCGCCTGTGCGCAATTGCCCTGATCGGTATAAATGCGGGCGATGTAGTAGAGCGCGTTGTCTTCGTAGGATGAGCCCGGGAAGGTCGCCGCGCACGCTCCTGCTCAGGCCCCGAGGCCAGCGTCTCCCAGCCGCCCTCGATCCCGCCCGAGCCATCCGCAGAGGCCTCCGGCTGGTTCGCCAGCGTGATGACCTCGTAACGGGCCTCGTGGTGGCTGCCGAGCCACTCTAGACCACCCACGAAGCCAAGAAAGAGACCTGTCCCAACGAGCATCGGCCACAAGCGGTCAGACCTCATGCGACCTTCTTGCCGGCGGCCGTCAGCGCAGCGCCGAGCCCGCGCCCGTTGATGTTCTGAATCTCCAGCCCGGGACGGGCGTTGAGCTCCAGCACCAGCGGCCCGCGCACCGCGTCTACCACGATGTCGACACCCACGTAGCCCAGCGGGACGCTCGCTGCTGCCCTGCGGGCAAACTCCAGCGTCTCATCCCAGTGGGGCAGCTGCCGCCCGATCAGCGCGCCGCCCGTCTCCGGGTGGCGAAGTACCGATTCACCGCGCGAAACAGCGCGGAAGGTCAGGCCCGTCGCCAAATCCATCGCCACGCCAATGCCGCCCTGGTGAAGGTTGGCCCGACCACCCGAAGCCAGCGTCGGGATGCGCACCATGCCCATCAGCGGCACCCCCTCCAGCAAGATGATCCGGATGTCCGACAGCCCCCCGGAGAAG
>CANMDT010000087.1 GCA_947496715.1 Myxococcales bacterium
GAGGGGCAGTCGAGGGCGTCGGAGAGCTCTTCGAGGTGGCGAGAGAGCGGGTCGTCGCTGAGCGGGAAGCCAGACTGCTCGAGCTGCGCCTCGGCCCAGAGCGCCTCGTCGATGAGCTGCTGGTATCTCTCGGGGCGCGGCTCCCAGCGCCGGTTGCAGCCGAAGGCATCGGCGACGAGCAGCGAGATGAGGTAGGCCCCGACCACAGCGCGGCTGTCGCGGTGGGTCATCTGGGTGACCTCGAGGGCGAACTGTAGGAGCGCGGCACGGTCTGTACCGTCGCGGAGGAGGGCGGCAACGAGGGGCGCCATCTTGGCCGCGGCGGTGTTGCCGGGTACACCGACAGCGCCGGATCGTGCGGGGGCTGTGCCCTGCAGGAGGCGGCGGCAGGCCTGCTTGGTTTCGACGTCCCAGCCGCGATGTTCGAAGGTCTCGAAGGCGTGGACATGGGCAGCGACGACCAGGTCGAAGGTCAGCGCGGGCGCGGCGACGAGCGACCGTGTGAGCGAGAGCAACATCTGGGTCTCGTCGGTCCAGCAGCCGGGTCGCAGCCGCTGGAGCGACTTGTGTGCGAAGGGCTGCGGGGCGAGGAACTCTCGAATATTGCCGAGGCTGTCGAGTGCGCGGCGGGCCTGGAGTGGGTCGGGGCCTTCGACGGCCATGCCGAGTGCATCGCCGATGGCGCAGCCCATGAGCATGCCAGTCACCCGGTCCGGCGAACGGAGCTGCGCGAGGTAGGCTGCGTTCTCCCACATTCCGATCGCGGCAGCAGGTGCGCTTCCTGTCGTATCGTCGTTGCGGCTCAGCGCCAAGATGGCTTTCTCGCGTCGGGAAAGAGGAGAACACGGCACAGGAACCGACCGCTCCGGCGATCGGCCCCTCAACAACCGTACGCCGCGCGTAGCAGACCCCGATCGCGGGTGTCATCCACTCCGTTTGACGCAACGCGACACGCAAGCCGAGAAATGGCGCGATTTTTGTGCAGATCCGACGCAGCTAGGCGGTGGGTTCTGCCAGTGACCGAAGCAGCGCCTCGGCGACCCGTATGCCATCGACGCCCGCGCTCACAATGCCGCCGGCAAAGCCCGCGCCTTCTCCTGCCGGATAGAGCCCCGCGAGTGAAGGAGAGGCAAGCCTCTGCGGGTCGCGCGAGATGGTGACAGGCGCGCTGGTCCGGGTCTCGACGCCGATGAGCAGGGCTTCGTCGGAGGTGTAGCCGGGCATGCGGGCCGAGAAGGGACGCATGGCCAGCCGGAGCGCGTCGCGGACGAAGTCGGGGTAGAGTTGGCCCAGGTCGGCGGGAACAACACCACGCCGGTAGGTGGAGCGACGCACTTCGCTGCTCGGCCGGTCCGCGAGGTAGTCGCCGAGCCGCTGCGCCGGGGCGGTGAATCCGCCGCCGCCCGCTTCGGCTGCCCGCTCTTCGCACTCACGCTGGAACTGCATGCCGACGAGCACCGGGTGTTCGGGGGCGCGGGTGAGGTGGCGGCCGAGCTCCTCGGGCGAAACGGTGACGACCAGCGCGCTGTTGGCGTAGTGGCCTGAGCGGGCCGAGTGGGACATGCCGTTGACGCAGACCTCGCCTTCGCGGGCGCCTGTGGGCACGATGCTGCCGCCTGGGCACATGCAGAAGGAGTAGACGCCCCGCGCATCTGCGCCCTGCCCCACGTTGGCGGTCAGTTCGTAGTAGGCGGCCGGCAGCCCGGGGGTCTCGGCCCACTGGCCATACTGGATGCGGTTGACGAGCGCCTGGGTGTGCTCCACGCGGAAGCCGACCGCGAAGGCCTTGGGCACCATGGCGAGGCCGTCGTTGGCCAGCTGCAGGTAGAGGTCGCGGGCAGAGTGGCCGAGGGCAAGGACAACGTGGGTTGCGTCGATGCGCTCGCCATCGTGGAGGATGACGCCGGTCACGCGACCATCATGCTGTGCAAGCCTATGAACCCGGGCCTCGAAACGGATCTCGCCTCCGCGGGCGATGAGGCCGGCGCGCAGCGACTTGAGCAGCGAGACGAGTTTGTCGGTGCCGAGGTGGGGGCGCCCATCGACGAGGATGTCGGGGTCGGCGCCGAAGGCGACGAAGGTCTCGAGCACGCGACGCGGGAGGTCGCCCCCTTTGCGGGTGTAGAGCTTTCCGTCGCTCCAGGTGCCTGCACCGCCTTCGCCGAAGCAGAGGTTGGATTCGGGGTTGATGATGCCGTAGCCCATGAGGCGCGAGATATCTTTGGCGCGCGTCTCGACCGGCTTTCCGCGGTCGACCAGGATGGGCCGAAGGCCGGCCTCGGCGAGGACGAGGGCGGCGAAGATGCCGCAGGGGCCGGCGCCGATGACGACAGGGCGGGCTGCGTCGGCCGGCAGGTGCCACTGCTGGCGCTCGGCGCTCCGCCCAACCCGCTCCGCCTTGGAGGTGTCTGCGGAGGCGAGGAGGTGGGGTGGGATGTGACAGTCCACCGCATGTACGAAGCGGGGCGGCCGCTGACCGCGGGCATCGATGGAGCGGCGGACGATACGGACATCGAGATCGGGGTCGTCGCCGAGGCCGAGGCGCATGAGCGTTCGCTCGCGGACGACCGAGTCGGGCTCTCCGATCTCGCGCTCGACGGAGGCGAGGCGCCAGGTCTCTCCTGTAGCGCTCATGGCTGGCTCCTCCGGACCTCGAAGGTGGCGGAGAGCCGCGCGAGTCCGGGAGGGTTGGCGTCGCGGGCCTCCACGGTGCCGCGGAGCAGGGTGGTGTCTGCCTGCGCGACGTTGACGGTGCCTTCCGACGCGTAGAATCGGTCTGCGCCGCTGCCGGCCTCGAAGGCGGCTGCCAGTTCGCCGGGCACAGCACCAACGCGGATGGGGAGCGAGCCGGCTGCGACCGCGAGGGGCAACAGGAGCCTGCAGCCGCCATCTTCGCTGCGGAGTTCGAGCGCCTCGACGAGCTCTTCAGCGCGGGTCAGGCGGCAGGAAATGGCTGCTTCGGCACCTGGTGCAGCGGAGCCGGAACCCTCGCCTGCGCGGGCCTCAACGGGGGCTGCGGGTGCAGGCGGAGAGGTGGAGGAACAGGCCGTGAGCAGGAGCGCGACGAGCAGGGCAGACGCAGTTCTCAACGCCGCACCTGCTGCCACTCCTGCCAGTTCTGAAAGGCGATCTGCGCGAGTATGAAGACGAGGAAGATGCGGCTGGAGGAGACTGCGTAGAGCATGACCAGGCCGAGGGTTGCGAAGGAGACCTGCAGGGAGATGCGGACGAGCCTGGAGCCCCGCATGCGATAGGCAAGGGCGGTGCGGAGGGCCTGGCCCCCATCAAGCGGAAAGATGGGCAGGATGTTGAAGGCCGCGAGCATCAGGTTGATCCAGTAGAGGTCGCCAATCAGGCCCTGCAGCGACGGTGCGAGGAGGCTGATGAAGGGGGGCGGGAACCGCATGAGGAGGTAGAAGAGGATACAAAGGACGACATTGACGGCGGGGCCGGCGAGGGTGACGAGGAGCTGGTCGCGACGGGAGCGGCTGGTGCGCCCGCTCCAGACGGCGACGCCTCCGAAGAAGGATAGGTAGATGTCGGCAGTGCCGTAGCCGAGGCGGCGACCGACGACGGCGTGACCGAGCTCATGGGCGAGGATGCTGCCGTAGATGGCGACGATCCAGAGGAAGGCGCCGAGGATCCCGACCATGCCACCGCCCATCTGGAGGAGCAGGATGAGGCCGATGAAGATGAGGCCGCTGGTGTCGAGATAGACGGGGAAGCGGGCGACGTCGAAGAGGTAGATACCGCGGGTGGGCAAGGTGCGTCCTGTGGCGGAATGGCGCGAGGCGGGAGCTACGAAGGGTCTCCGCGCCGCCGTCGGCCAGCGTTGCGCTGGGACCAACCGAGCATGGCTTCTGACGAGAGGCCAGACTCGCGCAAGATTTCGTCAACACCGCGCTCCTGCGCCATGGATTCACTCTCGGAGCGTGTGGGATAGATCTGGGCGATGGGGAGCGAGTAGAGGGGATGGCCCCAGACCGACGGGGCGTTCGCTGCCAGCGACTGGCACTCTTCGATGGGCATGACGGAGTCGACCCAGAGGTTCAACTCCTTGAGGCTCTTGAGGTAACCGTCGACCTTGGGGTGGCCCGTTTCGGCGAGTGCGATGGCGACGCTGGTGGCGATCTCGGGCTCCAGCTCTTCGGCATGGGCGAAGCCGGTGAGGGCCTCGAAGACGCGGTCGCCGAGGGTGGGAAAGAGCACGGCAGCGGCAGCGAGCGCGCCCATGGCGCTCATGCGGCGCTCGAGGGGGGCGTGCTCGTTGCGGAGGAGCGCCAGGAGGCTGGGACAGGTGACGGGGGCGAGACGGGCACAGGCCATACCGGCAGCGGCGAGGGTGTGGTCGCCGTCGGCGTTGGCGAGCAGGCGCATCACGGAGGGTGCGGCGCGGTCGGCGCCGATCTCGCCGAGGATGACCGATGCGTGGATGCAGATGGGCTCATGGGTGTCGCCCTCGGCGACGGCGCGTTCGATGCGAGCAATGAGGGCGGAGACTGCCACATCGCCCCAACCGCGGAGGTCTTCGATGAGCTCGAGCGGCGGCCGCTCGCCCCACGACTCGACCCGTTCACAGAGCCCTTCGACAATCTCTGCAGCGCCTCGAAGTGCGGCGTCGGGATGGTCGGAGAGCATGGCGCCTGCGCCGCCGAAGACGGCACGGACCCGGTCAGGGAGGTCGCCGCGGGTCTGCGTCATGAGCCAGAGGAGCATCTCGAGCGGGTCGCTGGCGTCGCCATCGTCGTCGGTGGCAGCGAGCACAGACTCCTCGGTGAAGAGGAAGCGCATCTGGCCATGTTCGGAGAAGGGGGTGGCCCAGTTGGCGACGCGGGCCAGGTCTGCGGCCCAGGCCTCCGGGTTGGCAACGAGCTCACCATCGACATTCCAGAGCCAGTGGCTGCTCTGCGGGGCCATCGAGGTGGGGTCGACGGGCATGGGCAGCGAGAGGTCGAGATCGATGCCGAGGTAGCCGCGGGCGGAGGACTCGAGTTCGCGCCACTCCGGGTCGGCCTCGGGGAAGCAGCGGAGGGCCTCGGGGTTGACGAGGAAGAGGGGTTCGCGCGGGTGAAGCTGGGCTGCGCCGAGCGGCGCGAGCAGGTTCACGAAGAGGCTGCGGAAGGCCCGCTCGAGGTCGGCCTCGGTACGCTGGTCGAAGTCGACGACCGAGCCGTGACGGGCAGCATCGGGGGCATCGGCCAGGAGCGAGACGACATTGTGACGCCAAGCGACGCGGCGGTAGACCGAGATGTACCAGGCGGCGAGGGGCCGGAGCGGGAACCAGTAGCCGGCCGGCAGCACGCCGAGGGTGAGCAGCAGGTGAGCGCGGACTTGGTAGCAGAAGGCGAGCCAGCCGGAGGCGACCTCGAGCCGCCACTGGGCCTCTTCCTCTGGCTCATCGCGCAGCTCTAGGTGGCGGGCGACGGCGGCAACCTCGACGCCGAAGGGGCGGAAGAGGGACTCGCTGAAGCGGTCGTTGTGGGCAAAAAGCCAGTTGCGGAGAGCGAGCTGCGAGAAGAGGTCGGGGCCGCTGGCATCGAGGTGCTGCGACATGAACTCGCCGGGCCAGCCGTCGCCCGACTCGAGTATCTTGAGGTCGAGCAGGATCGGGACAAGCGGGTGGGCCTCATCGAGCGGTCCATGCACGGCGGCAACCATCAGCTCGCGGGCAGCGAAGCGGGGGTCTCCCTGAAAGCCGCGCGGGAAGAGGTCTCGGAAGGCGGGCAGCGAGCTGGCTCGGAGCGTCTCGAAGGCCGCGAGGTTGGAGGCGGAGAGCCAGCCGTCAACGACGGGGTCGAGGGCCATCCGCATGTCGTCGGGCACAACGATCCACTCGCCGTCCGAGGTGACGACGGCATGCACGAAGCCAAGCGAGAGCAGCAGCCGCTCGACGGTTCCGGAGCGTTCAGCAGTGCGCTCGGCGAGGGCGCGTGCCTCATCGCGGAAGCGCCGGTGCGGGATGGGGTGGGGCGCCTCGGTTGCCCAGAAGAGCAGGGACTGCGCGGCGGGGGAGAGCTGCTCAAAGAGCGCCTTGAGGTGCTCTGTATCGTAGAGGCGCTCGACGACGCGGAGGACCAGGGCGAGCGGGTCGTCTTCGTCAGCAGGGAGGGGCTCAACCTGATGGAAGGCGGCGAGTTCTGCGAGTGCCTCGTCATCCATCCGCGACAGGAGGACGGCGGTGTCGGCGCGGTGCAGGTGCTCGTCTTCGCAGTAGGCCATGCGGAGTTCGATGGGGACGAAGGGGCCTGCAACCTCCGAGACGAAGACGAGGCCGCGCTCTCGCAGCTCCTGCACGGCCGGATCGCTGTTCCACATCTCGGCCTCAACGGCGGCGCCGTCGGGGTCGTCAAGATCGAGCTCATCGGGGTCGTCATACTGACCGTCTGCAAGCGGCAGGTAGGGCATGCCATAGGCAAGCGCTGCGAAGAGTTCCGCGGCCGACGACGAGAGCATCGTAAGGGTCTGCTCGAGCGTCTCCGGGCGAAGGAGCTCTTCAGCGAGCGCCACGGCGTCGACGCGGCGGGTACCGATGCTGCGAGCGAGCGAGCGGCGCTCATCTTCTGCCACACCGGCCAGCGCGGTCACGAGTCGGGTTTGGAGACAGGAGAGCAAGGGCGAAGGCTCGATGACAAAAGTTCAGGGCCTGCCAGTGTATGCCTCGACGGCGCGAACTGCAACCATCGGCGCATGCGCAGGGGCGGCATTTGCGCAGGGAGCCCGTCGCGAATGTTTGGCGTTTCGCCCGTGCCGTTGTAAAGCGTCACCGAACTCCCGCGCCGTTTTTGGCGTTGCCACGCGGCGGGGGGACCACCGTGCACCTGGAGTTGCTCGCTTGAAGGACTGGTCACTTCGAATCTGGGGTAGTCGTGGGAGTGTCCCGGTGTCGGGCGCACACACCCAGCGGCATGGCGGCGCGACTACCTGCATCGAGATCGACCTCGGTGATGCGCGAATCATCATCGACGCGGGATCGGGGCTCGCAGACTTGGGCCGCGTTGCTGTCGCCAACCCCAAGCCGACGCTGCTCCTCATGACCCATCTGCACTGGGATCATGTGCTCGGGTTTCCCCACTTCGCGCCTCTCTACATGCCAGGCTGGACGCTCGACATCCGCGGTGTGAGCCGCGATGGCATTTCCGTGCTCGAAGCGCTGCACAGCATCAGCAAGCCGCCGCTCTTCCCCGTCGATCTCCGCATGGCGGCGGCGGCGCAGGTGAGCACAGAGAACCTGCCGAGCACGGGAACGACCGTCTTTCACGGGGCGGAGATCGCTTGGATGCCGGTCGCTCACCCGGGCGGCTGCACCGCATTCTGGTTCCAGCTGGGCGGCCAGAAGATCATCTTTACCGGCGACCTCGAGCTCCGGCAGACAGACCTGGGCGCGCTCCACAGCTTTGCCCAGAACGCCGACCTGCTCATCTGCGACGCGCAGTACACCGAGCAGGAGTATCTGCGCTACACGGGCTGGGGCCACTCGACCAACCTCGACGCTGCCGCGCTCGCGCTGGCAACCGGCGCCAAGCGCCTCCTGCTGACACATCACGACCCGCGGCGGACCGACGACGAGATCGATGTCATGGTCGCCGATGCGCGCCAGGTGTTTGCCCATACCGAAGCCGCTCGCGACGGTCTCACCGTCACGGGCTCCTTCTAGCCGTTGGCACCCCTGGCTTCGCGGACGCTGCGTGCGGCATGGATCTGGAGCGAAGGGCGGCTGCTGCCTCGTCAGCGGGTCTGCATCGAGGGCGGGCTCATCACCGCCGTAACGCCGCTCGAACCCGACGAGGCGACCGACCAGGCGCTGCTCCTTCCCGCCTTCCACAACGCCCACTCTCATGCCTTTCAGTGGGCGATGCGGGGCGCCACGCAGCACCTCGACGCGGGCCACACCGAGGACGACTTCTGGTCGTGGCGCGACAAGATGTTTGCCGTGGCCGGTGCGCTCGATCTCGACGAGGCCTACGCCGTCGCCCTCGCCTGCTACCGCCAGATGGTCGCACAGGGCTACGCCTCGGTCGGAGAGTTTCACTACCTGCACCGGCGCCCCGACCTCGGCTGGTATGAGCCCCAGGAGGCGCTGGCTGCGGTGCACTGCGAGGCTGCTCGCTCCGCGGGCATCTCCATGGTCCTCATCCCCGTCGCCTACGAGCGGGGCGGCCACAACCGGGAGTTGATTGGCGGGCAGCGCCGCTTCGACACCACCGATGCCGCCACCTACCTCGCCTACGCCGCGCGGCTCCGCGACCAACTCAGCGGCGACGGCGTCTCGGTCGCGCTTGGCTGCCACTCGCTCCGCGCCTGCAGCCGCGCCACCCTGCAGGCCGTCGCGCGGGAGGCCAGCCTGCTCGACCTGCCGCTCCACATCCACGCCTGCGAGCAGCGGCGCGAGCTGCGCGAGAGCATCGAAGAGTATGGCGCCGAGCCGCTCGAGGTGCTCGCCTCCGTCGGCTTCCTCGGGCCCCACGCAACGGTGGTTCATGGAACCCACCTCGCTGCCGGAGATATCGAGCGCCTCCGCGCGACACGGACCACCGTCTGTGCCTGCCCGACAACGGAGCGAGATCTCGGCGACGGCTTTCTGGAGTCCTACAACCTCATCGAGGCCGGCGTCTCCATCGCCATCGGCAGCGACTCGCAGACCTCCGTCTCGCCCCGCGAAGAGATGCGGCTCATGGAGTTCCACGAGCGGCTCAGGCGCGAGCGGCGCAACGCCCTCACCTACCCCGCGCGCGCGCTGCTGCAGCCCTCCGCGAGCCTCCTCTCCGCAGGGAGCCGCGCGGGCGCAGCTGCGCTCGGGCTCCGGTCGGGGCGCATCGCTGCGGGGCTCACCGCAGACCTCGTCGCACTCGCCGCATCCGGCCCGCTAACGACGCAGGAAGAGGCGCAGACGCTGCTCCACACCTGGCTCTTCTGCGACCCAGCGCCCCCCTTCGCGCAGGTCTACACCCGCGGCGAGCCCCGACTCCCGACCTGACGCCGCTGCGGGAATGCGAAATGCCCGCGCGCTGTTCGCCGCCCCGCGACCCGGTCTCTGCCTTGACACTGACGCATCGGGACAGATACCTGCCGCTCACACGTTACTGAGAAGATGCCATGGGTCTCGCCGACTACTTTTCGAAAGAAGCCAAGGTTCAGCGAACGCGGGCGGGCTGCCTCAATAAGCTGACCAACATGTACTACCAGTCGGCCGACCGGCTCGACGCGGTTCAGAACGCAGCAGGCCTGGTCCGCGGCGGCGATACTGCCTCGATCCGTGTTCTGCTCGCACGGTTTGAGCACATCGCGCCCAACTACACGACCGACGAGCAGGAGAAGCGATTCACCTACGATGTGCTCGTGGACTTGGGGGACGGCATTGCCGACGAGGTGGCAGCCTACGCCCAGACCACCAAGTCCTCGCCCCACTGGGCGCTGAAAGTGCTCGCTCGGTTCTGGTCGACTGACAAGCGCCGCGCCTTTGTGCTCGAGCAGCTCCGCGGCATGGACAACGACTACTGGCGCTCTCCCGACCGCAAGTTCGCCATGCTCCAGGAGGCCACGGAGCTGGTGGACGACGAGGTAGCCGCGGCGATGCTGCCCTTTGTGGATGACCACCACGAGGATGCCCGCATCCATGCCATCAGCGCCCTGTTCGCCCACAAGTTCGAGCCGGCGCGCGCGGTGATGGTGACGCGGCTCGGCGTCGAAGAGAGCCAGCGCATCTGCCGCATGATCCTCGATGGCTTCATCTCGCTCGGCTGGTCGGCGGCCGGCGCCGAGGAGGTCATCGCCCGCAAGTTCCGTTGGGAGTATGCGGTAGACGCTGCGGGCCTGCTCGAGAAGCGGGGCTAGCCGAGCTGACCGGTTACTCGCCGGTCAGCGCAGGCGTCCGTGCACATCGGACACCCTTCTGCGTGTCGCGGAACACGGGGTAGTAGTTCAGGTTGACCGAGTTCAAGACCTGCAGGGCCGTGGTGCTGGTGTTCCAGCTTCCGCCGCGGATGTAGCGACTCATTTCGGCCAGTCCGGCCTGATCCGTTGCACAATCGGTGCAGGTTGGGGGCGAAACGCGGTAGGCATCGTAGGTCCACTCGTAGAGGTTCCCCGCCATGTCGCTCTGGCCGTAGTAGCCGTCGCCGAGCGGGCGGCTGCCCACCTCGATGAGGTTGTAACCGCAGGTGAAGCAGGAGGCCAGCGTCCGATCCGGCGTGGTGTTGCCCCACGGGTAGGTGCGGCTCAGCGCTCCGCCCGCACCGGCGTAACTCCACTCGGTGTTGCTCGGCAGAAAGCCGCCATCCCAGATGCAGAAGGCCTGCGCCTCGAACCAGTTCACGCAGTCCATCGGGAGGTTCTCGCGCACGCTTGGCCCCGCTGTGAAGGTGCCGTTGCCTCGCGCACCAGCGCAGAGCCGCGCGAACCAGGCGGTGAGATCGGCCGGCTCTGCACCCGCCGCAACGAAGTTGCCGGACGAACCGAGGGTACCGTCCCAGACATAGTCGCGACCGATGTTGCCGGTCCACGCATCCTGCCAGCCGACCTCCGAGCCGGTCCCAACCGGCAGACCGGCGCCACTGCGCAGGTGGGCATGCAGCCCGTCCCCAGCGACCGGCCGCCAGCCGTCTTGCCAGGCCTGCGCGAAGCGACGGAACCGGGCGACCGTGACTTCGAACTTATCGAGGCGGAAGCTCGAGGTCTGGCGGCTGTTCCACAGGCCGCCATCAACGGTGAGGCTCAGGCCGCAGATCTCGTCGCCATTCGGACCGCAGTTGCGGATACCCGCTTCGCCTGTGCTTCCGGAGCAGCTCGTGCAGTCTTCGCGGGGGACGCGCACAGGGGTGAGGCAGACGTTCTTATAGCCGAGGTAGCCCGTGTCGCAGGAGCTCCGGATGCAGCGGCTCCATGCTGAGGAGGCAGCGACCCAACGCTGCTCACCGGTTCCGTTCTCCAGCGTGCAGGCCCGGGCGTCTGGAACGCACCCCGCTCCGTCGAAGTGCTCACCCGTGCCGCACCCGCCATCGCCCGCGGCAAACAGCTGCGTGCGGACGAGACGGAGACCCCGCGTCGAGCTGCGGGCGAAGTTCGCCGAGAACGAGTTGCTGGCCGCGGCACGGGTGCTCTGCGGCCAACCAAGGGCGCCACCGCCACGCGAACGGCGGAAGTCGGTGCCTGCAGAGAGGATGGGGTCGGTGAGGATGCGGTCGTAGGTGGGCGTGGCATCGTTGACGAGGAAGACATCCCAGACCGGCTCTTCCACGTTGCCGAGCATGTCGTGGAGCCCGAAGGCGTTGGGGAGGAGCTGCGCAACCTGCTTGGTGCGGAAGCCGGAGCTGTTGTAGGTCCAGGCGATGGCCGGCGTGGTGGTGTCGCCCGTGAGCGTGGCGGTGAGGTTGCCGACGTAGGTGGCGGTCGCAGTCCCGGCGCGCGCAGCATACTCCCACTCGGCCTCGGTGGGGAGGCGATATCCGTCGCAGTCGAGGCCTGCGAAGGTCGCGGAACCACAGGCGTAGGTACCGTCATACCAGTCGGTTGCGCCGGTGCTGCAGCCGGAGAGGGTGTAGCACTCCTGCAGTCCTGCCGCGCGGGACTTCGCGTTGGCAAAGGCGAGCATGGCGAAGAACTCGAGGTTCTCCAGCGGCCCGTCGTCGTTGGCGTTCGCGGTGCTCGACGAGGTCCCCGTCGGAGACTGGAAGTAGGAGGGGTTCACGCCGCCCGTCAGCGCCTTCCATTCCCGCTGCGTGACCTCGGTGCGCCCGATGAAGAAGTTGCGGCTGATGGCGACCTTGCGGAGCTTCTCGCCCAGCTCCTGGCGGCCGAGTTCACCGACAGGGGAGCCCATCGTGAAGACCGCTTCGGGAATCCAGATCATGCCGGAGGGTGCACAACGGTCGTTTGCGGTGCCGTCAGGCCCCGTCGCGCAGTGGTTCGACGCACAGTCGGTATCGACCGCACAGCGCGCGCCGAGCGGGAGCGGTGGAATCCGGCAGGCGCCGTCGATGCAGTCGAGTTCGGTGGAGCAGTCGGGCCCATCGACGCAGGCGGCTCCGGCTGCAAAGCAGCCCGCCCCATCATCGGTTCTGCCGTCGCAGTCGTTGTCCCGGCCATCGCAGCGCTCCTCTTGCACGCCGACAATGCGACCTCGCACCACGAACTCTCCGCCGCTGCGCTCGAAGATCCACCGACGCGTGACCTCCGGCTGGGTTGCATCGAGCCTGCCGTAGAGCCAGCCCCCCAACCCCGAGGCGCCGACGGCAAGATCGGCATTCACGGGGCTGTACCCCAAGGCGGGGACGAGTGAGGTGAGTTGGATCGCAGTCGACTCCGAGACGATCGCGTCTGTCACACGGAGGCGCACATCGACGCAGAAGAGCGGTCCGGGCGCCGCAGGGTCACAGTCAGTGTCGAAGGCCGTGCCGACGATGGAGAGCCCGATCGACCCGGCAGCCCCGCCGACGACGGCGACATCGAGCCCGCAGAGCGCTGCAGCGGCGCTGCGCAGGTTCGAGGGCGCCACGCCATCCTGCAGCAACTTCGCCTCGCCGTCGGACGAGACCGTGATGGCGAAACCGTCACGGGCATCGAGCGAGAGGTCCGCTGCCAGGGACGCGTCCGACGGGGTGAGGGAGCCTGTCTCGTCACAGGCGACGAGCAGAGAAGGAAGAAGAGAGAGGCCCAACAACCCAAACCGGCTCAACCTCATGCTTCACCTCGTTGCGAACGGCTCCTGAGAGAACTTCGACCAGACAGACGGACGACCTTGCACGACGACTATTCCATCGGCGCTGCAGAATGCGACCGCCGCCGCCGCAGGGCCAGCAGCGGGAGCAAGAGCCAGAGGTCGGCGGGCAAGCCAGCGGCGGAGCAGCCGGCGGCCGCGGCACCGGATTTGTCCGCGGGAAGCGGGTCGGCCGCGGGTTGGCTCCAGCTCTGCTGCGCACAGTTTCCGGCCTGGCAG
>CANMDT010000088.1 GCA_947496715.1 Myxococcales bacterium
CGGAGCAGGCGGGGGTGCCGGTTGCGGCCGGTGGGGCGGGGGCGTCGCCGGGGAGCTCATCGGAGCCGCTGCCTTCGGCGCAGTCGTTGTCGAGCTCGTCGGTGAGGCCGTCGGTGTCGTCGTCGAGGTCGTTGCCGCAGCTGGGCAGCGCAACACCCGAGCCTTCGACAGCATCGATCGCACTGCGGCAAGCCGGGTCGTCTGCATCGACGGCCCCGTCGCCGTTGTTGTCGAGGCCATCGGTACAGGCCGTCACGTCGAGGGGGCCCGACTCGTCGCGCACGAAGCGGAAGCAGGTAGGGTCGCGTCCATCGGCCTGGCCATCGTTGTCGTTGTCGACGCCGTCGCCGCAGTTGCCGGAGCCCTCTGGTGGCGCCTGCCCGCTTCCGTCGGCAGCGAAACCCTTCAGCGGACCCCAGAGGTCGCCGGATTCGTTTCCGTCGCGCAGCAGGTTGCTGCCCCGCGCGCAGTTCGGGTCGTCGCTGTCGACGAGACCATCGCCGTTGTCGTCCACGCCGTTGATGCAGGAGGAGGCGTCGTCGATGGCGATGTCGCCGTTCTCGTTGTCCGACGGGCCGAAACATTGCGGGTCGTCGGCGTCGGCACTGCCATCGCCGTCGTCGTCGAAGCCATCGGAGCAGGAGGGCAGGGTGGTGAGCCGTCCAAGGTAGCAGGGGGTGTCGGCGCAGGCGCCGGCGGTGTTGAAGACCTCGATGCCCGAACCGTCTGCCCGCGCGACAAAGAGTCGCCCTGCAGCCGAGAGCGAGATGTTGGAGGGACCTTCAACGCTGACGCGGGCGCCAGCCGTCCAGGTGGCCTTGTCGGTGCAGTCGAGAGGCCTGGTTCCGTCCGCTGCGATGCAGCTCCAGGCGAGCGAAAAGCGCTGCACGAGGTTCTCTTGGGGCAGCGTGACCCAGACCTCGTTTCCGCCTCCGGTGGCTGTTGCGATTTCGGCAGGAAGCGAGCTGGTAGGCTGCACATCGGAGATCTGGGCAGCGCCGGCCGCGTCGAAGGCAACGAGGCCAGTCTGCGCCGGCGAGGCATCAGCGTTACGCGTCCACTGGTCGTCTGCGAGCAGCGCCACGGCCACCGCGGGGAAGGCGGTTGCGGCGAGGCGCGTAGGCCCTCCATCGAGCGGAATGCCCGTGTTGCCCGGGGTAGCCTCGCTGAGGTCGAGGAAGCGGGGGAGGTCGATGCCGGCGTTCAGCAGCTGCGCGGCACGCAGGCGGGCGTCTGCGACGGCGACCCTGTCGACGGCCTTTGCCCCCAATTCCCCTTCCGCGCAGTCAGCGCGGCGCTCTGAAAGCGCAGTGCGGTCGGCGCTTACGCACCACGACAGGCCTACGGCAGCGCGGGGATCACGGAGGGAGGTCTGCGGCACATCGACGGTCTCCGTGCAGGCCGCCAAGGCCAGCGCGGTGAGGGTGAGCGCACCAAGTCGCAGGTTAGCGGATGGTCGCATCGAGGGTCACCACGGAGGGGTCGGCGGGGTCGAGCTTCACGACAGCGAGAGCGTCGTCACCGAAGAGCGAGATGTAGAGCGATGCGCCGTCGGGCGATAAGGCCATGGCGGAGGGCGCGTTGCCGACAAGGAGCCGCGAGAGCGTCTGGCCGGTGGCGGCGTCGAGGACGAGGAGCTCATCGCGTGACTGCAGCAGCACGAAGAGGAGCGACCGGTCAGCGGTCTCTCGAAGCACAATCGCCGTGGGCAGGCCGAGCAGCGGGAGGTGGCCGGAGAAGGCGAGCGTTGCGCCGCCATCTGCGTCGGTCCCGACCTCGACGGTGGCGATGCCTGCGGGCTGGTTGATGGAGACAAAGAGCCGCTTCAGCTGTTCTGCGTAGGCGAGCCCGCGGCTCTCCATGGCGCCGGAGCTGGTGGAGAAGGGCAGGGTGATGGAGCGTGTCGTCTGGAGCGCGACGGGTGCGCCCGAGCCGTCTTGGGCGGCCGAGATGACGCTGAGTTGGTTGCCGTAGCGACCGGCTGCGACGAGCTGGTCGCCGACGCGCACCAGCGCTGCTGTTCCTGCTGCTACGCCAGTCGTGCTGACGGTGGTGGCCTTCTCTACGTCGCCATTGGGGACGGCGACGACCGACACGGCGCCCGCGAGGCTCCCGACTCCCCACCAGTCCCAGTGGGTCCAGCCATCGCCGGCCAGCGGGCGGCTCCACTCGGAGCGCAGCGCGGTGAGTGCAAAGGGGCTCGCAGCGAGGCCGCTCACGAGACAGTTGGCGCCCGTCTCGTCTGCAGATGCCGGGGGCAGGCCGAGCGCGGTCGTCAGCGCAGCGGGCGCCACGTCGGCGAGGAGGTCGTAGAGGGCGTCGAAAGAGCTGTCGCCATCGCACCAGACGCGGTCACCCGAAGCCGAGACCTCGAGCAGGTTGAGGGCGTCGTCACCGCGGGTCGTTGCGACCAACTGGCCCGGGCCGTCCGCGGTGGGGCGGCTGAACTGGAGCTGCCCGCCGAAGCTGGCAACGCGCACCGTAGGGCCGTCCAGGATCGTACCGCTCTGTGTGTCGACAACGGAGACGGTACCGCCCTGATCGATGCGGTACTTTCCGTCGAAGTTCGTGCTGAGCACATAGACGAAGCGGCCGTCCGGATGGACTGCGACACCCAGCGGGTAGTGGAGCTTCGCGGGGTCGGGTGTGAGCCCCTCGTACTCATCGCAGGCCGCGAGTGCGAGGACGGCGAAGCCGCTGGCGATGAGGGAGCAAAGGCGCATTGAGGGCCTGCTAGCAGGGAGGGCGAGCGGCGTGCAACCTGCATCGCCCCGTGCTGTTGGCATCGCGGTCAAGCGCCCTGCGTCTGGATGCGCGAAATGTCGGCGAAGCGCATGAAGGCCGTGCGGATGAGGCCGAGGAGGGCGAGCCGGTTCTGGCGGACCATCGGGTCGTCGGCGTTGACCATCACCTCATCGAAGAAGCGGTCGATGCCGGGCTTGAGACCGACCAGGAGGTTGGCGACCTCGTCGAACCGGAGGGCAGCGACTGCGGAGTCGAGCGACGGGAGCGTGTTGCAGACCGCTTCGCGGAGCGACCCCTCGCAGTTCTTCTCGAAGTAGGCCGGGCTCACCTCTCCTTCGCTGGCGAGCGTGCGGCCCGCCGCGAGGTCTTCTTCGTCGGCCTTCTTGAGGATGTTGACGACGCGACGAACGGCTGCGGCGAGCGGGTCGAAGTCGGCATTCATCCGCATGGCGTTGAGTGCCACGGCGCGGGCCCGGAGCGAGGGCAGGTCGTTCTCGGCCACCGCGACGACCGCCGCGACGATGTCGGTCGGCGACTCTTGGCCCAGCAGGTTGCGGAGGCGGTCGAGGATGAACTCGGTGACCTCGGCGACCAGGTTCGGGCGTGCTCCGAGGTCGCCCGGAAGACCGGCGGCGACGACCGCAATCAGCGCGCGCAGGTCGAAGCGGAGGTTGCGGTCCAGCGCAGTGCGGAGGATGCCGATTGCGGAGCGGCGGAGGGCGTAGGGGTCGGCACTGCCCGAGGGGATCAGGCCGAGCGCGAAGCAGCCCACAAGGGTGTCGAGCTTGTCGGCGAGCGAGACACAGATCGCAACCGGCGAGGCCGGCGGTGCGTCGTTGGCGCCCTTCGGCTGGTAGTGGGCCTCAATCGCCTCGGCGACCTCTGCGGCCTCGCCATCGGCTGCGGCGTAGGCCCGTCCGATGGTGCCCTGCAGTTCGGGGAACTGGTAGACAACGCCCGAGACAAGGTCGGCCTTGCAGAGCTGCGCCGCGCGGGTCGCATGCGCCGCGACTGCCGGCTCATCGGAGAAGAGCAGGGTGGCAAGATGGCCGGCGACCGCCTCGATGCGCTTGGCGCGATCGGCGACGCTGCCGAGCTTGTCCATGTAGAGCACCCGCTCCAGGTCGACGCGGCGGCTGTCGAGCGTGCGCTTGCGGTCCTCCTTGAAGAAGAAGCGGGCATCTTCGAGGCGGGCGACGAGCACGCGGCCGTTGCCTGCGACCACCACCGCCGGGTCGCGAACAATCATGTTCGATACAAAGCAGAAGAGGTTCGCCAGCTTGCCGTCGGCGGTCTCGGCCGCGAAGTAGCGCTGGTTGGTTCGCATGGAGGTGGTGAGCACCTCGCGCGGAATCTCGGTGTACTTGGGGTCGAAGGTGCCGATCATCGGCACCGGCCACTCGACCAGGTGGACGACCTCGTCGATGAGCCCCTCGTCGACGATGGGGATGCCACCGGCTGAGCGCAGCGCAGCATCGACGCCGGCGCGGATGGCAGACTTGCGCTCGTCGACCGAGGCGATGACATGGGCTGCACGGAGCTTCTCCGCATAGTCGTCGGCTGCATGGTCAAAGCGGATGGTCCCCGACGAGAGGAAGCGGTGACCAAAGGTCTCGCGGCCGGCTTCCACGCCTGCGAACGACACAGGCAGCAGCTCACCGTCGAGCAGCGCGATGATGGTGTGGATGGGACGGGCGAACTGCTCGGTGCCCCAGCCCCAGCGCATGGAGCGCTTCCAGGCGAAGGCCGTGAAGACCGACTGGAGTGCGGCAGTGATGACCTCCGCAGCAGGCTTGCCCTCTTCGCGGACGACAGCACCGATATACTCGCCCTTCGAGGTGACGACGCGGAGCAGCTCCTCCACCGCGATTCCCTTGCCGCGTGCGAAGCCCTCGGCTGCCTTGGTGGGGCGGCCCTCCGCGTCGAAGGCGGCCTTGACCGCTGGCCCGAGCGCGGTCTCTTCGGAGGCTTCGCCGACGGCGGCGATGTCGTGAATGCGGACAGCAAGCCGGCGCGGAGTCGCGAAGGTCTGCACCTCGCCGTGGCCCAGGCGAGCGTCGGCGCAGGCGCGGATGAGGTGTCGTGCGAGGGTCTCGACGGCGGTGTCGATTTCGCCTGCGGGAAGCTCTTCGGTTCCGATTTCAAACAGCAGTTTCATTGTGCATCCCCCCCGCCGAGCATCTCGATGCGACGGGCCTCATCACGGAGCAACGGAAAGCCGAGCGCCTTGCGCTTCTCGACATGGGACTCTGCGGCGGTGCGCGCCATTTTGCGCACACGCAGGATGTACTTCTGCCTTTCGGTCACCGAGATGGCGCCTCGGGCATCGAGCACGTTGAAGCAGTGCGAGGCCTTCATGCAGCAGTCGTAGCCGGGGATGACGAGCCCCTTGGCGAGCAGCCGGGTGCCTTCGCGCTCGAAGTCTTCGAAGTGCTTGAAGAGCAGCTCCGTGTCGGCCTCGTCAAAGTTGTAGTGGCTGAACTCCACCTCGGCCTGCAGGTGGATGTCGGCGTAGGAGTACTGCTCGTTCCAGCGGAGGTCGACGAAGGCCTCCACATTTTGCAGGTACATGCAGATGCGCTCGAGGCCGTAGGTGATCTCGGCGGCGACGGGCCGGAGCGGAATGCCGCCCACCTGCTGGAAGTAGGTGAACTGGGTGATCTCCATGCCGTCGATCCAGACCTCCCAGCCTAGGCCCCAGGCGCCCTGGCTCGGTGCCTCCCAGTTGTCTTCGACGAAGCGGATATCGTGCACCTCGGGGTCGATGCCGACCGCCTTGAGGCTGCCGAGGTAGAGTTCGAGCACATCCTTCGGCGAGGGCTTCAGCAGCACCTGGAACTGGTAGTAGGCGCCCCAGCGGTTGGGGTTCTCGCCGTAGCGGCCATCGGCAGGGCGACGGCAGGGCTCAACATAGGCGACGGAGAAGGGCTCGGGCCCAAGCGACCGCAGGAAGGTGGCAGGGTTGAAGGTGCCGGCGCCCTTCTCCACATCGTAGGGCTGCTGGATGACACATCCACGCGCCGCCCAGTAGGACTGCAGGGTGAGAATCAGGTCTTGAAAGTACATGTTGGCTGCCCTGTGGGGAGAAGCGTTCGGGCCTGTCTGATACGGAGGCAGGAGCGTCGCGCGCTCTTACACCAAACGGCCGACTTTGGAAGCGGGACGGCTCCGTGTCGGCGGCGCAGAGGGGCAGTCAGAGCAGGTCGCAGCATCTCTGCGGCAGGCTCAAACCGTGTCGGCGCAGCTTTGTTCCCGGCAGGGAGGGTCGAGCGCGTTGCGGCTAGGCGAGCACTTCGCTGACGACCGAGTCGGTCTCGCCAGCATCGTACCCAAAGGAGGGCAGGCTGAGGCCCATGCCCTGCGCCATGGTGAGCGCAATCTTGGAGACATTTTCGCTGCTGGGGGAGCGGTAGTGCTGTCCCGGCTTGAGGTAGCCGCCCATCTTGCCGGCGAGCAGGACGGGGTACTCGTCGATGCTGTGGTTGCGCCCCTGCGAGACGTCGGAGGTGGCGAGGATGCCGGTGTGGTCGAGCAGCGTTCCGTCGCCCTCGTCGACGGCGGCGAGCCGCTGCACGAAGGTGGCGAAGTCGCCCATGATGCTCTTGACGATCATGTTGACGGTGGGCTGGTCGCCCGGCTCGTCGTGGGTGAGACCGTGATGGCCTGCCGATGCGCCCGGATAGAGGATGTTGTTGACGGGCGAACTGTACCAGAGGCTCAGGACGCGGGTCTGGTCACAGGCGAGTGACATTGCCGCCATATCGGCCATAACAGCGGTGAGCGCCGACATCTGCGGCCGGCCGTCGATGGGCAGGTAGTCGCCGGGCTCCTGCGGACGCGTGCAGGCAGCGAGGTTGGGCGGGTCTTCGAGCAGGCGGGCGACGCGAAGTTCGAGGTCACGCACCGAAGTGAAGTGCTGGTCGAGCCGCGCCTTGTCAGCGGTCCCGACGCGGTTCTGCAGGCGGCGCACATCATCGCTCACCGCGTCGAGGACGCTGCGGCGGAGCGAGAGCGTCGGGTCAATGATCGGCTCTTCGCCGGGCGCGCGGAAGGAGCCGCCGAAGAGGCGTTCGAAGAGAATGCGCGGGTTCGACTCGGCGGGGTTCACCGTGGTCGGTGTGACGTGCGAGAGGCCGCGTGCGCCCTCTTCGACCGCAATCTCGAGGGAGCGGAAGATGGTGTTCCCTCCGACCTCGTTCGCGATGATCTGGTCGATCGTCGGACCGGGCAACACCATGCTGGTGCCGTCCTGCCTGAGCGGGCCACCGGCGAGAAAGCCGGCGGGGCCGGAGGAATGCGCGCCGATGTTGGGGGCCTTGACTGCCATGCCAGAGACGACGGTCACATGCTCACGAATGGAGGCAAGCGGTTGGAGCTGCTCGGAGAGCGTGTAGTCGGTGCCGGTGCCGGTCGGAACCCAGCGGTCCGGAAGCATGCCGTTGCCCCAGAAGAAGAGGACGAAGCGGCGCGGGAAGGCATCCGTACCAGCCGCGCGGGCCTGCGCCGGATTTGCCATGAATTCGAGCCACGGCAGGCCAACGCCCACGGCGGCACCACCAAGGATGCCGCGCAGGAACCGTCGACGTGAGGGATGAAGTGGCTGCATGAAGGTCTCTTCGGTCCGGCGTAGCGGCGACCGGTTAGCGGGCGATGAAGGCTTCGATACCCGTGAGCTCAAGGACCGCCGAGACGTAGGTGCACTTGTTGTCGGAGCCGGGTCGGAGGTCGGCGATGTTGGGCAGCAGAGGAATGATAATGCGCGACTCGCTCTCGGCGTAGGTGCGGGCAATCTCCGAGATCTCCGCGACGCTGACGCCACAACCGAGGTAGCCATTCCAGGTGCCGTCCTCCTGGAGCTGAAGTTCAAAGGTCATATCGACGACGTTGATGGCGAAGGCCTCGGCCAAGAGCTCAAGGTCGAGGTGGTACTCCTCCGTGGAGAGGCGGAGGCGCCCGTCAACGATCTTGGCATTCTCTGCCACGACGACGGGTGCGTCGGGGCGCACCTCGAAGGTCTGCCCGGCCTGCATGACGCCGGTGGTTCCCATGATGGGCTTGTCGTTGTAACCGCGGAAGAGGCGGAGCGTGACGTCGTCGTCGTTCCAGGGGTCGTCGAGGCCATCGAACTCGACGACGAAGGCGAGTTTTCCGTCGTTGACAGCAGCCTTGATGAGTCCTTCTACCGGGACGCCGGCGAGGTCGTAGACTGAAGCCCAGACCGCACCGAGCTGGTTGTCGATGCCGGTGGTTCCGTCCGGCGAGGTGAAGTCCTTCTTGCCGCAGGCTTCGCGGTCGGTCGCGTTGCTCACGCGGCCGTCGAGGTCGAAGCCCGGGGCGATGGAGGAGGAGACGGAACCTGCCACGTGGATCTCACGGACCACGACGGCTGGTCGCGCAGTCAGCTCGCCGAAAGCGATGCCGCTGGAGGCCGAACCTTCAAATGCGTCGCCAGCGGAAAGCACCGCTTCGGCAGGCCCGTCGTCGGCACAGGCTGAAAGCGCCGCACAGGCTGCAAAGAGAACAGACAGGGTGAGGGTCTTCATGCCACGACCTCGCTTACGATGGAGTTAACCTCGCCTTCGCCAACACCAAAGGAGGGCAGGTTGACGCCCATACCTTGGGCCATGGTGTAGGAGATCTTGGCAACGTTCTCGGCGCTGTTCGAACGGTAGTGGGTGCCTGGCTTGAGGTAGCCTCCCATCTTGCCGACCAGGAGGATCGGGTAGTCGTCGGTGGAGTGGTTGCGGCCCATCGCGCAGTCGGTGGTGGCCAGGATGCCCGTGTGATCGAGGAGGCTGCCTTCGCCCTCGTCAACGGCTGCAAGCTTCTCCACGAAGGTGGCAAAGTCGCTCATGATGCTCTTGACGATCATGTTGACCATGGGCTGGTCGCCGGGCTCGTCGTGGGTGAGCGTGTGGTGACCCGCCGGGGCGCCGGGGAAGAGGATGCCGTTGAGCGAGGCGCTGTACCACATGCTCAGGACGCGGGTCTGGTCGCAGGCGAGCGCCATGGCGGCCAGGTCCGACATGACCGAGGTGATGGCGCTCATTTGCGGCCGGCCATCGATGGGCGCATAGTCGCCCGGCTCAGCCGGTCTGGAGCAGGCGGCGAGGTTTGCCGGGTCTTCGAGCAGGCGGGCAACGCGGAGTTCGAGGTCGCGGACGCCCGACAGGTGCTGGTCAAGCCGAATCTGGTCGGCAGTGCCGACGCGGCGCTTGAGTCGGCCGATGTCGTTACCGACGGCGTCGAGCACGCTGCGACGAAGCGAGAGCGTCGGGTCGATGATGGGCTCTTCGCCGGGCGCGCGGAACGAGCCTCCGAAGAGCCGCTCGAAGAGCACGCGCGGGTTCGCCTCGGCGGGGTTCACCTGATTGGAGGCGACATAAGAGAGCCCGCGGGCTCGCTCCTGGATGGCGATTTCGAGCGAGCGGAAGGTGGTGTTGGCGCCAATCTCCGAGGCGATGATCTGGTCGATCGAGGGGCCGGAGAAGGTCGAGTCGTTGCCGTTCACGATGAGCGGGCGGCCCGCAAGGAAACCGCTCGGACCGGCGAGATGGGCCACGGGGTTGCCGGTCTTGACCGACATGCCGCTCACCACCGAGATGTGTTCGCGCACCGAAGCTAGCGGCGCGAGCTGCTCGGAGAGTTCGAAGCCTGTGCCGGTTGTGGAGGGGACCCACTTCTCTGGCAGGACGCCGTTGCCCCAGAAGAAGATGACGAAGCGACGCGGGAAGGCGTCGGTCGCGGCGGCACTGGCGACCGACGGACGGGCCATCAGTTCGAGCCAGGGAAGGCCTACGCCTACGGCGGCGCCACCAAGAATACCGCGAAGAAAGCGACGACGAGAGGGTTGAGAGAGGTTCATGGGGGCTCCTACTGGGCCTTCGAGGCGGAGCGGAAGCCCTCGCTCATGACGATGCCGATCATTGCAGGCTTGAGGCGGTAGCCCGAGGCCTCGAGTTCGCCCGTCAGCCCTTCTAGGATGGGCAACTCGGTGAAGTTCTCCTCGTGGCCCGTGGCGTAGCGGTAGAGGTTGGAGACAAAGCAGCTTCCGAAGTCCTCGTGGGAGACAACCTGCTCGGCCATCCCGCGCGCATCGGCGAAGGGCGCGCCATCAAGGTCGCCTGCGGGGTCGATCTCGCCGCCATTGTCGATCGTCCGGAACTGTCCCATGGCGTCGAAGTTCTCGAGGCCAAGGCCAATCGGGTCGGTGAGGTTGTGGCAACCGGCGCAGCTAGGCTCGGTTGCATGGGTCGAGAGCCGGTCGCGAAGGGTCTGCGCCTCCGCGTTCACCTCGGGGAGGGCCGTGCTGACGTTGACCGGCGGCGGGTTGATACGCTTGCAGAGAAGCCGCTCCCGAATGAAGAGGCCCCGCAGCGTCGCCGAGGAGGCGACAGCGTGCGAGTTGAGCCCCAGGAAGGAGAGCTGCCCGAGGAAGCCGGCGCGCGGCGAATCCGGCGGATAGACATACTCGGCGAACCCTTCGCGGGCGGGAGCTGGGACGCGGTAGACCGAGGCCAGCTCGCGGTTGAGGAAGGTGCGGCGGCCTGTGAAGAGCTCGCGGTAGTCGCCCTCCTCCTCAAGCAGCAGCGCTTCGATGGTGGAGAGCGTCTCCTCCCGCGCGATGGGGCCGAGTTCGGGGCGCGCATGCTCGAAGATGGTCGGGTCTTTGTCGAGCTTGTCGAGCTCGTAGAGCCGGAAGTACTCGTTGAAGAAGTTGCGGACGCCGCCATGTACCCGAGGGTCTGCAAAGAGGCGCTCTGCCTGGGCGCGGAGGCCTTCGTCGGTCGAGAGCAGGCCCTGCTCCGCCGCGGCAAGGAGGGCGTCGTCCGGCGAGGTGTTCCAGAAGAAGTAGGAGAGCCGGGTCGCGAGTTCAAAGTCGTTGAGCCGCGGGCTGGTTGCCCCGCTGCCCGCGTTCTCGCCGAGCTCGGCGCGGAAGAGGAAGTTGGGAGACTGAATGATTCCGGCGATGCCGTACTCAAGTCCCGCGTAGAAGTCGCCGAGCGTGGTCGCCGCGACGCCGGAGAGCTCGACGAACTTGGCAGACTCTTCGGCCGTCACGGGGCGCCGCCAGAGCTGCTCGCCAAGCTTGGAGAGTGCGGTCGTTGCGCAGGCGTCGTCGCGGGTTGCAGCCGGTGTGCAGGCTACCAAGCGAGCGCGAACCACCTCATTCGCCATCGCCTTCTTCGCAAGGTCGAAGGAGACCTTCTCGATGGCTTCTACGCCGCGCGGTGAGAAGGTGGCCTGCGTGGCGCCCACGCTCAGAAAGCGGCCGAGCTGAACGTCCGGCTCTGGGCTGACCGGCACAGGAATCTCAGGGCCGAAGACGGCTGCCAACGACGACTGAAACTGGGTCTCGGTGAGGCGACGGAGCAGGCCGTCGGCTGGGATGAGGGTAGGATCGGGGACAACCTGCTTGCTCTCTTCGCTGCACCCCGCAAGGGCGATGAGGGGGAGAGAAGCGGCCAAGAGGCGCACAAAAGAGAGACGGTTTCGCATGAGAGACCTCGCAGAGTAACCGCCTTATGGTAAGTAGTTGAGGTGACTCGTCAAGGGTTTCGCTGTGACGCGCGTTGACGCGCTGCGCCGTCGAGGGCGCGAAGCCGATGCACAAAGTGCACCGACACGGGCGAAACGAAATGGTGAAGCGGGGTGTCGTAGCGTACGATGCTGCCCCGAACTCTTTGCTCGCACCTTTCGCCTGAGGCCCCATGTCCGCCAAGACGCTCGCCGCTCCGTTTCTGCTCCTCCTTCTTGCCGCCTGCGGCACCTCCGCTGCGCCGAGCGACTCCCGCGGCGGTGGCACGAGTGACTCCGGCAGCAACGGTTCTGGCGGGGAGGGCGATGTTTTCGACGGTTCATCGGATGGTGGAGGCTCGTCGGATGCCGGCCTCGATCCGGATGGTGGTGGAGTCGATACCACTGCCGATGGTACGGACGGCGGCGTTATCTCGATTGTCGAAGCCTGCGACAACGGCTTCGACGATGACGGCGATGGCGCGGTTGATTGTTTCGACTTCGACTGTTCCGGCGGCCCGCTCTGCGCGGACGTGCCCGTCACCGAAGAGGGAGCGCTCTGCTTCGACACGGTCGACAACGACCAAGATGGTCTCACCGACTGCGAAGACGAGGCCTGCTCGGCGCTCTTGAACTGCCAGCCCGTGCTGCCGGAGATTGGCGGTCGCAGCTGCACCGACACCACCGACAACGATGGTGACGGCCTCATTGACTGCGATGATCCCGACTGTGCAGGCTACGGTGGCTGCCCCGGCACGCCGACGGTTGAGGCTGGACGCACCTTCTGTAGCGACGGCATCGACAACGACCTCGACGGTGCCATCGACTGCGACGATACCGACTGCCTTGGTGGCCCGGCCTGTCCGACGATCGTGCCCGAGGTGGGGCCCCTCTGCTTCGACGGTCAGGACAACGACTTCGATGGCGCGGCGGATTGCGATGACAGCGACTGCCTCTCCGACCCTGCCTGCGCAGATGGCGCTCCGGAGACGGGCCGCGCCTGCTTCGATGGCTTCGACAACGACGGCGACGGTGCTGTGGATTGCGACGATTCCGATTGCGCCATGGAGCCGGGCTGCGCGCCGGTGACCAGCGAGACGGGTCGCGACTGCTTTGATGGCAACGACAACGACGGCGATGGCGCCGCCGACTGCGCTGACAGCGACTGCGCCGGCTCGCCCAACTGCTTTGTGCCGACCGCCGAGGTTGGAACGCAGTGCCGCGACACGCTCGACAACGATGCTGACGGCGCCGCCGACTGCGCCGACACCGACTGCGCCCTGGCTGCCAACTGCGCCACCGGCCCGGTGCCCGAGGTCGATGCGCTCTGCTTCGACGCCTTCGACAACGATGGCGACGGCGCGACCGATTGCGCCGACACCGACTGCGCTGCGTTGCTGGGATGCCTCCCCGTCCTGCCTGAGACGGGTCGCGCCTGCGTCGACGGTACCGACAACGATGGCAACGGCCTCACCGACTGCGCCGATCCCTCCTGCGCAGGGACCGGCGGCTGCGACGGCACACCCATCCAGCGCGCATTCGAGCAAAGACAGGCTGACAATAGGCTGCGTGCCGCACAAAAATTGGCTGATACCCGGCGCGCTGCGGTAAC
>CANMDT010000089.1 GCA_947496715.1 Myxococcales bacterium
GGTTAGGAGGCCCGAGCCAGAGGAGAAGGCTGGAGTACGTTCTGAAGTAAGGCAAAAATCGGTCTGTTGGCACGAGTTAGTAGGGGGAGATTTATCATGGCATTGTTCAGCGCTGCGATGCGAAGGGGCGAATCCGTCTTCGAAAGGAATCTCTTGATCAGTGCCCCGAATTCAATCGGGCCCGCATGTCTCCACCCGGCGCTTCAGCGCAAATTTGATTGCTCTCAGACACCTTTCTTGCGTGGCTATTGCGGCAACGGCTCGCCGTGCCTGCGAAGCGTTAGCTTGTGATTGCAATACTGACTCAGCCTCGGCCTTCGCTGCGGAAGCGTCGCGCATCGTGGCATCGATGAGGTCCGTACAGAGAACATTTCCGCATTCGACATCCATCGCGCAAAAAAGTTCGTTTGTGAGGTCATCGATTTTCGCGGCATTTGCTTCGATGTCTTGATGTCGCTCAACGTATCTTTGGAGTGCCAATTGAATTGTGGTGCGCGCTTCGGATGCTGGCTGTTCTGTCTGCACCGTCGCTGTTCCAACTTTGGAGGTTCTATTTCTTGGGGGTTCGAAGTCCTCCAGAGCCCCTTGAGCTCCCAATGAAGTATGAACGTCAGCCTCCTCGGTGTCCGACTCCGTCTCGACGATCGGGCCTCGAAAGATATCAAAGAAAGTGCTCGAGAAGCCCAACACCACCACGGCTACCGCAAGGAGGCCAAAGATGTACGGTGCGTTCTCAACCATAAATGGAGGCCGTCGGTTTAGCGTCCTCGATGAATCCACGTCGTCGTAGTGCAATTCGAGTGGCGCCGACTGCTCGATCGTCGCCGCCGGCTTGGCCTTCACCGACCCCGCGTCGATGCAGGCGCGTACCTCCTCCGCAGACTGCGGGCGCGCGCTAGGCTCGAGCGCGACGCAGGCCATGAGTGCATCTACCCAGCCCTCGGGGAGCCCTGCCGCACGGAGCGCGCGGGCCGTCTCGTCGCCGATGCCGGCCTCTTTGTGGCCATGCTGCTGCAGCGCCACCCGGGCGGAGGTGTCGAGCGGCGCGCCGTCGATGCCGCGGTGACGGACCACCAGCCCCATCACGGTGAGTGCCCAGCTGTAGAGGTCGCTCCAGGGCCCCATCTCCCTGGCCCGGTCGCGAACGGCAAGTTCGGGCGGGCAGTAGCCCGGGGTCATCGCGATGGTGGTGAGCTTGGTCTTCTTGGACGCTTCCACGGAGCGGGCGGTCCCAAAATCGATGATGACCGGGTTGCCCTCGCGGTTCACCAGGACGTTCTGCGGTTTGATGTCGCCGTGGACCAGGCCTGTGGCATGAATCGCGCCGAGCGCAGCGAGGAACTTGGTTGCGACCGGCTCCCAGGTGGCCCAGTTTGCGCCAGGTGTGGGCTCGTCGGGAAGTTCGATGCCATCGATGAAGTCCATGGCGAAGTAGGCCGTTCCGTTTTCGCGCCAGGTTGCGCGCACAGGCACCACACCCGAGCTCCGGAGGCGATGGAGGACCTGAGCCTCCTTCTGGACCTTCTGCACCCAGATCGCCACGTCTTCTTCGCGGCCGGGCAGCGGCACCATGGTCGCGCCGGAGCGGACCATGAGCTGGTCGATGGCGAGCTCCTTGATGACGCAGCGGTCGTCGAACTGCTGATCCCGGGCCAGGTAGGTGATGGCAAAGCCACCGGCGCTCAGCGGGCGCTCGACAACGAACCTTGCGCCGCGTTCGGAGGTCGGGTCCGGATGGAGCAGGTCGTTGGCTGAGAGGGGGGCGAGGGGCATCGTGCTGGTCCATCACGGAGGAGGGGCGAGGGGCGGGGACGGGGCGTCCCTCCCGGACAGCTAGTACTGCGCGTCGCTCCTGGGCTTGCGCTCGGAGAGGTTGCGACGGCCGATGTAGAAGCGGGTCACACTGCTTCTGGGTTCGAGTTCCGTGATCAGCTCCCGAACCTTGCAGGCGCGCACCCGCGGGGGGCTGTGGTCCTGGAGCATCGCTCGGTCGAGCTCAGCGCTGGTGATGGGCCGGTTGCCCGAGATGGGGGAGTCGATGTCGTTGTCCCATCGTTTCCAGAGCCGGGCGAGCTCATAGGGGGAGTAGGCGAGGCGGAAGAGCCGTTCGACGGCATACCTGTCGGCCTCGTCTTCGAGCTCGCGGCTGTAGATTTGCGTGAGCAACTTATACATCGCGAGGGTGCCCATGTTGAGGATGTCGTCGGGGCGATCGCCGGCGCCGGCCTGGCGGAGGAGGTCGAGTGCGAGCGAGAGGTGGCGCAGGTCTGCATGGCCGACTTCGTGCGCGAGCACCGCGACGAGCTCGGCCTCCGAGCGGAGGGTCATCTTGCCCGAGGTCTGCAGCAGCTCCTTGAAGACGAGCATGTGACCGCCCACCATCATGGCGGCGTTGCGCTCCCCGGGCTTGTCTACAATGTGAACCGTCACGGCCAGCTCCTTCCGCCCCCGCTCCTTGAGAATCGGCGTGAGCAGCCGTTCGACATAGGTGCGGTCGCCGTCGCTGCCTGGCCTGTCCAGATGTCCCCGCAAGGGGGAGTCGTCGTCGTCCCGGAGCCGCTTGAAGACGGTGTCGCCGAAGCGCTTCTCCTCCTCCCATTCTACGGGCTTTACGGAGCCCCTGACGGCAGCATGAATGGTGTAGGCGGCTCCCTGCGCGGTCGCGACGTTGGACGGCGGGAGGTCGCAATAGGGGTCGGTTGCCGAGTAACTCTCGGCGCGGATGGGCTCGGTTTCTGAGGTGGCCTGCAGCTCCACCGGTTGCCGGACCGGTATCTTCTCGGTCGATTGGGTCTTTGCATCGGGCCGGTTGTCGGCCGGTGCACTGTCGCCAGACCTGCCCTCCTGCGGCTTCTTGTCGCCCGAACCACGATCGCCCTTGAGTACCGAGGTCAAGATGTCGCCGGCCGCCTGCACGGGGTCGACCTGCTTGTCGGTCTGTTCGTCGCCGCGATCCCGGTCCGCCTTCGCTTCGGGCTGTCGCGGCTGCTCCCGCTCCTCCTCGGCCAGCGGTGCCGGCTGGAGTTCTCGCTGGTCGGCGACCTCTGCGTCATCCGAGAGCCAGAGAGCGAGCCCCCCTGCCGCCAGGAGGGAGCAGATGCCGACGATGACCTTTTCCGTTGTGTCCATGGGGTGCTCGCTATCGGGGGGCTGGGGGATTCGTGGCTTCGCTCATGTTGACCTTTGCGCCGAGCCAGCCCGGGACGGCGGTCCAGTCTGCGACGCGGACCGACCATTGGAGGCCTCCGGGCAGTCGGATGGTGCTGCTCGCCTGCGACTCAATCGCCTTGGTCATGGCTTCTCCGATCGCATCGCCGTTCGGCAGGAGGAGCCAGGCGAGCCAGGCGGGGAAGCTGCAGGTCCGCACCACGGGGTCGGTGGCGATGACACCGCCGTTGGCACCCTTGGCGGGGGTGAGTTGCGTGACGAAGCCGACGCAGCCCGAGAGCCAGCCCGAGCGTGTGGCCAGGAGTTCGACCGTGGTGGTTTGCTCGCCGGTCTCGGCGCCATTCACGCTGAATCGGTAGGGCCCGTTGGGGTCTCCATCCGAGCTGACGCCATCTGGGAAGGTCGCGCCGACCACGAGGTTGGCTGCCGCGGGGATGCTCGCTTCCTGCACCCAGAGGGAGGAGGCGTTCGGCCATTCGCTCGGCAGGTCGGGCAGGCGCAACGGGGCCGCCTGCTGCGACATCGCGGCGTCGGAACGGAGCTCGGCGACGAGGTGGCCGTCCGAGGCCGTGAGGCGTGCAAATCGGAGTTTCACCGCCGCGCCATCGATCAGGAGTGGCTCGATGCGAAGGCACCTTGCGGGCGGGAGCCGTCGGAGCACCGAGGTCATAAAGTCCAGCGTGAGAAGGGCTTCCACCTGCGCGCCAAATGCTCCTGCATTCAGGCTCAAGTTCCTGATTTCTGAGTTGGCGAAGTCGAGGACCACTTCGCCTTCCGCCTCATTCACCCGCAACGCCGCGCGCAGGTCGAACTGGAGTTCTGCCTTGAACACCGACTTGCGGATGACCGCCTTCAGGGGAAGCAGCAGCGCGACCCCGTCGGCGTTTCCCTCGACTTCGGGCCGGCCGTCCACAGCGAGTGCGAGGTCCTTGGGTCCAAGCGAACCGATGAGCGGGAGCGATGGCAGTGCATCTCGGATTGCGTCGCTCATCTGCGCGAGCGCATCGCCAGAGAGCTGCCCGATGTCGTCGACGCCGACGAAGGCGACCGCCACGAGCGCCGCCTTGTCGGGGGGTTCGGGGGCGGCACCGCAGGCGGTAGAGCCGGCGCTTACGCTGCTCGCTGTCACAACAAGGACGAGCGCGAGCGCAGCCGCCAACAGACCCGTCGTGATGTAGCTGCCGAGCATGAGTCGGAGTGTGTCTCGGTTCATCGCTGCTCCGGGAGTGGGTCGCGTAGCTTGAGCACGAGGCCAACGAGGGCGATGAGCAGCGAGGCCATCAGGGCGAGAATCACGCCCGCCCGTCTGACCGCGACCTCAGGCTTCGGTGAGAGCCGGTAGGACTCCGAGGGGTTGCTGTCGTTTGCGTACTTTGCTGCCTTCCGCAACGGGTCGGACTCCTTCTCAACGCCAAAGGAGGCCTCCAGCGGCGTCAGCGGCATGCCGGCTTTGACCGCGGCGCAAGGCGCGGAGCAGAGCAGCGGATAGTCCTCCTTGTGCGGGCTGGCTGCGCTTGCCTGAAGGCCGGTCTCTGTGGTGGAGACAGGCACCGCGATGGCACTGCCGCTGCAGGCACTGCGTGCGTCGGAGATCGCGCAGGGCGTTACCGCAGGGCCGAGACAGGCGTAGGTGCCGACTTGGCCCTCGGGCGGAAGCTTGGCGTCGTCGTAGCTGAGTTTGGCATCCACGTGGCAGGCCTCCACGACGCGCGCTGGCCCATCGTCGCCGAAGACGGCCGTCATGGTCGCTTCCAAGCCCCATCGGCTGGGCATGACCATGGTTGCAGCCCTTCCGAGCGGTCCCATATCCGGCAGTGGGTTGATAAGGCCTGCGGCAAGGACCTGCGGGATGAGGATGAGCGGCAGCAACGAGACTGCGGCCTCTGACGACCTCACCAGGCCGGAGACGAGCAGGCCGGTGCCCACCCCGCAGAGCGCGACGAGCCAGAGGATAAAGGTGAGCAGGAAGGGGTTGCCGGCGTTGTGGAGCCCGAGGGCGTTCCAGACGATCAGCACCAGGACGATGACCTGCAGCGCGCAGAGACTGCCGAGCAGGGCAACCTTGGAGGCGAGGTAGGGGAGGATGCCCAGATTGACCATCCGCTCGCGCTGATAGACGGCCCGCTCTGCTACGATCTCTCTCGCTGCGTTGCTGCAGCCGAACCAGATGGAGGAGACCACCAGCAGGAAGAGGACCTTGGGGGAGCGGAGAACGATGTCGAGGAAGTCGTTCGACGAACCTCCACCCAGAAAGAGGGCGATGGCGAGGCCGATGATGGGCGCCTGGGCGAGCAGGATGCCGGTGTTGGTTCTGTCCTTCCACTTGAGCAGGAGGCCGCGGCGGAAGAGGATGGAGAACTGACGGAGCAGGTTCTGCTGCGGGAGTCTGGTTGGGCGGTGGCCGCCCGTCTGCTTGGCCTCGGCGGCGCGCTCGGCAACGAACTCACGGTAGATGGAGGAGGCGCGGTATCGGGCAACGCGCTTGGTGAGCGTTTCACGCCGGTCTGCCTTCCCATCGCGAACCAGCTCCCGCTCGCGCGCGAGCGGCCGGAGGACGTTGCCCGGATCATCCAGCAGCGCCTGGCTGGGTGTGCCGCCTTCGCTGTTCATGAAGGTGATGGCCTCGGGATAGGCGGGGCCGTAGTAGACGAGCGCGCCCTCGCACATGAGCACCAGGTTATCCATGAGGCGATAGGCCTCGAGCGAGGGCTGGTGGAGCGTCAGGATGATGGTGCGGCCGCTGTCGGCCAGCTTCCGCAGCAGGCGCATGACGTTGAGGGTGTCTTCGCTCGAGAGGCCAGAGGTGGGCTCGTCCAGGAAGAGCAGCCGTGGCGAGGCAAGCAGCTCCTGCGCGAGGTTGACCCGCTTGCGCTGCCCGCCGGAGATGCCCTTCGACTCTTTGTCGCCGATGATGGTGTCGGCCACATGCTCGATCTCGAGCGTGGAGAGGACATCTTGGATGCGCTTGCCGATTTCCTCGTCGGAGAGGTCTGCGGGGAGGCGGAGCTTGGCCGTCGCAAAGAGCGTCTCGTAGACGGTGAGGTGGGCGTAGACGATGTCTTCCTGAGGGACGTAACCGATGCTCTGGCGGAAGGCGTCGAAGTGGTCGTAGAGGTCGAGGCCGTTGACGAAGACGGCCCCTTTGCTGGGGCGCTTGTAGCCGTTGATGGCCTGCAGCAGCGTCGTCTTGCCGGCGCCTGAGGGGCCCATGAGACCGACGAATTCGCCGGGCATCATGGTGAGGGAGACGTCGCTGACGATGCGCTTGGAGCCTTCGGGCGTGACCACATCGACCGAGCAGCCCACGCAGCTCAGCGAGACGCCATCGGCAAACGAGCGGGCACGCACCCCCTGTTCGGAGAACTGCAGCGCCACCGGTCCGAGCGTGAGGGTATCTGTGAGCGTGAAGGGGGTCCAGTCCCGAATCCGCCGGCCGTTGATGAAGGTGCCGTTGGCGCTCTGGAGGTCGCGCACCTGGTAGCTGTTTGCGGCGGTGCAGCGCAGCTCCGCATGCTGGCCGGAGACGGTCGGTTCGTCGACAACGACACCGGCCGATTCGGCGCGGCCAAGGATGAGGGACTTGCCCGGTTCGGGGAGGCGGACGGCACGCTTGCGGTTGGCGTTTGTGGCGCTGCCGAGCCGCTCGAGCGGGAAGCGGAAGTTACCGAGGAAGATGGTCTCGGAGGGGGCGACCTCGGCGCGGGAGATGCGGTTCTGCGGGGTTCCCACCGCCGTCCCGTTGGAGGAGCCGAGGTCTTCGACGAGCACGCGTTCGTTCATGAAGGTGAGCCGCGCATGGTGCCACGAGACGTTGGTGGCCTCGATAACGACGTCGCATTCGGGTGCCCGCCCAATCAGGAAGGAGCGGCCGGCCTGGGGCGGCTGTTGCGGCTGGGGTGCCGGCCGCATGCTGCCGTTCAGCTTGGCAGCGACCTGTTGCGCGAGCTCCGGCGTGAAGGGGAAGGCAGCCTTGAGGCCCAGTCCGATGGTCTGCCCGAGGGCGAGCGGGGTAGGTCGGCGGGGGAGGAGCCGGTGGCCGTCGAGCAGGGTGCCGTTGGAGGAGTCGAGGTCTTCGAGGAGGAAGGCGGCTCCGCCTGGCGCAAGCGTGATACGACAGTGGACCCCCGAGACGCCGGGCTGCGAGAGTGGGAGGTCGCAGTCCGCGGCCTCACGCCCGAGGTAGAAGGCGTGGGGGTCGAGGCGGTTCATTTCGGTTTTCCGGAACCTTCGGTCTGTCCCTTGGATGTTGGTGTTGCTGACTCAATCGTAGCGTCCTCACCGGCTTTACGACTCGCTCCTTTGTCTTTTTGTTTGACCCCGGCTTTTTGGGCTGTGTTTTTGGGCTGATTCGCCTTCGCTGGCTCTGCTTTGCCGGCGTCTGTATCCGCGCGTTGCTTACCCCACTCGCAAAGGTCCTGTGGACCGTTAAACGTACAGCTGGCGAAGTAGCCTTCGTCAACGCCTGCGCAGGCCAAAGCAACAGTCGCCCGCTCATCCGCGAGAGTTTGATGAGCTGCCACCATCTCCTTGTTCATCGCCGGTTTCTGAACTTCTCGAAGCTGATTCCTGTCTGTTTTAGCGTCCGTCCGCGCCTGGGCCGCCCCAGTGCCATCGATCGTGGACGTTAAGTCTCTGTCGCGCGTGTCGAGTTCGCGGCGTTGTTCTGCCGTCTGGTCGCATGCAGTCTTGGCGTTCAGGCACTTATCGACGGCTAACCGGCAAGCCTCGGGAATTCCCGTAACAATGTCGGCTTGACCGGCGGTCTTCGGCCTATCGGTAGTTCCAGAAGCGAGTCCGTCGGTCCTTTCCGTCGCAGCGCCACCGCCGCTCCCCTCTTGCCCCGCCGCCTTCGTCGGCTTCCGCGAGAGAACCGCTGCGGCAGCGACGGCGCAGAGCAGCAGCACGCCGAGCCCTATGTTGAGCTTGCTCAGCCACTTCCGGCCCGGCGCCGGTGCGCTCTCCGACGCAATGTAGCGATGCACGGGGATGCCGTCCTTGGGCGTCTTCCGGCGCGGCGTGAAGTTCCGCGAGGTGCCATTGGTGAGCGTGACGGAGATGCGCTTGCCCGCCTCGTCCGATGCCTGCTGAAAGAGCGCGGTCTCGTCTCCCTCGCGGGCCCGAGGGCCAAAGCGGAGGACGATGACCGAGGTGTTGTCTGAACCTTCCAGGGCTCGAATCATCTCCATGAGGATGCGGACCGCACGCCCTGCGTCGAACCCCGCCATCGCCTTGCTGATGATCTCGTCCGAAACCACGCCGTGCAGGCCGTCGCTGGCGAGCAGGTAGGTGCGTCGCGGCCGGTCTTCGAGGTCGAACATGCCGCAGTCAACGCGCAGCTCTCCGCGGCCAACCGCATGCGAGAGGACATGTGCGTCGGGCAGCTTCTCGGCGACATCCTTGGGGACGATGTTCTCGTCGATCATCCGCTGAACGCGGGTGTGGTCCTTGGTGCGCCGCTTGAGCTCTCCCTGCTCGAACTCGTAGAGTCGGCTGTCGCCCGAGTGGGCGTGCCAGACGGTCCGTCCGTTTGTCGCAAGCGACACGACGGTGGTCCCCATGCTGGCGAACTCCAGCTCTGCGGCGCCGATTTGGAGGATGGACTGGTGGGCCCGCTCGATGCAGGCCTTCATGGCCTGATCGGGACTTCTGCGGCTGCGCTCGGTGGCATAGCCCTGCAGGAGGCTGTCGCGGACGAGCCCAGAGGCGCGTGCGCCGCCCTTCTCGCCGCCCATGCCGTCGCAGACCACGAAGACCGATTCGGCGTTGGTTCGGGCAGGCCCGAGGAGGCCGATGGAGTCTTCCTGTCCGGAGCGACCGCCGATGAAGATGCCGGCGACATGCTCGAACTGGATGTCCGAGAGCTGGTGCCAGGTGTTCGGCTCGGAGGCGCTGCTTTGCCAGTTGCCCTGAGAGGCGGGTGGGTTGCTCACGATTCGCTCACGAAGAAGTGGACGGAGGAGGAGAAGGAGAGTCGGTCGCCATTCGAGACGACCATTGGGAGGCGGGCCGGAAGGCGGGCTCCGTTGAGGAAGGTTCCGTTGGAACTTCCGAGATCTGCCACAAAGAGGAAGCCGCCGCTGACCCAGAGGAGCGCATGCTGACCGGAGACGCGTGAGGCGGCGGCCTGGGTGCCGCCCTGCGACAGGTCGAAGGTCTCGGTGCCGGTCATCGCGTCGGGTTGCCGGCCGAGCAGCACGCTGCGGTTCGAGATCTGGCGGGAGCCGATGGAGGCAAGCTCCGCAGAGGCGGGGACGATGTTCCAGGTGGGTCGGCGCGAGGAGGCCGAGTAGGGGTTGCCCGGCGCGGGATCGAGCAGGCGGGCCTCGATGAGTCCGGCCCCCGGGATGCGCAGGACCGAGCCGAAGGCGAGCGGCCCCGGCGCCTCGATGAGGACCTCATCAAGCTCGCGCGTGAGGTTGAGACCGGCGCGCGCCGCGCGGGCGCTCAGGTTGGTTCCGACCTCTCGGGAAACGATGACGACTGCGCTTGCATCACGCTCGCCCACCTGGGTGAGATGGCCATCGGCGTCCAGTCCGATGGAGACGGGGGCATGCGCCGCGCGAACGGAGAAGGCGCGGCCGTCGGAGAAGATGGCGAGATGGGGACCGTCGGTGTCAGATACCCAGGCGCGCAGCGCCTCGAGGTTGGTGGGCGGCTGCACTGGCGGCGCCCCATAACTGTCGGAGCCGTAGGGGTCGCCGTCGAGGCGGGTGGCGCCCCGCTCGGAGGCCTGGTCGGCGAGGCGGTCGGCAGCCTCTCGCTCGAGCGCTGCCCGCATCTCCTCGGCCTCGCGCTCTTCGGCTTCGAGGAGTGCCAGTCTCGCGGCTTCCTTCTTCCGGTTGGAGGATCGCACCAGGAGAAAGATCACAAGCGCGAGGGCCACAACACCCAGTGCGATGGCGGCCTTCTGGCTGGTTGTGAGTGACTTCTTCGGGAGCTCCACCGGTGCGGACTTTTGGGCGCCGGAGCCCGAACCCGAGCCATCGGCGGCGGGGCGCGGCTCCGTCGGCGGCGGTGCAGCCTCTTTGCAGGCTTCGATGCGGTCGCAGAGGGCGCCGAGGGTATCGCAGTGTAGACCCTTGAGGCTGACGTCTGTGGTCTCGGCGCGTGACGTCCCGCGCGCTTCGAGAGCGACGCTACCGTCGCGCAGCGGGGGCTCGGTGATGCAGGAGAGTTCGAAGAGGTAGACCGATCGGGCCCGCTCAAAGGAGCGACGAACTTCGTCGCTCAGGTCGGAGGGCCGGGCGGGGTCGATGGTGGTCGAGATGCCATGCAGCCGCTTGGCGAGCGCCTCGAGACCCGTGAGCCAACGCCTGTCGACATTGGCCTTGGTCCGGAGCGAGTTGATGCCAATCGTGGAGACCGAAACCGGGATATCGCCAGACGCGGCCGATGCTGCGATGGTTAGAATGCTGCGCTCGAGACAGGCTGCCTGGTCGGCTTCGCTCTGGCAATTCTCGTCGGCGCCGTCGGAGACCACAACGATTTCGCGTCGTGGGGGCAGTTGCAGGTCGTTCGCCAGTTTTTCCACCACCGAGCGGGTCGTGGTCATGATGGGGGATTGGGTTCCCAGACCGTTGAAGTTTGCGTTGATGAAGGCCCTGACCTCGTCCGGGTCCTTGGAGGGCGGCAGATAGCGGGCGCCCTGCGAAGATTCCTTGTCGACGATGGCGATACCGACGGCGTCACCGCGGGTGGTATCCATCATCGCGCGGACGGCATCGCCCACGGCCTTTCCGGCGCCGCGGAGGCCGGGGTCTCGGATCGTGTTGTCGAGAATCAAGACCAGGGTGACACCCGTCTCGGCGGCGTTGCCAATCGACTTGCGCGGGTGGGGAGCAGACTCGTTGAGCGGTCGATTGGGCTCGGCGGGCTTGTTGATGACCATCTCGGAGACATCGCCGCTTGCCACCGCTGCCAGGTTGCTCAGTTGCCGAATCTGAAGCGTGGCGATGTCGCGGCGGACGGGCGGGCCTGCGCCGATAATCTGTGCATCCTGCGCCGTCGCGAGCGATGCGCTGAAGAAGCCCACCAGCGACGCGACGAGTGCAAGGCGGGCAGAGGCGCTCCGAAAGCTCCCGCGGAGGAGGCCGGAGCGGCGATTCAGTTGTCCGATGTCGTGCTGCATGATGTGCGAGTCCTTCAGCGGTGGTCCGTAGCTCCCCCCGGTTGGGTTGCTGTCGTTACGGCAGCAGATTTACGAGCAGGATGACGAGCCAGTCGGAGTTGCCCATGCGAACCCTCGCATTGGCCTGAATCGGCAGCGTATTAAAAATGGGCTCGCCGTTGACCTCGATGGGGTTGGTGAGGCGCGGGTCGGGCATCAGGTGGAGGGTGGTGTCGCGGCAGAAGAGGTTGCACTGGAAGCCCGAGATGGTGGGGTTCTCCAACACGATCTCGTTCTCGAGCCCACGCCCGACGCGATTGGCACCCTCATGCAGGGTGTAGGACTTCAGACGGTCAGCCGAGACCAACCACCCCGTAATCTTTTTGGAGGGCGCCGTAGCGGGGCCCGACGCGACGGCGGGCGAGGAGCCGCTGGTTCCTGCCGCATCTCCGGTGGCAGCAGGGCGCTCCGGCGGTACCCACACCGTGTTCTGCTTGCCCGCCGGTGCCATCGGCGGCGGCTGCGCTCCAGCGGGCGCGGGCGGCTTGTAACCCCCACCATCGAGTTCGGTGGCAGCCCGCCCCTGGAAGGGGTTGGGCGACTGGAAGGGGGATGCGGCCGGAGCAAAAGCAGGGCTCGGACGAGGCGAGGCCCAGGGCGGTGCTGCGGGTGCATCATTCTGCGACGTACCGACTTGGTCGAGGACAGTTTTCGGACGATTTGCGTTCGACATGGCAGTGCCTCCAAACGGAGTAAGCCCGCGGCTTCCCCCTGCGTTGAAGTCAGGCGGCTACCACAAAGGGGACGGGGATTCAATCGAAGGCGCTGGCCGGTTGCGAGAATCGGCCTTATTGGTTTGAGGTCGCTACGTGTCGCGAGGCGCAGACCTTCGAACAAGCAGAGCGATGCCGACCACCGCCAGCGCGAGGCCGACCGGTGCCAGCTGTTCGCTGTTGGCGCGCCAGAATTCGAAGGTGAGCCCGAAGGTGCCGAAGAGGAGGCAGTTTCCGGCGAAGGAGGGCAGGGCGGTGTTTGCAAACGGGCGGCCGTTGGCGCCCGCAGCGGCCATGACGAATTGGTTGGTGGCGGGGAAGAGGCGGCAGAGCAGCAAATCTACCGCGGTAATTTCGCCGAGCCGGCTGATGCCGCGCATGAGTTTGGGGAGGAGCCCCTGCTGCTCAAATGCGTTCGCGGGTCTGTGTGCGCCGGCGAGCTGGCCCATCTTCCACCAGAAGAGGTCGCCGCAGGTGCCGCCGCAGATGCCTAGGAAGATGCCGACGGGTATGGCCAGGCCGCTCTCCCGGGAGAGCCAGAGCGCGCCGAGCCAAGAAACGGGGATGCCGGCGTGGTCGACAAGGGCGAAGAAGAAGAGGGCGGCGAGGCCGAGCCTTTCGAGCATGGTCTAGAGGCAGTCGAAAATGAGTTCGAGGATGGCGCAGAGGGCGCAGCCACCGGCGACCGCATCCTTCTTTCCGACGTAGTTGTTGCCCACCTTGAGGTAGCGGGCACGCTG
>CANMDT010000090.1 GCA_947496715.1 Myxococcales bacterium
CGGCCGTGATCGAGCGGGCGCTCGAACGGCGGAGGGCGTCGAGCATCACCAGCATCTCCATGATGGCGTCGTTCACCGGCTTGCGAAGCGATTGGATGACGTAGACATCCTTGCCGCGCACGCTCTCTCCCACCACAAAGTGGACCTCACCGTCGGCGAACCGGTCGATGTGGCACTTCGCCAGCGGAAGCTGGAGGTAGTCCGCGATGCCCTCGGCCAACGCGGGGTGGGCGGATCCCGAAAAGATGCGAATGGAATCCTCGACCGCCATTTCAGACCCATCTCCGACCGGGTGAAATCGTACGCAGAGCTGGGCTGCCAGGATTCGAACCTAGATAAACGGTATCAAAAACCGTTGTCCTGCCATTAGACGACAGCCCAATTCGCAACGATCCTTTCGGGCCGTCGCGCCGGCGGCTGACTAGCAATCCGGCCTTGCGGCCGTCAAGCCGGACGCGCGCCGCGCGGCAGCCCCGCAACAACCAGGTCGTAACTCCGAGAGACCCAGCCCACGACCAGCGGCGCAGCCACCCTGCCATCGAACCGCAGCGTGCTCCAGTGGCGCTTGTTCATGTGCCACCCCGGCGTCACAGAGGGGTAGAGCGCCCGCTCCTCCGCCCCCTCCTCCGGCGGCACCTTGAAGTTCATGCTTGAGGCCTCGCCGCCGGGGGACAGCAGCAGGAACATCTTGAAGCCCACCTTGTAGACGAAGGTGCCGGGGCCGAAGGGTTCGCTCTCCGTCACTCCGGGGAGCGAGAGGGCATGTTCGCGGACCCTATGCAGCATCATAGACCTCTCGATGGAACCGTTCGTCGAGCTCCGAAACGAGCCCGACAGGCGGCGTTGCCCTGCCGCAGGCTAGCAGAGGCAGCCGGCGCAGACGACACGCGGTGGCAACGAGGTCGACGATAGTGGAATTTGCGAAAGGAGTGGGCTACCCGTCGCCCTCGCAAGAGCAGAAAACTTTCAACTGACTTATCTGGAGAACCCATGAGTGACGCCCCCAAGCCCGTCGCCGTCCGCATTGTCCGCATCGTCCTGCTGGCCCTGCTGGCCTACTTTGCAGTGGTCTTCTTCTCCAGCCGCGGTCTGGTCTTTCAGGCCAAGACTTCGGTGGCAGAGCGGCGTCCGGCCGGCACCGAGAACTTCTGGTTCGAGAGCCCCGGGCAGAAGACAGAGGCCTGGTTCCTACCGCCGACCGTCACACCGCAGGGGCCTGCACCACTCATCATCTTCGCCCATGGCGGCCCTGAGCTCATCGACGACTGGGCCAGCGCCTTTGCGCCTCCCCGCGCCCGCGGCATCGGCGTGCTCCTGGTGGAGTTCCCCGGCTACGGCCGCTCGACGGGCTCGCCGAGCGAAGCCTCGGTGAAGGCGGTCCTGCAGCAGGGCTACGACTGGGCCACCAAGCGGCCCGACATCGACCCCACCAAGATCATCCTCTACGGCCGCGCCGTCGGTGGCGCAGCGGTCGCTACCCTCCTCGACGGCACCAACAAGCCGGCCGCTGTCATTCTCGAGTCCACCTTCAGCAACGGTGGCTACTTCGCCAAGAAGTTCTTCGCGCCCGGCTTCCTCGCACGCGACCGCTTCGACACCCTCTCGGCCATCACGACCTTCAAGGGGCAGGCGCCCATCATCGTCATCCACGGGAGCTCCGACGAGGTGATCCAGCCGAACGAGGCCGTGATCCTCGCCACCGCTGCCGGCACCGAGCCCATCTTCCTTGAGTGCGGCCACTTCGACTGCCCGCGCGTCTGGACGCAGAACATCTTCCCCGCCCTTATCGCTGCCAAGGTACTGACCGAGAGCGCGCCCAAGAAGCCGGCTCCTCCAACACCTCCGGCTCCTCCTCTGGTTGCAGCCGGCTCGGGCGAGGGTTCGGGAAGCGGCGCGGCGGCCGGCAGCGGCTCCGGCAGCGGCGCGAAGTAGCTCCCCTTACGGGCGGACGAGCCGCTCGTAGAGCAGCTCCGGCTCCGACAATGAGCCCGCTTCGAAGGCGGGGTTGGCGCGGTAGATCGGCACCTCGGTCGCGGCGGTCTCCACATATCGAGCGAGCGTCATCGCAGCGAATCCGGCCTGCTGGGCGGGCTCACCGGGGCCGCCATGAAGCATGCGCGGCAGGTTCGCACAGACCGGCCGCAGCGCAGGCTGCGTCTTGTTGACCAGCGTCGCAACAGGCTCGGGCCCCGTCTGTGCGGCCTGCATCAGCGCCGTCGGCATCGGACACTTCTCCACCTCTGCGATGCGGGCGAGCGCTGCCCACGGGGTCCACCAGTTCAGCTCGAAGGGGATCGAGGGCGACCAGCCCTTCACAAACCAGCGGGCGCGCGGGTCGGGCTCTTCGTACATCAGCATGGAGCTCAGCGTGTTCTGCACCGCGATCGGACGCTCGGCAAAGATAACCTCCAGCGCCGCCGTCTCCACTGCGCCTTCGAACGACCGGAGGAGCTGCGTGGGGAGCGCAAGTCCGCTTCTGCCCTGGCCCTCAATGCCGATGACGACAGGACGCTCCACGCGGAGCACAACCACTTCTCCCGGCCCCATTGGCAGGCGGAGATGCCGAGCGTGGAAGATCTTGGTGGAGGACTGCGCAGGATCGAAGCCGGGTTTGACGGCGTCGGAGGCGACTACAACGCCGCGTGCCCAGGTCCAGGTGAAGGCAGTATTGGGGAGGTCGTCCGCGACGAGCAGGCAGGCCTCCAGCACGTTGCCGGTCCGGTTCCGGAGGTGGAGTTCGGCGTCCAGCGTAGCGAGACGAGGATCGGCAGTCTCGCTCCGCAGGTCGACCGTCACACGGGCCGCGATGACCTCGATGTTGCGGGTGACGCTGGGGAAGAACTCACCGCCGACTTCATGACAGGGAACGACGATCGCATTGGCTGCAGCGGGCGCGAGCAGCGTGGCAAAGGCCAGCGCAGCCAGACCGATTGACTCTCGACAGAGGGCGCGTTTGGCACGAAGAGAAGAGGTCACATTAACCTGCACGGAAAGGAGTGGTCATGGATTGGACGAAGATAGAGTCAGAGGCCGTCGCCGACCTCACCGCCCTGCTCCGGTTCGATACCACCAATCCACCCGGAAACGAAACTGCGGCCATCGCCTGGATCGCCGACCGCCTCCGCGCGGCTGGTATTGAGCCCACAATCCTTACCTCCGATGGCCGCCCCAACCTCATTGCTCGCATCAAGGGCGACGGAACAGGCGGCGGGCCGCTGCTTCTGGCCGGCCACGTGGACGTCGTTCCGCACGAGCGCGAGCACTGGAGCTGCGACCCCTTTGAGGCCCACGTCCGTGACGGCTACCTGTACGGCCGCGGAGCCATCGACATGAAGTACATGGTCGTGCAGTGCATGACGGCCTTCCTGCTCCTGCACGCCTCGGGCCGGGTGCCGTCTCGCGACATCATCTTTGCGGCGGTCTCCGACGAGGAGGAGGGCTGCACCCATGGCTCCCGCTTCCTCGTGGAACAGCATGCAGAGCTGGTCCGGGCGGAGTATATGCTGGGCGAGGTCGGCGGCTTCAGCCACGATGTGAACGGCGTCCGCTACTACATGGTCGAGGCCGGCGAGCGGGGCGTCTGTCAGTTCAAAATGCACGCCGCCGGAGACCCAGGCCATGCCTCGGTCCCGCATCGGCAGAACGCGGTCGTCCGGCTCGCCGAGGCGGTTGCCAAGCTCGGCACCACCCACCTGCCGGTTCACATCTGCGAGACCACCGCTGCGTCGAATCGGGCGATGGCACCTAGGCAGCCCTTTGGTCCGCGCCTCGTGATGCCCCAGCTGCTCCACCCCGCGCTGACCGACTTTGTGCTCGACCGGCTCCTGCCCGACCGGCAGACCGCCTTCCAACTCGCCGCTTCACTGCACAACACCGTGGCCCCGACCGGCCTTGCTGCAGGCCAGAAGATCAATGTCATCCCCGGTCGTGCAACGGCGCTGATCGACGGCCGGCTCATCCCCGGGCAGAAGCCGGAAGACCTGCTCCGTGAGGTCCGCGCCGTGGTAGGTGAAGGGTTCGAGTTCGAGGTCATCCGGAGCTTTGAAGGGCGGGAGGAGTCGGTGACCGACCCGCTCTTTCGACTCATCTGCGAGACGCTCTTGGCGCACGACCCCGAGGGTACGCCTGTGCCCTACCTGCTGCCCGGATTCTCCGACGCGCAGTACTTCGGACGGCTCGGCGCCAAGTGCTACGGTTTTGCGCCGGTGCGCTTCCCCAAGGAGGACGGCATCGTCTTCTCGAAGCTCTTCCACGGGCACGACGAGCGCATCCACATCGAGGGTTTCAAGTGGGGCCTGCGCTGCTTCACCGACCTCGTAGGCCGGTTCGTTACGGTGCCGATGAGCTCGACTTGACCTCAGCGGCGAGCCACTTCGGCAGCCTGCCATCGGTCAACACATCGAGCGCCTCGGCGACAGCACGGGGCACCCAGCCCTTGCGGGTGAGTTCGGCGACCATTGCCTCGGTGAGCTCCACGCTCGGGGGGTCGCCCGCGAGCGGGAGTTGGTCGAGGAGGTCGCGCACCATGAGGGGCAGCACGGGCCAGACAAGCTCGAGCCGGTTGCCATCGAAGTTGGCAAGGGAGTCGTCCGGCGGATAGCGGAAGCCCTCGGTGGGGTCTTCGCCGGAGATGCGGACAAAGTCGGCCCAGCGCGACCAGGGGACGATGGCCAGTTCGCCGAAGATGGCGAAGCCGGCCTTGGTAAGCGCCGGGATCTTCTTTGCCGATGGCCCGGCAAGTTCGACCGCGGTGAGACCCTCGGTGAGGGTGATGTCGGCGACCTTCCGCTGCGCATCGGCGATGAGGAGGTGGAAGGAGGCAGGGATGTCGGCGCGGGTGCGCTCGATGAGGTTGGTTCGGAGCAGTGTGGCATCCATGCCGCTCTCGAGCGCGGTGAGCAGCGAGGCTGCGGTCACGCGGGCGCGGAAGATGGGGCCGTCCCAGCTGGCATGATTATCGACCGGCTCTCCGATACGGCGCAGGAAGTACTCGTCGCCCACATCGCCTTCGTGGCGGTAGAACATGACCTCGTGGTTCGACTGGATGATGTAGGGCTTGCGCGCATCTGCGAAGACCGTCTCGGCATCCTCGTTGAGCTTGCCGGGCGTCTGGATGAGCCGTGCGCCCATCTCGGTCAGGCGCCAGACCCGCTCCACACCGCGGGCGGTGGGTGCGCGGCCGAGATCGACCCAGCCGAAGCGGGCCGCGAGCAGGAGCCAGTAGTCGACAAGGCGGCGAATCTCGGGATCGGCCTCGCCCTCTTCCACCTCGGGGACCTCGTCATCCTCCGAGATCAGCATGGCTGGTTCAGCGGCAGAGATGGAGGTCGCAAGCGAGGCTGCCATCACCCATTCGTCCACCGGGGTGGTCGCGACGACGGCGATCAGGACCTCGCGCAGGGCGAGGATGCTGCGCAGAAAGTCGCGGCGGAAGGTCTGCCCGAAGTTGTGGCGGTGGCCCTGCTCGTTGCGCGCATCGCAGCGCTCGTCCCAGGCCTCGGTGGCCATGTAGGCGCGCATCAGCATCTCGGCGCGGCGGGTCGGCAGCGCGAGGAAGAACTGGTCTGCGCCGGGGCCTACGCCCAACACCCGCTCCTGGCCGCGGTGGACCAACATGAGGTGCTCTGCGAGCGAGTAGACAAAGCGGACCTGATCCACCTCGTCCCAGTCGTAGAGTACCGACTTGGGGTCCTGCCAGAGCAGTCGCTCGTTGATGGCAGACCAGAGCGGCTTGGGCGGGATGCCAGACTTGGTCAGCTTGATGTTCTTGTCGCGGGTTGCCTCAATGACGCCGAGCAGTTCGCGAAGAATCTCGCTGTCGTTGCTGCGCAGCATGCCCTCCACGGGGCCGCGGTAGGCAGCCAGCGGAGGAACTTCGGGGCCCAGCAGCGAGGGCGACTTGCGCGGCTTCGTCATCGGCTACTCCACGACCAGCTGGTGGGTGAAGCGCGGCGAGTGACCGATCTCCTTCAGCCGCTTCATGAGCGTTCGCACACGGTCGGCGTCGACAATGGCATGCGTCGCGTCGAGTCGCTTCCAGACGAGCGCGCGAATCTCAGCATAGCCGAGGATGGCGTCCATCGTCACCTTGTCGCGCGTTGTCACGACAGCCACATTGTGATGCGCAACAGATCCCGTTTGCTCGTTGCTCATACCAACCTTCAACTGGGTGCAGAACGGACAACGGGTCGGGTCTACTCCCCGCGGGGAAGGGGTGTCAACCAGAGAAGAGATTTTGCCTTAGATTCCTAAAGTTTAGCCTGAGATCAAGCGTCTGGGTTGCAGGCGAACGGCGGCTGCCGTAGCCTGCAGTTCCCTCAGCGCGTGAAACGATGCGGAATCAACGGTCAAAATGGGATGCGTTCCTCGAGGCGCTGCTACCCGGAGAGACACCTGTCACCTTCCTGATGATGCTTTTCTGCGTCGCAACCTACCTCCTCGGGGCGCTGCAGACCCACCTCCTGTGGGAGTCGGATGGAGCTGCGTTGCTGCGCATGGGGGCCAACTTCGGCCCGCAGACCATGGCGGGTGGCGAGTGGTGGCGGCTTGCCACCTACGCCTTCCTCCACGGCGGCATCATCCACCTTGTCTTCAACATGATGGCGCTCAAGAACCTGGGGCCGCTCGTCGAGGTGCGCCTCGGGAGCGCCCGATTCGGCGCTGTCTATGCGGTCGCTTCGGTGGCGGGTGGAGTCGGTTCGCTGGTGTCCGGCACTGCGCTGTCGGTGGGTGCGAGCGGCGCCGTCACAGGCCTCATCGGCGCTGGCATCATCATCGGCCACCTGACGCCGGGTGCTATGGCCAAGAACATCCGAGACCAGCTCATCTTCTGGCTGGGCATCAATCTGCTCATCGGCTTCATGCCCGGCTCCGGCCTCAACATCGACAACGGCGCCCACATCGGTGGCCTGCTGGGCGGCGCCGCGCTCGGCTGGCTCTTCCTTACGCTCGAGCGGCGCGCGCCCGGATTCGCCCGCGCTGCGCGGATTCCGCTCGGCCTTCTGCCCGTAGCCATGGTCGTGACGCTCGGCTGGCAGTTCTACCAAATGCGGAATGTCGCCCCCATCCGCGGCGGTGCCGCCGCACTCGGAGAAGCCGGCGAAGAGGCGCTCATGCGGAGCTGCTTCGAGGAGCTCGAGGCAGAGCGTTGGAGCGAGGCGGAGCGCCCCTGCGGCACCTGGCGCTACGCGGTGCCCGACCGCACCATCCCCTACCTCATCATGGCCGCGCTCTATGAGCAGCTTGGCCAGCCGGGGCGGGCGGGCCGCGAGCGCAACCTCATCGTTGCGCTGGCCCCCGATGCAGCCGACATGGCAGACCTCAACCTGACGCCTCCGGAACGCATCAAGGTCTACCTCGCCGCAAGCCGCTAGCGGGGCTTCGGGCCGGCGAGGATCGAGGCGTGTGCGATCTTGATGCGCTCGAGGACCAGCGGGCTTAGCTCGACGACTTCGGCCTGCATCAAGAGGTCGCGGGCGTGGTCGCTACCGATGGTGCGGAGCGCCTCGATGGCGGTGAGCCGGAACTGCAGGTCGGAGACCGTCAGGTAGTGCTCGACCCAGGGGATGGAGCGGTCGGCGTAACCGACGGCGAGATAGCCGATGATGCGATGGCGGTTCATCTCCGAAGTATCATCTGCGGCAAGCAGACCGCCGTAGAGCGAGAGGGTCTGCTCGCCGGGCCAGTAGACGAGGGCCGCCAGCGCACGGTCACGGTGGACGGGGTCGACCGCGCCGTCGCGCGCAATGGAGGCGAGCAGCGCTTCGGGCTCGGCGAGGGCGGCCTCGAAGTCGGCCTTGGAGCCGATTCCATGGTAGCCGGAGAGCAGGAGCATGGCCTTTTCGCGCTGCTCTGCGCCGAAGGAGGCGAGCGCACGCGAGGCGGCAAGCGGTGCGAGCGCGATGGGCGGCGCCATCGTCAGTTCACCGGCCGCGGGAACGGGCGTACCGGCGGTGGCGAGGGAGGTTGCAGCCAAGAGCGGGAGGAGAAGCAGGGAGAGTCGACGCATGTAGCACCTCAAGTGCGCACGGAGTGTGAAGGGAGTACGGAGCGACGGAAGCGCTATTCAGCGGCGACCGCCGACAGGCTTGGTGAGCGGGTTTGCACGGACGATGGAGACCTGCCCATCGGAGAGCTCGAGAGAGGTCCGAATGGCGGCGATGGGGAACATGAGGTTGTTGTAGTCGGCGCAGGCGCCGAGGTTGCCATTCTCGATGGTGGAGCAGCGCTCGGTGTCGTCGAGCTGATCGAACTGGCCGCCCGACTGCTCGGTGGTGTGGAAGAGACCGAGGTAGTGGCCGAGTTCGTGCGCGAGCACCTGCCCTACGAGCTGCGGACCATTCACGCTGCCGGCTTCACGCAGATACTCGGCAGAGAAAACGAGCCCGGTACCGGCCTGACCGTGGACGCCCGCCGCGCCGGGAATGCCTGTCGAGATGCCGAGGACCGAAGAGGACTGCCCTGCGAAGCCCTGGATGAAGAAGACATTGGCCGACAGGAGCGCGTCGCGGCTCGAGCCCGGCTGGCGCGAGAGTTTGACCAACTCGTAGACCTCGTCGCTGTCGCGAATCACCTGAAAACGGGCCAGAATGTCGCCGCCGACATCGAAGTAGCGCACCTCGCCAACGGTGAGATTGGCGGTGGAGTAAACGGCGTTGAAGGAGTCGATGAGCCGCGCAAAGGCCGGGTCGCCCACGGCGCTGTCGGCGGTCAGGCCATCGGCCCCGACGAAGTAGAAGTTGAGGTCGACGACGAGCGGCTCGCCTGTCGCCGAGAGCGACTCCGACTCGGTTAAGACGAGGTAGCAGAGGTCTTCGGTTGCCGGCCCGTCGGTGCCGAACTCCATCTCGTAACGACCGCCTTCCACATACTGGGTGTAGTCGGGTCCGCCGGGCAGAAGCACCGGCGAAACCTCACCGAGTGAGATGGGGGTAAAGAGGTAGCTGGCATAGGTCTGCATCTGAAGTTCGCCGGCCGTCGGGGCCCGGATGAGGTCGGGGACGAGGGTGTGGCCCTGGTCCCAGGCGAGGACGAAAAGGCTGGTAGAGCCGGCCGGGACATCGAAGGAGATACGGTGCCGATCGAGGCGTGAGACGCCGCCGAAGGAGAAGTTGGTCACATCGTCCGCGGCGACGAAGTCGGAGGCACAGACGGGGTCGAGGCTGCTGTTGGCGAAGGAAGGATAGCAGTAGGAGCCGGTGCCCGAACCGCGGCATTCATACCCATCGCGGCAGTCAGCATCGACCACACAGAGTGGCACACAGAGGTTGCCGTTGAACTGTCCGCGCAGGCAGGCCGTGCCGACGCCGAAGCAGTCCTGACGGGAGCTGCAATCGAAGACGGTGCAGAGCCCGCCCGGGAAGCCCTGCTCGTCTGTGAGGCAGAAGCCGCTCGCGCAGTCGGCGTTCTGGGTGCAGGCGGCACCGTCATCTCCAGGCTCGAGCGGCGTGGTGTCGGCAGCGGTGTCAGACGACTCGGTGTCGGGGCTCGCGTCAGCTCCCGAGCCGGATCCTTCGGCCGAGCCGCTGCCCTGCCCCGAATCGTCGGCGGCGTCCGAGGTAACGCTGGCCTGCGTGCCCTCGGAATCGTCCCCGCAGGCGGCGGCAAGCAGAAGAAGCGCCGCGAAGGCGAGGTTGAGGCGTCGGAGTTCGCTCATGGTGCGGTCAGGATGGGATGGAGTTGAAGGACGCGGCTCTGAAGCGGCGAGAGTGCGATGTTATCGCCCCATGCGAAAGGATGCATCAAGTTCAGTGCGGCTGCACAGGAGGTGTCGTAGCTGCGGCAGTTTTCGGTATCGTCGAGCGGATCTTCGCCGCCCGAGGTCTCGATGACGTGAAAGAGGCCCAAGTAGTGGCCAATCTCATGGGCCATGACGAGGCCCGTGTAGGCATTGCCGTCCACGGCACCCTGCCTGCCGTCCACAGAGGTGCCAAGATACTCGACGGTGAAGGCTAGCCCACTGGCTTCCGATCCGTAGAGCCCCGCCGCGCCGGGAATGCCCGCAGAGATGCCGAGCACCGGGCCGGAGGCAAAAGCGAAGCCGCGGTTGAGGAAGATGTTGATGGAGCGCTGCTGCTCGTCAACGGCCGGCGCTGTGGCCAGCTTCACCATGCGCTGGATCTCGCCGAAGCTACGAACGATGGCGTACGAGGCGTCGTCACGCGCCGACAGTGTGTGAAAGGTGATACCTCCAAGTGCAAGACCGGCCGCCGAAAGGATGCTGCTCACCTCGGCAAACATCGCGTTGAGGTTCGGGTCGCTCGGCGCCGTCTGCGGGGTTACGCCCGAGAGGCCGACGAGATAGACACGGAGATTGAGGCTGCGCCCGGTGCCGGGCGTGTCGAGCAGCCTCACGCAGGCCTGCCTTGAGCTGCTGGTGAGCCCGAGCGTGTAGGTACCGGCCTCGACCAGCGACTCCACCGCGGGGAACTGCGGCAGGTAGAGCGGCACGACCTGGCGGAAGAAGGCCTCGCCGACCGTGAGCAGCGACGCCTCGCCGTCGAGGTCCACGAGCCGCCCGGACGGCGTCACGAGGGTCTGAAGGTCGATGGTGCCTGAGCTGCTGAAGGCCGTCGCGAGGAAGGAGCTGCTGCCCGCTGCAACATCGAAGGTGAGCTCCATCGCGGCGGTGCTGCCTGAGAGGCAGACCGTGGGGAAAGGCGAAGGGTCGGTAGGCATCGGCTCGGGGATATCGATGGAGGTAGGCGCGCAGTAGGCGCTGCCACCGGCCGACGGCGTGCAGGTGTAGCCGGCGCGGCAGGGCGAGGCAGCCGAGTTACAGGTGCGGTAGCAGCGGTTCTCGCCTTCGACCGCGAAGCAGCGGTTATCGCTCTCGAGGCGGGCGCAATCGAACTCGGCGCGGCAGTTCGCCGTGGTGCAGTAGCCGCTCGGGAAGTCAGGGTCGGCGAGGCAGGTTCCGCCGATGCACTCGTCAGCCGTGGTGCAGGACTCACCATCCTCCTTCCGCACGACCGGGGGCAGCGGGAGACAGGCGGCGCGGGTCGGGCCGGCCACGAACTCGCAGCGGAAGTTCTCGGGGCAGTCGGCGTTGGCGACGCACTGTGCAGCACACAGGTAGTCTTCTCCGACCGCAGCGCAGAGCTCGCTGCGTTCGCACTGATTCACGGTATTGCAGTCCGAGAGGGTGCAGTAGCCCTCAGGGAACCGTTCGTTGACGATGCAGAGGCCGCCCACGCAGTCGGCGCTGCGGGTGCATGGGCTGCCGCCGGGAAGGTCGTTGCTGCCCTGCTCTTCGCTGCCGCTGTCTGAGCCGTCAGCAGGTGCATCTGCGGTGGTGTCCGAGGTGGTGTCGGCGGTGATGGTATCAGGCGCCGGTCGTGTGTCGAAGTCGAAGATGGAGCCGGTATCGGCGGGTGCCTCCTCGCTGTCGTCGCCGCACGCGGCGAACAGCAACGCGAAGAGCCATCTTCCTCGAGATACCCCGCACATTAGCGCGAAGACTCGGGTCCGAGCAGCAGCGGCCCTATGCCGTCGTTACCGCCCGCGTGAACCTCGAGGCCGGCTTCTGCGGCCACCGTCTGCGACCAGGTGCGGCCATCCCCGAGCGGGCCGGCGAGCCCGTCGGGGCGCGTGTAGCGGTCTGAGCCGCCGCCCTCCGCAAAGAGGGCGAAGGTGCCAACATCGCGGCGCGGGTTGGTGTCTGGCGAAGAGCCGGCGACGGTGAGCGCAGCCTTGCCGAAGGTGTCGTTGGACTCGCTGGTGTAGCCGTCGTTGCCGGCCACCTCGGCAAAGAGGCCAAGGCCGTTGAGCGTTCCGGCGCCGAAGGTGTTGAAGCCGCCGAAGTAGGTGTCGTTGCCTGCATGGTCGAAACAGATGCCGCCGCCGAAGTTGGTGCCGAAGCCCATCGAAGACTCGGCGGCCAGCAGCGCGCTGCCGTAGAAGTCGTCGCCCGCCTCGTCCTGCAGGAGGCCGTGGCCGGAGTCGAGGCCTGCTCCCTCTGCAAAGCCGTAGGCAGAGTAGCGATCTGCCCCTCCGGCCTCGAAGAGCTGCCCCACGCCGTAGGTGCGCCCGTAGCCCTGCGCGCCGAGTCCGGCGACATAGCTGTCGTTGCCGCCGCGCTCCACGAGAAGCCCGACGCCACCGCTGGCCTGGGCCCGTGTCCCTGCGGCCTGGTAGCCCGTCGCAGCACCCTGCGCGGCGGAGTAGGCTGCATCAGCACCGCCGAGCCGCTCTCGGTAGAGAGCATCGCCAACGAGCGGGTCGCCGGGCAGCGCGGTGTACTGGTCGTCGCCGCGACCGCCAAGGAGGATGCCTACGCCGTAGGGCCCGCCGAAGCCCTGCACAGCGTGATAGCCTGTCAGGTTGTTGGCGGTGTCGCCGAGCACGAGGATGCCGGTGCCAAAGAGGCCTGCGCCCTGCCCTGCTGCCTCGATATCGAGCGTGGCATCGCCCTGCTCGTCGATGAGCATGCCGACGCCGAGCAGGCCGAAGCCCTGGCCGAAACGGAGCGAACGGTAGGTGTCGGCGCCGATGCCGAGGTCGTAGAGGATGCCGATGCCGCCTCGTCCCGCGCCCTGCCGACCGATGGTGGAGAGGGAGGTGGGGCCGTTGCCACCGCGGATGGGCGCGGCGCGTCCCGCGCCGTCACTGGGGAGCAGGCCCGCGTCGTCGGCAACCGCAACCTCACGGTAGGTGTAGGTATCGGAACCGGACAGGTCGAGCGCGATGGCGACCGGCTGGGCGCTTCCCGCATTGGCGCCAAC
>CANMDT010000091.1 GCA_947496715.1 Myxococcales bacterium
ACCAGTTCGCGGAAGCGTGGGAGGGTCTGCTGGGTGGAGAAGCCGGGGATGGACTCGAGCTTGTCGAGGGTGCCGCCGGTGTGGCCGAGTCCGCGCCCGGAGATCATGGGGACGGCGACGCCGGTGGAGGCGACGAGCGGTGCGAGGATGAGGGAGATTTTGTCGCCGACGCCGCCGGTGCTGTGCTTGTCGGCCTTGGAGGCGGGGATGTCGGAGAAGTCGAGGACCTCGCCGGAGCGGAGCATCTCGCCGGCCCAGGAGGTGAGCTCCGCGTCGTCCATGCCGCGGAAGAAGAAGGCCATGAGCAGGGCCGACATCTGGTAGTCAGGGATGGAGCCGTCGGTGTAGCCGGCGAGGAGGTAGGCGATCTCTTCGTGGGAGAGGTGGCCGTTGTCGCGCTTTCGCTGGATGAGTTCGGGGACAAACATGGGCGAGCTCCGCATCGCAAAGCGCGAAGGTAGCGGCGCGGGTGCGAGGCTCAACTTCTTGGCGGTCTGCTAGCGCGCTCGCTGTTGGGCGAGGGCGTCGAGTAGAGGTCGGGCGACCTCTGCGCGGAGGAGCGGTGCCATGCCACCGCCTGTGGCGATGTTGACGATCTTGCTGGCGCTCACACGGACCGCGCCGCCCCGCATGCGGGCGTTGATGCCGAGGCTGGTGTACATGGAGAGGTCGGCGACCAGCTCGGCCCAGCCCCAGGAGCCGTCGGCGTTGCGGCAGAGGCGGGGCTCGACGGCGGGCTGCACGATGCGCTGCACAATCCAGACATCGCCGGGGTCGTGGAGGGCAAGTTCGACCATCTTTGGCCAGTCGATGAAGGGGGCGTCTGCGGGCAGCCGGAACATCTCGCGGAGCTTCTCCTGCGTGGATGGCTCGTGGAGGTGCTCGGCGAGGATGACGCTCTTTCCGCCGTAGGCCCAGCTCCGCTTGAGGATGAGCTCGTCGGGGTGTGCGGCGACGAAGGCGGGCAGCGAAGCGATGGCGGCGCCGCTCCAGTCGGTGGAGGCGCCGTCGGAGAGGAGGCGGGTCCAGGGGGGCAGCGTGAGCGCGGCGTGGCGCTCCTCTTCGGTGAGGGCCAGCGCGCTGCCGAGCAGGTTTCGCTCGGCGGCGAACTGGGCGATGGCGAGCATGGCCTTGACCTCGAGCTGCGGGTCCACGGGGTTGAAGAGGCAGTGGCGCCGCGGGTCGCGGAGCATGGCCGCGAAGGGCGAGGCGGGGTCGATGCGCCAGGCGAAGATGTGGCGGTAGTAGAGGTCGAAGCGCTGGCCGGCGACGTGGGGGCCGTCTGCGTCGAGGGCGATGCTGTCGGGGGCAACGCAGGTGGATTCGACGCCGCGGGTGCGCCAGATGCGCTGGATGTTTTCGAGGTCGCCGCGCTGGCTGTCGCCGTTGCGGACAACGATGGCGATGTGGCGGACAGGGTGGCCGGGGCGTGCGAGCTCGGCCTGTTCGAGGAGGGAGTCGAGGAGGTCGCCGGCGTTGGAGCCCTGCGCTTCGACGAGGTCGGAGATGCGGGCCTCGTCGAGGCCGCCAACGGAGCCGACGCTGCGGATCCAGGCGTGGGCGACGGCGTCGGCGTAACCGGGCATGGCCGGGATGGTGGCGTTCATCTCGAGGGCGGAGTGGCCGCCGCCGATGGCCGGGAAGAGGTCGGCGCGGGCGATGGCGATGTTGCGGGCGTTGGGGAAGCCGGTCTGCAGGCACTCGCGCTCGAGCGGCGAGAGGGCGGCGAAGATGCGGCGGCGGTCGAAGAGGTGGAGCTGCCCTGTGATGAGGGCTTCGGAGCTCTTCCGGATGGCCGAGAGCAGGTGGTGGGCGCCGGTGGAGAGGCGGTCGCGGTGGTCATCTTCGAGGATGACGGGCGAGAGGACGGGCGGGATGGCCTGGCGGGTCTGCGTGGCCTCTTTCCAGACGTAGAGGCCGTTGCTCGAGGCCTCGTCGGCGCAGCCGTCAGCGAGGCTGCTGCGTTGCTCGGCCGTGAGGCCTTCCCAGGCCTGTGCGAAGGTGGTGGTCATGGCGCCTCTGCGATGGTGGACCAGAAGGAGGTGCCGAGAGCCTCGGGCTGCGCTGCCACACCGAGCGCGTCGAGGATGGTGCGGCCTAGGTCGGCGAAGGTGGCGCGGTCGCCGAGTGCGATGCCGGCGGTGGCGCCTGCAAGCATGCCGAGCAGCGGGACCCGCTCGCGGGTGTGGTCGGAGCCGCGGTAGGTGGGGTCGTTGCCGTGGTCGGCGGTGATGAGGAGGAGGTCGCCGGGCTGCAGCGCGCCGATGAGGGCGGGGAGCTCGCGGTCGAAGTCGCGCAGGCATTGGGCGTAGCCGGCGGGGTCGCGTCGGTGGCCGTAGTGCATGTCGAAGTCGATGAGGTTGGTGAAGACGAAGGGGGCGGTGCGGTCGCGCATGGCAGCCAACGTGGCGCGGATGCCGTCGGGGTTGCCGTGGGTGAGCTCTTCGGAGGCGACGCCGCGGCCGGAGAAGATGCTGGAGATTTTGCCGATGCCGTGGACCGCGACGCCGGCTGCTGCGAGCGCGTCGAGGAAGGTGGGGCGGGGCGGCTCGAGCGCGTAGTCTTTGCGGTTGTAGGTGCGCTCGTAGTTGGGCCAGGCGCCGACGTAGGGGCGGGCGATGACGCGGCTCATGCCGGCGGCCAGCGCGATGGGGTAGGCGAGCTCGCACCAGCGGTAGAGGGTGGCGAGGGGGACGACCTCTTCGTGGGCCGCGATCTGCATGACGGGGTCGGCCGAGGTGTAGACGATGGGGAGGCCGGTGGCGGCATGTTCGCGGCCGAGCCGCTCGATGATCTCGGTGCCCGAGGCGGCGCAGTTACCGAGCACGCCGCTCACGCCGGTGGCGGCGCAGAAGGCGGCGATGCGGTCGGCAGGGAAGCCGTCAGGGAAGGTCTCGAAGGGCCTGTCCATGACGAGGCCCATCATCTCCCAGTGGCCGGTGGCGGTGTCTTTGCCGGGGGCCGTCTCGTTCATGCGGCCGAAGAAGCCGGCGGGGCGTTCGACGGGGCCGCAGCCACGGATCGGGGTGGAGCGCGCGATGTTGCCGAGTCCGAGTGCGCGGAGGTTGGGGAGCTCGAGCGGGCCTGCAGCATCGGCGATGTGGCCGAGCGTGTCGGAGCCGGTGTCTCCGAAGGCGGCAGCGTCGGCGGCCTCGCCGATTCCAACGGAGTCGAGGACGATGAGGGTAACCTGTCTGGACATGTCAGTTCCGTCCCTTGGCGCGCTGCTCGGCAAGGCTCTTTGCAAGCCGTTGGATGGCGGGCGCGAGGTTTCGGTTCTTCTGAACCTTGGCGAGGTCGGCGACGCTCATGGTGTTGATGAGGCCGCTGGTGAGCCGCAAGGGGGCCTTGGGGTTGTTCACGATGTTGACCAGGATTTTGTAGTTTCGGCGGTACCTTCCGTTGGTGCCGATATACATGATGATGTTGTCGGGGAGGCCCTTGTTGCCGCTCCAGGCCATGATGTCGGAGGGCTGCACCTTGGGCGAGGTGACGGCGGCCATGTGGACGAGCCGGTTGTTGTCGCGGATGAGGTAGTCGCGGTCGGACTTGCTGCCGAGGGTGGCGGTCCGGACTTTTTGGGAGATGCTCATCTTGCCGATTTCGGCCTGCCGGTTGTTGGAGCCTTTGGCCTCGTCGACGGCCTGGTTCTGGCGGGTTCGAACCTCGACGACCTGCTCATCGGAGAGGTTGGCCAGCATGGCGTTCTCGGCGGCCTCTTCTGCGAGGGAGTGGTCGAGGAGCTTCTTGAAGGCGGCATCGTCGGCGGGAGCGGCCAGTTTGGGGTCAAGTTCCTGCGCCGTACGCACATCGGAGACGAGCTGTTCGAGCACATAGACGCGCTCGAACTTGAGTTTGTGGCGGCGGCCGAGATCGGTGACCCGGTCGACGGTCGACATGCGGGCCGCGGGGTTGAGGAAAATCCCCTCGATGATGGGTGGGTGGCGGAGGAGACGGACCTCGTTGGAGGCGATCAGCTCGGTGATCGACTCACTGCAGACTTCGGCGAGGGTGGCGAAGGTTTCGTCGCCGGTTTTGGGGTTAAGGAGGAGCTTCTCGAGGAGCGCATCGTTGTGCTTGAAGAGCTCTGCGATGAGGTCGAGGACAGGCGCCGGGAGGGGGCCGGAGACGAGGCCAAGGAGCACGGCCTGGGGCATGCCGGCGAGGGTGTCGCGGGCAGCCTTGGCGATGGGCGCCTCGGCATCGAAGGTGAGCTGGTAGAGGAGGACGACGAGCTCGTTCGGCGGCGCGGGCACGAGGCCGCGGGCGGCCATCATGCGCATGGGCGGAGGCGAGGCGGCCTCGACGTTGCGGCGCAGTCCCTGCGGGATCTCCTCCAGCGTGAGGGGCTTTCTCTCCATGGTGGCTCCGGCGGTCATCGGGTGTGGAGGTGCGGGTTATTCGATGGCGGCTGCGGGGGCAACCTGCGGGCCGATCAGCCGCCCTGTGTGGCGGAGACGAGCTCGATGCGATCGCCCTCGTTGAGGAGCGTGGCGGGCCAGTCGGCGCGGCGGACCACCTCGCCGTTTCGGGCGACGGCGACGCCGGCGCGGTCGGGCGGGAGGCCGGCGAGGAGGAGGAGGTCGGTGAGGGTGGCTCCTGCGGGGAGCTCGCGGTCTGCGCCGTTGAGGGTGAGCTTCATGGGGTGGCGTGGGTGGCGAGGAAGGGTTGGGCCACCTCGGGCAGCGGGCGACCGAGGAGGTGGGCGGTGACGGTGTCGACCGTGATGGGGAGCAGGAGCACGCCGTGGCGGTGGTGGCCGAGGGCGAAGGTGAGGCCTGCGATGGGCGACGGTCCGAGGATGGGGCGGCCGCTGGTGGAGGCGGGGCGGAAGCCGGCCCACATCTCGGCAACCTCGAGTTCGTAGGTGGAGGGGACGAGCTCGTAGGCGGCGCGGAGGAGTTCGCAGACGGCCTCGGAGGTGACGCGGGCGTCGAAGCCCATCTCCTCCACGGTGCCGCCGACGATAAGGCGGTCGCGCTTGGGGGCGAGATAGACCTCGGTGCTGCGGAGGACGGCGCGGGGCAGCTCCTCGCCGGGGCGTGGGCGGAGGGCGAGCGCCTGGCCCTTCACGGGGCGGATGACGGGGCGGTGTGGGGCGAGGCCGTCGATGGTGCGGGTCCAGGCGCCAGAGGCGAGGAGGAGGTTGGTCGTGGCGACGGAGTCGCCGCTGGCCAGCGTGAGGCTGCGGACCGCGCCCGCGGCAACCTCGATGGAGGCGACGGCGCTCTCTTCGCGGAGCTCGCCGCCGAGGGCGAGGAAGGTGGTGCGGAGGAGCTCGACCAGCTTGCGGTTGTCGAGCTGGTGGTCGCCTGCGCAGACCACGGCCATGCGGGCGCGGGCGGAGAGGAGAGGTTCGCGGTCGAGGAGGGCATCGCGGTCGAGCCGCTCGACGGGCAGGTCGTAGTGACGGGCGAAGTCGTACCAGCGGCGGGCGGCCTCTTCGTCGTCGCGGTCGAGGGCGACGAAGAGGGTGCCGGTGTCGTCGTAGTCCACGGCGGCGCGGCCGTCGGCGTGGAGGCTGTCGGCGTAGTCGGCCCAGCGGCGCTGGCTCTCGACGAGGAGGCGGATCATCTCCATGTCGTCGAAGTCGGCCTCGAAGCGGGGGGCGAGCATGCCGGCCGCGGCCCAGGAGGCGCCCCGCCCTGCCCTGCCCGAATCGAGCAGCGTGACGGCGCGGCCGGCGCGGAGCAGCTCCACGCCAGAGGCGAGGCCGACCAGGCCGCCGCCGACGATGTGGATGGGCGCACTCATGTTGCCGCCGCCTGCTTGGCGGCCTGACCGCGCGCATAGTTGACCAGCATCACGCCGAGCAGCGTGAGGCCGCCTCCCTTGATGGCCATCGCGCTGGGCGGCTCATCGAAGACGATCCAGCCGGAGGTGAAGGCCACGAGCGGCGCGAAGTAGAGCAGGGTGGCGCAGGTGGTGGGGCCGAGTTTGGAGATGGCGTAGCTCCAGAGCGCGTAGCCAAGGGCGCCGGGGAGCGCGCCGAGGTAGATGAGGGCGCCCCAGGTCTCCCAGGAGGCCTGCTGTGCCTCTTCGAAGAGGCCGGGAGCGAAGGGGAGCAGCGCGACGGTGGCGGGGAGGAAGTTCCAGACGGTGAACTTCCAGCTGCCGTATTTTGCGACGAGCCGCTTCTGGAAGACGAAGTGGCAGGAGGTCGTGATGGCGCAGCCGACGATGTAGAGCGCCGAGAGCTGGAAGGAGAGGGTTCGCCCCTGTCCGATGACGAGGAGGGCGGCGCCAGCGAAGGCAACCAGCATGCCGGCCCAGACCTGCCAGGTGATGCGCTCGAGGCCCAAGGCGCCGACGAGGATGGTGGTGAAGACAGGGGCGGTCTGGAGCAGCAGCGAGGTGGTTCCGGGCGGTACCTGCTGCTGCCCGAAGTTGAGGAGCAGGTGGTAGGCGGTGATGCCTACGAGGCCGAGCCCTGCGATGGGAAGGAGGTCTTCGCGGTCTGGGAGCGGGGTGATGCGGGCGGCAGGGTTGCCGGCGGCGACGCGGACGACGGAGAGGAGGAACAGCACGGCGGTGCCGATGGCGAAGCGGCCAAGCGCGAGCGGGCCGGGACCGAAGCCCTCAAGAGCAATCTTCACGCCGGTGTAGGCGGTGCCCCAGAAGAGGATGACGAGCGAGGCGGCGATCCAGGCGAGCTGGCGCTCCCGCGCTTCGGTGCGGGGGGCGGGGGTCTGATCGACAGGGGCGGACATGGTGTTACCTTCGTTGCGCAGTGCGCCTATTGCGGCGGCGGGCGCGCGTCGAGATCTGCGGAGCGCGACCCTCGCCAACGGTGGGCGGTTGGGGTATGTCGCACGCCTCTCGCGCCCGCTTCGAAGGACCTCCACATGGCCACCCGATCCCGCCCCTCACTCCCTGACCGCGACCCGAGCCGGCCGCGGAGCGGAGCGGGGAGCAACGCGGAAGTTGCGGAGGCCGCAGCGGGGCCCGATATCGAGGGATTTGTCCGCGGCCTGCAGCGGGCGCAGCGGACGCGCGACTCCATCACGATGCTCAAGCGGTTTCCGCCCAAGGCCGGCGACTTTGCCGCGATGCCCGACTTTGTGCCGGCCTGGCTCTCGGAGTCGCTCGCGAAGCTGGGCAAGGCGCGGCCCTACAGCCACCAGGCCGAGGCCTGGGGCCACATCCACGCCCGGCGCCACACCGTTGTGGTCACACCTACCGCCTCGGGCAAGACGCTCTGCTACAACGTGCCCATCGCGCAGATGCTCCGCGAAGAGGAGGGCACCGCGCTCTACCTCTACCCGACCAAGGCGCTGTCGCAGGACCAGTGCGCGGAGCTCAACGAGCTGTTCCGGGCGACGGGCATCGAAGAGCAGGCGCATGTCTATGACGGCGACACGCCGGCCGACCTGCGGCGCACCATCCGCGACCGAGCGCGGGCGGTGCTCACCAACCCCGACATGCTGCACCAGTCGATCCTGCCCAACCATGACCGGTGGCGGAGGCTCTTCTCGTCGCTTCGCTTCGTGGTCATCGACGAGATGCACACCTACCGCGGCGTCTTCGGCTCCCATGTGGCCAACGTCATCCGCCGGCTGCAGCGCATCTGCCGCTACTACGGCTCCGCGCCGCAGTTCGTCTTCACCTCGGCCACCATCGCCAACCCGGGCGAGCTGGCGGAGAACCTGATCGGCGAGCCTGCGACGGTTGTCTCGAAGTCGGGTGCGCCGTCGGGCGAGCGGCTCTTCATGCTCTACAACCCGCCGATTCTGAACATTGAAGATGGGCGCAGGCAGTCGCCCGGCTCTGCGGCGCAGCAACTTGTGGTTCCGCTGCTCGAGATGGGCGCGGGCGCCATCGTCTTTGCACGCAGCCGGCAGGGGGTGGAGGTGCTAACGCGCCGCATCCGCGAGGCGCTCGTGGAGCGCCGCAAGAAGGAGCTGGCGTCGCGGGTCGACGGCTACCGCGGCGGCTACCTGCCCGAGGACCGGCGGCGCATCGAACGGGGGCTCCGCGCGGGGACCATCCGCGGCGTCATCACCACCAACGCGCTCGAGCTGGGCATCGACATCGGCGCCCTCGATGTGGCGGTGCTGGCGGGCTACCCCGGCACCATCGCCTCCACCTGGCAGCAGGCGGGCCGCGCAGGCCGTCGACAGACCACCGCGCTCGTGGTGCTGGTGGCCGGCTCCGACCCGGTCGACCAGTACCTCATCACCCACCCGGAGAGCTTCTTCGAGTCGTCGCCGGAGTTCGGGCGCATCGATCCCGACAACCTCCGCATCCTGGCCGAGCATCTGCGCTGCGCCGTCTACGAGCTGCCCATCCGCACCGACGAGGCCTACGGTCGCTACGATGTGGAGGAGACGCAGGGCATCCTCGACTGGGTGGCCGAACACAACGGGCCGGTGCAGTGCAACGGCACCTCGTGGCGGTGGAACGGCGAGGGCTACCCGGCACAGGGTGTGAACCTGCGCGACATGGCCGACGAGAACTTCGTCATCATCGACACCACGCAGCCGAAGAAGCCCAACATCCTCGGCGAGATCGACTTTGAGGGGGCCCACACGACGGTCTACGAGAAGGCCATCTACTCCCACTCAGGCGAGCTCTACGAGGTGCACCGGCTCGATTACAAAGAGCGCAAGGCCTACGTCCGGGCGGTGAAGACAGACTACTACACGCAGGCCATCGACCAGACGCGGGTCTTTGTGCTCGATGTGACCGAGGAGCTGGAGAGCCGGCGCCCCTTCCCTGGCGAGGGCGAGGTGCGGGTGGCGAAGCGGGTGGTGGGCTACAAGAAGATCCGGATGAAGACTTTTGAGAACATCGGCTACGGCGAGATCGCCCTGCCCGACCTCGACAAGCACACAACCAGCTACTGGTGCGTCTTCCCCTCGGCTTGGCTCGACCCGCTGGCCATCAAGGCCGACACGCTGTCGGGTGCGCTGACGGGCATCAGCCGGGTGATGCACACACTCGCGCTGGTCCACCTGATGTGCGCGGCGGGCGACCTGCTGGTGACGGTGAGCGGGCGCCAGGGCGATGCCTGGGAGACGCTGCCGACCAACGCGGCGCCGCTCGGGCCGCCGACGATTGCCGAAGACCCTGCCATCTTCCTCTACGACCGCTATCCGGGCGGCGTGGGCTTCTCGGAACAGCTCTTCAAGCTGCATGGGGAGCTGCTGCGGAAGGCGAGCGAGCTGGTGGAGAGCTGCCCCTGCGGCAGCGGCTGTCCCTCCTGTGTGGGGCCGGTGGAGCTGATTGGCGAGGGCGGGCGGGCGGCGGCCATCCGGCTGCTCCGCGCCGCGGTTGCCGACCTTGGGGAATCTTCATAGGTTGCACAGAATTTCGCCCCGCTCGATAATGGGCGGGGTAGTCAGCAGCGAGGAGCCGGCCCCATGGGCACGATGCAGTGGAAGAGACATTTTGAGCAGTCGGTGAACCGGCCGCGCAACATCCACTGGGATGCAGGGTTTGGCGTGCAGTCGCCGTTGCGCGAGCCGCTGCTCCGGTCGCTGCAGACGCTGCAGCGCGGCCTCTCATCGCCAGGTCTCGACTTCCGCACCAAGGTGCGCGCCTCTTGCCCCCGCGAGTATGCAGAGGTTATCGACCTCTATGTGCGTGAGAAGACGGTGCACTCCGACCACCTGGCGCAGATCCTCTGGGCTGCGGGGGAGCGGCCTGTGTCACGGCAGTGGACCGACTTTGCCTTCCGCCGGTTGCGGCGGCGCTTCGGCTGGGCCGAGGAGCTCATGGTGATGCTGACGGCGGAGATGGCCTCTGCGCCCTACTTCCGCGTGCTCTACAACACGGTTGACGACCCGCTGCTGCGGGAGGTGCTGGCCGGCATCATGGAGGATCAGGCCTATCATCTGGGCTTCCACCTCGACTTTCTCCGCGAGGAGCTGGAGAAGAAGTCGGCGGTCGATCGGGTGACGACGCAGCAGGCTTGGAGCACCCTCTTCGGCAGCGTGCTGGGCGTGGTCATCTTCGACAACCGCGAGGTCTTCGCGGCGCTGCGCTACGACAAGCTTACCTTCTGGACCGATGCCTGGAGCCTCTTTGCGCAGGTGCAGACAGGGCTCCACGGCAGCCAGCACATGTCGGCCCTTTTGGCGCGCGACCCCCGCATCAAGTTTGTGGTCTGATGACCCTTCACCACTCTCCTTCGCAGGGCCTGTGAGGCCATGAACAGCACCTCCGACCAGAAGGCCTTTGCGCTGCTGCCGCCCGATGCCTCGTGGCTCGATGCGGCCTTCGCGGCGACCGGTTCGGTCTTCTTCGCGCTCGATGGAGCGGGGCTCATCCTCGATATCGTCGGACCGGTGCTGGAGACGCTGCATGCGGAGCAGGAGCAGCTGGTGGGCAAGCCGCCGATCTCGCTGGTGCATCCAGACGAGCGGGAGCGCAGCTTGGCGGCGCTTAACGGTGTGCAGCGGTTCGACCGCATGACACGCATCAACGGGCGCTTCTCGTCGCGCGGCAGCGACTGGCGGCGGCTCCACATGGATGTCTGGCGGCCCGCCGGTGTGGTCGGCGTCTCGATGGTCGGACGGTTCACGGCGGTGGTGCAGAGCACGGCGCTCGAGGCCGATCTGCTCCGCGAGCGGAACCTCTTCAACCAGCTCCTCCAGCACCTGCAGACCGCCGTCATCGTCTGCGATGCGCAGGGCAAAATCCTCATCCACAATGAGCCTCTCACCAAGCACAAGTTCGCCATCCCGCCGATGACAGCGTTGGATGAGTGGCTGCCCAAGGTTCGTGCCTTTGCCGACGATGGCGTGACGTCACTCGACGTGCAGCAGACGCCCATCCCACGGGCGCTCCGCGGCGAACGGATCGAAGACCTCCGATTCGCTGTCCAGGTGGCGCCCGATGAGATTCGTTTCCGGAGGGCGTGGGGCGGTCCGATGTTCGATGCATCAGGGACGCTGGCAGGTGCCGTCTTTGCCATCCACGACGTAACAGATCAGCGGCGGGTCGAGACCGCGCTGCTGGCGCAGGCGACGCACGACTCGCTCACCGGGCTGCCCAACCGGTCGGTCGTGCAGGAGCGGCTGCAGGCGGCGCTCGCCCGCGCGCGGCGCTCGAAGACCCCCATCGCGGTGCTCTTCATCGACCTCGACCACTTCAAGCTGGTCAACGACACCATCGACCATGCCGCAGGCGACCGGCTGCTCATCGCTGTGGCGCAGCAGGTGCGCGCCGTTATCCGGCCCGCCGACACGCTGGTGCGGCTCGGCGGCGACGAGTTCCTCGCCATCTGCGAAAACCTCTCCGGCGTGGGCGATGCGCTCACCGTCGCAGACCGAATCCGGGCCGCAGTCACGCAGGCGGTAAGCGCGCTCGGCATCGAGATTCCCGTGTCGGCGAGCATCGGCATCGCGATGGCGCAGACGGGGCTCGAGTCGCCCGACGCACTCCTCACAGACGCCGACACCGCGATGTACCGGGCCAAGGAGGCGGGCCGCGACGGCGTCGAGGTCTTCGGCGAGGAGCTCCGCGCCAAGGCGCTCGCACGCATCGAAGGGCAGCGCGGCCTCGTCACTGCGATCGAGGAGCGACGCATCCGCACCCACTTCCAGCCCATCTACGACGCGGCCTCCGGACGCATGGTCGGAGCCGAGGCGCTCGCACGCATCGTCGACCCCGTCGCGGGGCTGATCCAGGCGGGCAACTTTGTCGATGTGGCCGAAGAGACGGGGCTGGTGACGCAGCTCGATGAGATTGTCACGCAGCAGGCGCTCGCCTTCCTCGCGGAGCGGCGGGCGGAGGGCAACCTCGACCTCTTCGTCGGCATCAACCTCAGCCTCCGGACGCTCGGCCGGGCCGATGTTGTGAGCTGGCTCGCCAAGGCCGCAGAGGCGGCGGGCGTGCCCATGAACCGGATCGGTCTGGAGATCTCGGAGAGCCGCATTCTCACGGCACCCACCCTGCTTCACGATACCATCGAGGCGCTCGCAGAGCGGGGCGTCCATGTGGGGCTCGACCACTTCGGCTCCGGCAACTCGTCGCTCGCCTTTGCCCGCCAGTGGCCGCTCGCCTTCGTCAAAATCGACCGCTTCTACGTGGCCGATGTCGGGACCAATCCACAGTCGGCGGCGATCATCGACTCGCTCATCCGCCTCGCCCATGCGCTTCATCAGAGCGTGACAGCGCAAGGCGTGGAGACCGAGGCGCAGGCAGCGGTGCTCCGCTCGCTCGGCTGCGACTTTCTGCAGGGCTTCTATCTCTCGGAGCCCGTGGCGGCCGGGGACTGGGAGACCGACCTTAGCCAGGTCTAAGCGGTGGCGCTTCGTCTGGCCTTCACCGCTGACGGATGGCGCGATGCCCTCCGCTCTGCCAGCGAGCATGGCGGCATCATGGGGCGCCTCGAGGGGGCGGAGCGCCCTGCGCTCTATGCGCCTGTGACCGTGACGATCGTGGTGGATGGCGCGGCCATCGGGACCGCCGAGGGACAGGTGCTCACCGTGACGCCGACGGGCGATCTCGCGCTGGCGGTGGTGGCTGCG
>CANMDT010000092.1 GCA_947496715.1 Myxococcales bacterium
CCTCTACTCCACCCGCGACCTCGCCGCCGCCCGCTACCGCTACGAGCAGCTCGGCTTCGAGAAGTTCCTCTATGTGGTCGGCCACGCCCAGGCGGTCCACTTCAAGCAGGTCTTCGCCGTGCTGCAGCGCATGGGCTACGACTGGGCCGACCGCTGCATCCATGTGCCATTCGGCATGATCCTCGGCATCTCCACCCGCAAGGGCACACTGGTCTTCCTCGAAGACATCCTCAACCGGGGCAAGGAGCTGGTGCGCGAGATCATGGCCGACCGCGAAGGCTTCACCGACGCGGAGCGGGAGCAGGTTTCGGAGCAGGTCTCCATCGGCGCGATCGTCTTCTACGACCTCTCGCGCGGCCGCATCAAAGACTACCCCTTCGAGTGGGATGCCATCCTGCGCGGCCTGCGCCCCGGCGAGCATGGCCCCACCGGCCCCTACCTGCAGTACACCCATGTGCGGCTCCGGGCGCTCGAGGAGAAGTTCGCCGAGAAGTTCGGCGCGCTGCCCGAGGCCCTGGCCAACGAGGCCACCGAGGCGCTCCACACCGCCGACTGCGCCCACCTCGTGGCGCTGCTCGAGCGCTACCCCGCGACGCTGCGCCAGGCCGCGAGCGAGCTCGAGCCGGCCGTCATCTCCCGCTTCCTGCTGGAGCTGGCCGAGGGCTTCAACACCTTCTACTCGTCGGGCACCCGGGTGCTGTCGGACGACGAGGCCGCGACCCGCGCCCGCATCGCGCTGGTGGTTGCGGTGCGGCGCACGCTGGCCCACGGCCTGACCCTGCTCGGCGTTCCATGCCCCGCCCGTATGTAGTCCTCGCGCTGCTGCTGGCGGCGGCGGGCTGCGGTCCGCCAGCCGAGCTCATCGGCGTCTACGAAGAGGCGGCGCCGCTCGAGTTGGGGCGCACGCGGGCCATCCGGCTCACCCTCTTCGCCTACTCGGGCGAGGCGGGCGGCAAGATGGAGACCTTCCTGCTGGGCGACCAGAACACCATCGAAGACCCCTACCTGGTGCCCGAGGCCTGCGCCTACTTCGGCCCGCGCGACATCAGCAACAGCGCCTTCGCGCTCGATGTGCGCTTTGGCGAACAGCAGGTCGCGGGCCGGGTCTTCGATGTGAGCAGCGGCGACCGAGCCGAGCTGGAGCTGACCGACGGTGAGGCGCTGCTCCGGTCGCCTGTGATCCCGGGCCGCCGCTTTGTGCTGGTGCGGAACGAAGACAAGAGCGCGACCGACAGCTGCGGCGAGACCGGCGAGCTGCTCACGCCCGAGGGTTCGCAGTGAGGCGCGTCGCGCAGCTCCTGGCCGCGCTTCTGCTGGCGCTCGCTGCCGCGCCGGCGCTCGCGGCACCGCCACGCCGCGATCAGGGCGAAGCCGACCTGCGGCCGCGAACCATCGCCGTCTGGGCCCCCATCCGCCACTACCTCGTGCCGTCGGCGGCTCCTGCGAGCAGCCTCGCGGAGGTCTCGCTGGTGCAGGTGTCGCGGGCGTTGCGGGCGCAGGTCGGGGCCGACCCGCGCCACAAGCTCATCGAGGAGGAGCCCCTCACACGGCTGCTCGCAGCACAGCGCGACGAGGCCCAGTCCGACCTCCGCTTTGTGGCAACCCGGTCGGCGCAGCTGGGCGTGGAATACTTCAAGCAGTCCGACCTGCGGAGTGCGGTGGACCAGCTCGAAGAGGCACAGTCGCTGCTCGAGCGCACAGGCCTCTTTTGGACCGACCCGACGCTGGCCATAACGGTCTGGCGCACGCTGGCGCTAGCGCAGCTGGAGCTGGCGCAGGGCGCGCAGGAGGGCAGCGAGGGGCAGACGCTGCACGAGGCCAAGGCGACGGCCGCCTTCAAGGAGCTCATCCGCTGGGCGCCGGGCGAGCGGTTCTCGCGCGAGGACTACCCTGCCGAGGTCGTTGCCAGCTTTGAGCGGGCCTATCTGGAGCACCTGCTGAGCCAGGGCAGCGACCTGCGGGTGCGGGCGGCAGAGGCCAAGCGGCTGGCCACGCAGCTGGGCGTGGAGGAGCTGGTCTTTGCTTTCGCCATCTCGTCCGGCGACCAGACGGTGGTGGGGCTGCAGTTCTTCGATGCGACGAGCCAGCAGTTTGTGGTGGACGAGACCACGCGGGTGGCGCCGGCCGAGGCCGCCGACACCTACTCCATGATGCTGAGCGATGCGCTGGCCTGCCAGCCTCCGCGCTTTCTGCCGCCCGACCCGGCAGGCCTCGACACGGGCCACACCTACACCTCAGCCGGCTACCACGGCGGCTACTTCCTCGATACGCCGACCCGCTCCCCCTTCTACACGCAGGGCGCCTCGGTGCAGGTCAGCCACATGCTCTCGGAGAATGCGGGGCTCTACGCTGGCGGGCGCTTTGTCTTCGGCCGGCGCGACACCGACGGCGACCTGCTCAGCCGCATCGACATGGCCCGCACCGACTTCGGCGCCACCTTCGCCATCCGCAACCGGCGCTTCCGGCTCTACGGCAATGTGGGGGTCGATGTGGCCTTCGTGGGCGCGGTCACCGCGACCGAAGACTTCTGGTGCAAGGTGACGGGCGGTGAGGTGCGGGCCATCGACAGCAGCCGCGCCTGCCGCGAAGGCAGCATCACCAAGACCGCCGCGCAGGCCCAGGCCGGGCTCGGATGGACTGTTGGAGGCCAGGTGCTGCTCGGCGGCCCCTTCTGGGCCTCGCTCGACGCCAACAGCGTCATCTACATGCTCCCCTTCGGCGAGCGGCCCTTCGACATCCCCATGGGCGGCTCGCTGCAGCTCGGCTACCGCTTCTAGCCCAGCTCGCCCGCCGCCTCGAGCTCGAGGTCGGGGACCAGCGCGTGCGGGAGCGCCGTCTCGCCCGACATCGCGGCCACAATGTCGGCTTCGGAAGCCAGCCAGTCGCCGGCAAAGCGGCCGTCGAGCAGGTGGGTCAGCTGCACATTGCCGAGCGCGGCGATGATGTTGCCTTTGACCTTGGGGTTGTCGGCCTGGAGCCGGTTCACCAGCTGCTTCATCCGGGAGCGGTGGAGGTTTTCCTGGCTGCCGCAGAGGTTGCAGGGGATGATGGGGAAGCCCTGCTCGATGGCATACTGCGCAATCTCCTCTTCGGCGGCGAGGATGAGCGGCCGGACGACCACATTGCGGCCGTCGTCGGAGCGGAGCTTGGGCGGCATGGCGGCCAGCTTGCCGGCGTAGAAGAGGTTGAGGAGCAGGGTCTGCGCGACGTCGTCGCGGTGGTGGCCGAGCGCCATCTTGGTGCAGCCGAGCTCTTGGGCCGCGTTGTAGAGGATGCCGCGGCGCAGGCGGGAGCAGAGCGAGCAGTAGGTCTTGCCCTCGGGCACCTTCTCGAGGACCACCTTGTAGGTGTCGACGGCGAGCATCTTGTAGTCGTACTTCTCGCGCTCGAGGTAGTCGACGATGGACTGCTGCGGGAAGCCGGGGTGGCCCTGGTCGAGGTTCACGGCGACCATGGTGAAGGCGAAGGGGACCTTGCGCTGCATGAGCCGCAGCAGGTGGAGCATGACCCAGGAGTCTTTTCCGCCGGAGAGGCAGACCATGACGTGGTCGCCGGGTTCAACCAGGGCATACCGCTTGTTGGCGGTCATGAGGTGGCTGAGGAGTCTGGATTCGAGGTTGGCCATCGGCGGCTTCGGGTGGGCGACAGGGCCCGTTAGAATGCGGTGTTGTTAACGCGCACATCGGGGTTGCCGGCGGCGTTGAGGACAGGGAGGACGAGGCAGTCGACGGCGCCTGTGGCCTCGTCGACGAGCATCTGGACATCGGCGACGCGCCAGCTGCTGCCCTGGCAGGCGGCGCCGGCCTGGGTGAGCCGGACGGCATCTGCGCCGCCGCCGAGCAGCGACTTGAGCTGGCCGCCGCAGAAGATGCTGATCTGCGGTGCGGTGGGCTGTGTGCCGGCAAACATGTGGGCCATGACGCGGAAGGTGTCGCCGTTGGCGGGGTTGTCGAGGTTGATGTTCTCGGGGTTGTTGCCGCGCACATTGTTGATGTCGAGGCGGGGGTTGTAGCAGGTGTCGCCCACGCCGGCGCCGCAGGCCGCGGCATCGGAGGGGTCGTAGCCCCAGGCGACGCCGGTGAGGTTGGTAACGCGGCAGTTGTCGAAGTAGCAGTCATCCGCTCCGCAGAAGGCGCCGGTGTTGGCGGGCTTGTGGAGGTGGAGGTCCATGTCGACGGAGCCGAGGCTGTCCCAGGCCATCTCCACGCGGAGGCCGGGGCCCTTCGCGCGGACGGTCCAGGTGCAGCTCTGGACGCCGTCGCCGTCGGTCACCTCGAGGTGCATGCGGTAGTCGCCCGAGACATCGAGATAGACCGAGGTGAGTGAGGCAGACGGGTCTGCGGGGCTCTCTGTGGCGCTGTTGGCAGGGGGCTCGACGGTCCAGTTCCAGGCGATGACGTTGGCGAGGTTGGCGTAGAAGGCGGTGCCATCGAGGGTGTAGTCGGTGAGCGGGCTTGCCGAGTCGAGCGTGGGGCAGCGGAGAGCGGGCGTGCAGCCCTCGATGTCGTCGGTGCAGCTGTTGCAGTCGTTGTCTTTGCCATCGCAGAGCTCCGCCGAGCCGGCGATGGCGCCCTGGCAGGGTCCCCAGTGGGGGGCGGAACGGTCGATGCAGCGCTGCAGGCCGTCGGTGCAGCCGCCAACGCCGCGGGTTGCGGGGGCGCCAGCGTAGCAGCGCTGGACCTCGCCGTAGGCGCAGGCGCAATCCTCGTCGGCGTAGCCATCCTCGTTGTTGTCTTGGCCATCGTTGCAGACCTCGATGGCCTCCCAGCCGGGCTCGGTCTCGGCGCTGCAGATCCAGCCGGGCACATCGCCGGACAGGCAGCCCCGACGGGCGTCGCAGCTCTCTACGCCGTTGAGCGGGTCGCCATCGTCGCAGATCTCGTTGCGGGGGCGGTGGAAGGGGAAGGTCTGGCTGCAGACAGACTCGGTGCAGCCCACGCCATCATCGGCGGGCACATCGGTGAGGCTGGGGAGCTCCTGCAGGATGCCCTCGACGCAGACCTTGGCACGGCAATCGCCGGGCGTGGCATCGCCGACCTCGGGGGTGACGACGGTGGTGACGCAGCTGCCGGCGTCGCAGCGCTCTGCGGTGCAGAGGTTGCGGTCGTCGCAATCGGCGTCGGTGGCACAGATGAGGATGCAGTGCTGGTCGACACAATCATGGCGGGGGGCGCAGTCTGCGGCGCTGAGGCACTGCACGATGGTGGGGCCGGAGCCCTCGCCGCTGCCGTCGCCACTGCCGTCGGAGGTGTCTGCGGTGGTATCGGCGCTGCCAGCGGTATCGGCCGTGGTGTCGGCGCTGTTCTCATCGACCACGTCGGCAGCGGGCGCGACGGGGTCGCGCTGCGCGCAGGCGGTGAGCAGGAGCAGGAGTGCGGCGGCGGCTTTGGCGTTGGTTGCGTTCATGACGGTTCCTCGCTGTGGCCGCGCGACTGGGCGCTGCCCGAACACAAGAGCGCCGCGGGCCCTGCGGGAGGCAGGCGGACCGCGGCGTTGGAGAGGGGGGAGACTAGAAGGTGGCGTCGCCCTGGCGCACATCGTAGCCGCCGCTGCGGCCCAGGAGGGGCTCGACGACGCAGTCGGTGACGCCGGTCTCGGGGTCTACGAGCATGCGGACGTCGGCAACGCGCCAGGTCTCGCCGCCGCAGCTGCCGCCGGAGCGGGTGAGGCCGACGAGGTCGGGTGCCTCACCGAAGACGGCCTTGAGGCGGCCACCACAGAAGATGGTGACGACGGGGTTGGTGCGGGCAGCTCCGCCGAACATGTGCGACATGACCCGGAAGCTGTCACCGTTGTTCGGGTTGTCCACATTGATGTTCTCGGGGTCGAAGCCGACGATGTTGTCGATGTCGAGGCGGGGGTTGTAGCAGGTATCGCCCGCGCCGCCGCCGCAGGCCTCGGCGGGCGAGGAGACGTAGCCCCACGGCAGGCCTGAGCCGTAGGTGCGGCAGTTGCCGTAGTAGCAGTCATCGTCGGTGCAGAAGTTGGTGGTCGTCCCGCTCCGGTGGAGGTGGAAGTCCATGTCGACCGAGCCGAAGGTGTCCCAGCGCATCTCGACGCGAAGGCCGGAGCCCTGGGCGCGGACCACAAAGCCACAGGTGATGCTGGGCTCGCCCGGCTTGAGTTCGACCTCAAGTGTGACGAAGTAGTCGCCCGACACGTCGAGGAAGACCGAGGTATTGGCAGCCGTCCGATTGACCGGGCCGGAGGTGGCGCTGTTCGGCGGCCCTTCGACCGACCAGTTCCAGCGGATGTAGGGCAGGTCGCGCCAGCCCGGCACGATGGCGTCGCCGCTCAGCGTGAAGTCGGCGAGCGGGCGGGCGAGGAGCTCCGTGGGGCAGACAAGGTCGCTGGCATCGCAGTCGGCGAGGTCGTCTACGCAGCCGTCGCAGTCATTGTCCTTGGCGTCGCAGATCTCGGTACCGGGACCGAAGACGTTGGTGCAGGGGCCCCACTGGGGGTTGGCCCGGTCTTCGCAGGCCTGCAGGCCGTCGGTGCAGCCGCCAACGCCGCGGGTGGAGGGCGGACCGCTGTAGCAGCGCTGGATGGAGCCGAAGTCGCAGTCGCAACCCTCGTCCACCTGGCCGTTCTGGTCGTTGTCGAGGCCATCGTCACAGACCTCGCGCGACTCCCAGCCCGGGGGCGGCTCATCGCAGATCCAGCGGGGCACATCGCCACCCACGCAGCCGATGTTGGGGTCGCACCGCTCCACGCCGTTGAGGAGATCGCCATCATCGCAGAGCGCGTCCTGGGGGCGCTGGAAGGGGAACTCGCCGACGCACTGCGCGAGCGTGCAGCCGATGCTGTCATCCACAGGCAGGTCCAGCGAGCTGGCAACCTGCTCGTGCGACCATCAACACAGGCAGGCTTCTTGCAGTCGCCGGCGAGCGGGTCGGCAATCTCAGGGGTGGCCGGCGTGAAGACGCAAAGCCCCTCGGTGCAGACCTCGGTGGTGCAGGGCGTGAGGTCATCGCAGTCGGTGTCCACGCCGCAGATGCGGACGCAGACGCCCTCCACGCAGTCGTGGCGCGGGCGGCAATCGGCCGCGGTGGTGCAGCTGGGCTCGCCGCCCGTATCGGTGGAGGTATCGGCGCCTGTATCCGCGCCAGAGCCGCTGTCGGCCGTGGTGTCGGCGCCGCTGTCGACCGTGGTGTCGGGGCTGGTATCAGCACCCGAGCCGCCATCAGCCGATGCGTCGGAGGCGCCGCTGCCATCGCCCGGGGTGCCCGTGCCGGTCTGGTTGCTGCAAGCTGCAAGCAGCACGAGCACCGAGAGGGCGCCGAGGCGCAGAGCCGATTGCTTCATGTTCCACTGCTTCATTCTCATGCACCCGTCACTTGATCGTTGCAACCTAGACCTCTGGCCGTGGCTGCTGTCTACGAACTGTTTGCTATTGGATCAAGATTGACCGCCGATTCCGCAGCGTGGCGCCGCCGATTGGGTGTGACTTCCGTCACGCGCTGTCTTATCGAACGCGACCCGCCTCGGAGCCCCGTCCTGTCTCTGCCTGCCAACAGCCCTCCCCCGCCCACGGTGACCCTGCGGTTCGACCGCGGCACCCTCGTGCTCGACGGCCCCGTCGATGCGTTGGCAGACCGGCTCGAGGCGGTCGGCATGACCTTCGACCTCCGTATCGCCCGCTGGCGGGCGCCGGCCGCCTGCTACCGCGACCTCTTCGCTGCCCTCCACCGCGCGCAGGAGCAGGGGCTGCTGCAGCTCGACGACCAGGCCCGCGCCTATGGAGCGCTCGACCTCCGCTTTGCCGCCGAGCGCACCCCGCGATTCTACCAGTCCGAGGCCCTCGCCGCATGGAACCGGGCCGGCCGCCGCGGGCTCGTGGTGCTCCCCACAGGCGCAGGTAAGTCGCTCGTCGCCCATCTCGCCATCGCCGCCGCCGCCCGCGACACCCTTATCGTCGTCCCCACCATCGACCTCATGCTCCAGTGGCACGACGGCCTCCGCTCCGACTTCGGGCTCGCCAAGGTGGGGCTCCTCGGCGGCGGCTCGCACGAGATCGAGCCCGTCACCGTCACCACCTACGACTCCTTCCACATCCATGCAGAGCGGATTGGCCACCGCTTCGGCCTTGTGGTCTATGACGAGGTCCACCACCTCCCCGGCCCCTCCTACATCCTCGCCACCGACCACCTCCTCGCCCCCTTCCGCCTCGGCCTGACCGCCACCCCCGAACGGCCCGACAACCGCCACCTCCTGCTCGACCGCGCGGTCGGCCCCATCATCTACCGACGCGAAATCCGTGAGCTCGCAGGCGAGTTCCTCGCCGACTACACCGTTGAGACGCTCCGGGTCTCCATGTCGGAGCCCGAACTCGAAGACTACACCGCAGCGCGGCAGTGCTACCTCGACTTCGTGCGGCAGAACCGGATCAGCATGGGATCGCCCGGCGGCTGGGGCCGCTTCATCGCCCTCTCCTCCCGCACCCCCGACGGCCGCGCGGCCTTCGCTGCCTACCGCGAACAGCGGCGGCTCGCGCTCGCCTCCAGCGGCAAACTGGCGGTCGTTGAGCAGCTCCTGCAGCTCCACCGCGCAGACCGCTCCATCATCTTCACCCACGACAACGCAACCGTCTTCGAGCTCTCGCGGCGGCTGCTGCTCCCCTCCATCACCCACCGAACCTCCACGCGGGAGCGGGCTGAAATCCTCGGCAGGTTCCGCAGCGGCGAATACCGGACCGTGGTCACCTCCAAGGTGCTGAACGAGGGGGTCGACGTCCCCGACGCTGGCGTGGCCATCATCCTGTCGGGATCGTCCACGCAGCGGGAGCAGGTGCAGCGCCTAGGCCGCGTACTCCGAAAGCGGGAGGGCAAGCAGGCCGTGCTCTACGAGATCATCACCCGCGACACCATCGAGGAGCAGGTCGCCGAGCGGCGGAAGGAGCACGATGCTTTCCGGTGACCTGCTCATGATGACGCGGCGGAACGGCATCGCTCGGCCCAAGTTCGTCAACCCGGCGCAAGCCAACCTGTTGGAGCGGGCCAAGGTGCTCATCGACCTCTTCGCCGCGCAGCTCGGCCGGCCGCGGCTCGAACTCGATGCGGCCATCGACGAGCTGGTGGGCGACGAGGCCTCGCAGAAGCTGACGCGCGGATTGGCGAAGCTGCTCGACGACCGCTCGGAGTGGCTCGTGCAGGCGCCGGCCGACCCTGTGGAGCTGCGGCGGCGGCTCTTTGAGGTCTCCGCCTCGGGCGATCCCGTCTCGACCGTCCCCGGCGTGCCCGGCACCCGCTTCCGCGGCGACCTCCTCGGCGCGCTGGCGGAGGAGCTGGGCATCACCGCGGAGGCCATCGACGAGGCGCTCTATGCCGACCTGCCCGAGGCGATGCTCCTTCACCACTGCGAACTGCCGACGCCCCACGAACTGCTGACCGAGTATAACCTCGCCTCGGCGCGCGGGGCGCTGCTGCGTGCCGGCTCGATGGAGCTCACCTTTCGGCCGCGCCACCCGTCGGAGCTGCGGGCGCTGCTGCGGGCGCTCGCCTTTCACCAGCTCATCTTCACAGCCAAGCTGCTGCCCGATGGCGCCGTCTGGCTGCTGCTCGATGGGCCTGCATCTATCTTCGCCACCTCGACCCGCTACGGCATGGAACTGTCGAAGGCGCTCGCCGTCATTGTCGGCCTCGGGGAGTGGAGCCTCTCAGCGGAGCTGCGGGAGCCGGGCAAGCCGTCGGCCAAGGTGCAGCTATCGAACAAAGACCCGCTCGAGGCGCCGCGGCGGCTCAAGGGGGCCTGGGTCTCGGAGGAGGTCAACCACCTGGCGGCGCAGCTGGAGGCCAAGACGACCGGCTGGGAGCTCTCACGGGAGCCCGACCTGCTGGTGCTGGACGGCCAGACCGTGGTGGTCCCCGACCTGCTCCTCACGGAGCGGAGCAGCGGACGGCGGGTCGGCGTGGAGGTCATCGGCTACTGGCGGCGGAGCTCGCTCGAACGGCGGCTCGCCTCGCTCGGCAAACGGGCTCCGATGGACCTCATCGTCTGCGTGAGCAAGCGGCTGGCTGCCGACAAGGAGGCGCCGCTCGAGCACCCCAACCTGCTCTGGTTCACCGGCGTCATCTCCGCCAAGAGCCTGCTCGAGAAGGCGGCGAAGCTGGCCCGTTAGTTCCGGCCGCTCTCGATGGCAGAGACCCGTTGCACAATCGGCGGCGGCTTGAGCGCGGGCGTCTCTTCATGCTTCTGGCAGGCCTTGTCCCACTCATCGCAGCGGAAGCGGATGTGGATGTGGTCGCGGTGGCCGGGCGAATGGGTGATGATCTTGCCCTCGCCGCCATACTCGAAGACCTTGGCGAGATAGGCGGGGTCTTCGCCGATGCGGCGGGCATACTGCACGAGCGGGATCTGCAGCGAGTAGTCGATAAACATGCGCTCGACGGTGCCGCGCTCGAGGAGGAAGCGGATCTGGGCCCACTGGCGGGCGAGGTCGAGGGTTGCGCGGGAGGCGCCGGAGAACTGGCGCTGAGGACCTACGCCGCGGAGGTAGTAGCCCATATCGACATCGCGGCCGGACTGGTGGCTGAGGTGGGGCGAGAGCGGGCGGCCCTGCGGCCGGCTGAGGTCGCCGATGATGACGCGGGTGCCGCCGGGCATTTCGTTGCCCACATGGGCCAAGGCCGCGACCAGTTCGTTGATGGTGGTCTCGGTACCGAAGGAGGTCTCGCGCTCGCGGACGCGCCAGAACTGTCCGTCGGGCATGGGGACGCCGTTGGTGAGGCTGCCGCCGCTGGCGCGACCGTTGCTGCGGGAGCGGCGCTCCGAGTCGAACTTGTAGATGATGAGCTCGTCGCCGTCGTCCACATGGTTCCCCGAGACGCCCGGGTTGAGCCGCGCGAGCGCCTCGGTGGTGAGCCCGTAGCGGCTGGCGAAGCTACGCCAGGTGTCGCCCTCGATGAAGGTCTCGCAGAGCGTGGAGGGTACCGTGGTCTCGCCGGAGAGGTCGGTGGCGCTGCCGAGCACCTGCATGGCGACCTGAACGCCGAGGTTCTCGATCATGCGGCGATCGCCGGCTTTGGCGATGGCTGCGTTGAGCGCGTCGTCGACCTTCTGCTGGGCCTCACGCGTTGCCGTCATGCGGCGGAAGGAGCCGGTGGAGACGGCCGAGGCCTGAACATGCCGAACGCCGGCTAACAGCACCGCGCCCACGAGGAGGGCGAGGACCCAGCTCCACCAGTTGCTCTTCCGTGCGACCGACTTTGCGGTTCGAGCGGGCAACGGTTGGGGGCGGCGGGTGCGCTGCGGCGAAGGGTTCAGGTCGGCTCCCGGGAGGGTCAGAGGGTGGTGCAAATGCAGAAATCCGGCCCGGTATTCCGAGCAAGAGGGGTGGCGCTAGCCGAGGGAGGGAGGGAGATCAACCCCCCGCGCGCACCCCTCCCAAAGTTGTCTACCCCGCATAATTGCTTATCGCGCGCCCCTTTTGACCTCCCAGAGGTAGTCAGGCGTGGGCAGCAGTGGCAGCGAAACGAGGTAGCTCCCGGGGACAAGATCGACCTCGATCTCGATGGTCTCTCCGGCTGCGCCGCCGCCCTCCGCCGCGAGCGACTCTCCCTTGTCGGAGCGGATCCAGAGACCGACCGGCCAGCCCACCTGACGGTTCACAACGCGCACGGTGTAGCGGCCGGGTGCCAGTGTCCAGACCTGCTGCGAGCGGGCCGCGAAGGTGGCCATGTTGAGGCTGCGGCAGCCCTCGCGGTCGGCGGCCTCCTGCGGTGCAACCTCCTGTTCGGCGATGCGGCATGGGAGCGGGGTGAGGACAATCACGCGACGGTCGCCCTCTGTCTGGACCAAGCCGAGCCGCTCGGCATTGATGGTCTCTGCGGCGGCGAGCCGCATGTCGGCGGGGAGCCGGAGCAGCAGGTCTTCGGGGTGAGGGTCGGGCGCCGGAGCGAGCCGCGTAAGTGACCGGCCGGAGAGTGGTGGCTCGTTGGGTTCGGAGCCGCTGTCTTCGGAGCGCGCTTCGTCCGACCCCTCTTGGTCGGCTCCGGCGAAGAAGCTGCCGATGGCCGAGGCGGAGCGGCCCGGCAGGCTGCAGGCGCAGAGCGCGAGCAGCAGCGGGAGCAGGCTAAGGCGCAACGCCGCCATACCTGCGGTCTCTGCCGGCGAACTGGACGAGGCAGTTGTCGAAGTCGGCCTCGGTCCAATCGGGCCAGGCGATGGGCTCGATGACGAACTCGGCATAGGCACTCTGCCAGAGGAGGAAGTTGGAGATGCGGACCTCGCCGCTGGTGCGGATGACGAGGTCGGGGTCGGGGAGGTCGCCTGTCCAGAGGTGGGCGCGGAAGCTGTCGGCGGTCACCTGCTCGGGGGCAAGGCGGCCGGCGGCAACTTCTCGGGCGAGGGACTGCGCCGCGGCGACGAGCTC
>CANMDT010000093.1 GCA_947496715.1 Myxococcales bacterium
TGAGCTGCGCTGCTGCAGCGAGTGCGGCACGCTGCGAGGGTGCGGTGCCGTCGCCCTCCCAGCCCTGCGCGGCCACCGTCGCGGTGCGGCGGCAGGCGTCGATCGAGGGCTGCGGTGTGGCGGTGTAGTCGGCCCGTGCCAGGAGGCGGGGGCCGGCGGCGGTGCGGAAGAGGCAGAAGTCGGCCTCCTCGGCCCAGGCGATCGGGTCGCTCGGATGGGTGCCGGCCGTGACCAGCTTGGTCCCTTCGATGACCGCTCCGATGGAGGCCTCGATGACGTTTGCGGGTGCGTTGGCGATGCCGAGCAGCGAGGGCACCGCGATGGCGGCCGCCTCGAGCAGCGGGCCGGGGGCGGCGGCGTAGCCAACCTCCTCCATCGCCACCGCGAGCTCGACCTCGGTCATGCCGAGCCCACCAAAATCTTCGGGGACGAGCAGGCCGAGCAGGCCGAGGTTGGCGAATTCACGCCAGAGCGGACGGAGCGCGGCGGGGTCGTGCCAGACGGCGCGGACCGTGGTGACGGGGCAGACCTTGGCGAGCCCCGAACGGATGGTGGCGCGGAGGAGGAGCTGGTCTTCGGTGAGCAGCGGCTGCATGGCTAACCCTTGGGCAGACCGAGCACCCGCTCGGCGACGATGTTGCGCTGGATCTCGTTGGTGCCGGCGTAGATGGGGCCGGCGAGGGCAAACATGAAGCCCTTCATCCAGCCACCCTCGTCTTCTGCGCCGGGCGCGCCTTCGTAGAGCTCGGCGGAGGAGCCGAGCAGGTTGATGGCGGTCTCGTGCATGGCGAGGTCCATCTCGGACCAGAAGATTTTGTTGATGCTCGACTCGGCGCCCATGGCCTCATGCTTCATCATGCGGGCTGCGGTGGCGTAGGTGTGCCAGCGATAGGCCTCGGCGCTGATCCAGGCCTGGGCGATCTCGTCGCGGGTGCGGGCGTCGCCGCTGCCGAGCCGGGCCCGATGGAGGGCGACGAGGCGGCCGGCGGTGGCCATGAAGCGGCCGGGCGAGCGGAGCGACAGGCCACGCTCCGTGGAGGTGGTCGACATGGCCACATTCCAGCCCTGGTTGACCTGGCCGATGACCATGTCGTCGGGGACGAAGCAGTCGTCGAGGAAGATTTCGGCAAAGCCCTGGTCGCCGTCGAGCCGGTCGACGGGGCGGACGGTCACGCCCTCGCCCTTGAGGGGCGCCATGAAGTAGGTGAGCCCCTTGTGGCGCTGGCTGTCGGGGTCGGTGCGGAAGAGGCCGAAGAAGGCGTCGCAGAAGGCGCCGCGGGTGGCCCATGTCTTCTGGCCCGAGAGGCGCCAGCCGCCTTCGACGCGCCGCGCGGTGCTCCGGCCGGCGGCGAGGTCGCTGCCCGCGTTGGGCTCCGACCAGCCCTGGCACCAGAGTGTGTCGGCCGAGGCGATCTTCTTCAGCAGACTGTCCTTCTGTGCCTCGGTGCCACACTCAAAGAGGGTGGGGGCGAGCAGGAAGATGCCGTTCTGGGTCACGCGCGACGGTGCGCCGGCCCGGTAGTACTCCTCTTCGAAGATGAGCCACTCGATGAGGCTTGCGCCGCGGCCGCCATACTTCACCGGCCAGGCGACAACGCTCCAGCCGGCCTCGAAGAGCTTCTTCTCCCAGACGAGGTGGCGGGCGAAGCCCTCGGCCGTATCGCCCGAGCCGAGCGACTCGGTGGGCACATTGGCTTCGAGCCAGGTGCGGGCTTCGGCGCGGAAGGCCTGTTCGGCTGCAGAGAATCGGAGATCCATGTCACTTTCCTCGCTGCGCGGCGGCCATCGAGCGGGCATCCTGGCCGGCGAGATGGTCTGTAGAGGTGAGGCTGTTGTGGGCGTGGGCTACATGGTGGAGGCCGTAGACGGCGTCGATGCTGTCGCGGAGCCCCATGCGGTCTTCGGCCTGGTTGATGGCTCGCTTGGCGAGCGCGATGCCGAAGCGGGGCTGTGCGGCCAGCTTGTTGGCAATCTCGAAGGTGCGGGCCTCGAGCTCAGCGCGGGGGATGACCCGGTTGACCATGCCGGCCTCGTAGGCGCGTGCGGCGGTCATGCGCTCGCCGAGGTAGAGGAACTCTTTGGCGATGCGTGGGTTCATCACGAAGGGGTGGGCGAAGTACTCCACGCCGGGGATGCCCATCTTGAGGACCGGGTCAGCGAAGAAAGCATCGTCGGATGCAACGATGAGGTCGCAGACCCAGGCGAGCATGAGGCCGCCGGCGATGCAGGCGCCCTGCACCATGGCGATGGTGGGCTTGGGGAGCTCGCGCCAGCGCCGGCACATGCCCACATAGAGCTCAGCCTCGCGCACAAAGATGGCCTCGGCGCCCGCCTTGTCTTCGTGGGGCCAATAGGTGGTGGCCCGCCGCTCGAAGTTGCGGTGGATGTCGCGCAGGGGCGTGCCGATGTCGTGGCCTGCAGAGAAGTGGTCGCCCGCGCCTGCCAGGATGATGGCGCCCACGCTGTCGTCGTTCACGGCGCGGAGGAAGGCGTTGTCGAGCTGAAAGGTCATGTCGGCGTTCTGAGCGTTGCGCACGCCGGGCCGGTTCATCGTGATGAGGGCGACGGCGCCCCGCTGCTCGTAGGTGACGAGCGGTTCGGCGCTCTCCTGCGGCTGGTCGCTCATGGTAGCTCTCCCGGGTTGGCGGCGGCGAGGGCCGCTGCGGCTGCGAGTTGGATGCGTGCGTCGCGGATGACCTCGTCGATGATCTCCTCCACGCTGAGGAGTTTCTCGATGGTGCCGGCCACCTGGCCTGTGGGCAGGATGCCGGCCTCGACGCGGCCGTCGACGAGGGCGAACTTGGTCAGCATGGGAGCCGACGGCGCGAGCGCGACCTGGCTCCAGGTGAGCTCCTGCTCCCGCTTCATCGCGAGCGCTTCGCGGATGAGCGCGACCCAGCCGTCGCCCGTCTGTTTGCGGAGCGCCACGGCATGGCCGAGCGCAGAGAGCAGACGGAAGAGCGGGGAGCTCTTCTCCAGCGAATCGATGAAGGGGGTGCGGATGACCCGCTGCGGGTAGCCGTCGACGGCGGTGGTCACGACGGTGCCGTTGGGGTCGGTCTTGAGGTAGGCCCCTTTGACCGCCTCGGGCACGGTGCTCTCCTGCGACATGAGGAAGCGGGTGCCCATCGCAACGCCGTCTGCTCCGTAGGCCAGCGCAGCGGCGAGGCCACGGCCGTTGGAGAAGCCGCCTGCGGCGAGCACCGGGATCTTCACCGCGGCGCAGACCTGCGGGAGCAGCACGCTCGTGGCGATGGAGCCGGTGTGGCCGCCGCCCTCTGCGCCCTGGCAGATGACCGCGTCTACGCCCCAGTCCTCCACCTTTTGCGCGTGGCGCTTGGCGGCGATGGTGGGCATGCACTTGATGCCGCCCGCCTTGAGCCGTCCGATGACCTCTTTGTTCGGGGCCGCGGCGAAGCTAGCGAGGGCAACGCCCTGCTCGATGAGCAGGTCGACCCGCTTCATCACATCGGCCTGGTCGGCCCGCATGTTGACGCCGAAGGGGCGGCTCGTACGGCTCTTCACGGCGGCGATGGAGCTCTCGAGCTCCTCGTAGGTCATGGTGGCCGAGGCGAGGATGCCCAGGCCGCCCGCGTTCGCTGTGGCCGCGGTGAGGCGGGCGCCGGAGACCCAGCCCATGCCGGTCTGCACGATGGGGTAGTCGACGCCGACGAGCTCGGTGAAGCGGGTCTTGAGGGGGTTGGGCCGGCTCACGCTCCGAGCTCCTTGGCGGCAAAACCCTTGGGGTCGAGCGTGGTGCGGATGATGGCCAGCTCTGCCTCGTTGGGCAGCCGGCTCTCGGCCAGATCGGGCGCGACGGCGAGCTCAAAGCCGGTGGCGGCCTTGACCTCTTCGAGCGTCACGCCGGGGTGGAGCGAGCGCACCCGCATGCTGCCCTCCGGCGTCTCGAAGTCGAGCACGCAGAGCGAGGTGACGACCCGGTGCAGGTGGTGGAAGCGGGCCGCCTTGCCGAGCGCCCGGGCCCGGTCGTTGCCGATGCCGCAGACAAAGTCGACGGCCGGCACAAAGACCTGCGGGTTGTGGGTCGGCACCCAGTAGCTGGTGCGGTGGTTGATGGTGTTGCCCGGCGCGCCGCGGGCGCCGATGAGCTGCGCCTTGGGCTGGGCGAAGTCGCCGACCATGGAGATATTCTGGTTGCCGAACCGGTCGATCTGGCTGGCGCCCATCATGACGTGGCGGCGGCCATGCCAGACCATGTCGAAGATGGTCCGGTAGGGGATCCAGCCCTCCGCGGTCTGGGTGAGGCGGCCCTCTTCGCTGCGGCCGAAGCCGGTGAGGGTGGCGACGCCGTCCGACATGGCGAGCAGCGGCTCAAAGGTGAGGCGGGCGAGACGAGCGCCCATCATGGAGATGTAGCCCATGGGGCTTGCGAGGATTTCGCCGTCGCCACGGAAGGCTTCGGCGCAGGCCACAATGCAGACCTCTGCGCGGGTGATGTCGCTCATGAGCGCTGCTCCATGGCTGCAAGGAAGCCCTTGTGATCAACGGCGATGTAGCGGTCGTAGAAGGCGGTCCAGGCCTCGGGCGACTTGGCCGAGGCGGCATACTCCTTCATGAAGGCCTCGTCGCGACCGTAGTCGGGCAGGCATTCGGTGAAGTGGGCGCCGCGGGGAGCCTCGACCACGCCGTCGACCATCCAGCGCTGCACCCGTAGGCTCTGGAGCGGCGACGTGGCCAGTTCTGCGGCCGAGACGATGCGCTCGCAGGAGACGAAGCGGCGTTCGGCGGCCATGCAGAAGAGGTCGTCGAAGTAGGGGTCGGGGCCGAGGAAGGCGCTGTTGCCCTGCGCGTCGGCGAGGTTCATGTGGACCAGCGCGGCATCGAGGTGGAGGGCCGGCATGGCCACGAGCGTCTCATCGGCGTCGTAGGGCGAGGCGATGGTCTTGAGCCAGGGGTTGACCTTCATCACATCGGAGCCGAGGCCGGCCCGAGTGGGGAGGAAGGGGAGGCGGAGCGCGGCGGCGTAGAGGCCCCACTGGAGCATGCCTTCGTCAATCTCCGAGGCCTCGATGGCCCCCTTCTGGCGTGCAGCGCGGAAGTGGGGCTCGAGCGGAATCGTGTCGAGCGAGACGAAGCCGTAGATGGCCCGCTTCACCTTGCCGGTCGCGCAGAGCAGGCCCAGGTCGGGGCCGCCGTAGGAGACGATGGTGAGGTCGCGAAGGCCGGAGCGGGCGATGGCCGCCACCAGCGACATGGGCTTACGGCGCGAGCCCCAGCCGCCGATGCCGATGGTCATGCCGCTCTCCAGCTGCGCGACCACCTCCTCTTCTGTCATCCGCTTGTCGGCCACTGCGACCTCCTACGACTTGTGAAAGTTGGCGTCGCGCTTCTCTACGAAGGCGTCGCGGGCCTCGTCGGCCACGCCGATGAGGTTGAGCTCGAAGGTGAAGCCCTGCTCGAAGCGGTAGCTCTTGTTCACATCAACGGGATCGATGCCGTTGAGGCAGGCCTTGGCCGCGCGCAAGATGGCGGGCGACTTTTTGGCCAGCGAGGCGGCCAGCGCGATGGCCCGGTCGCGGAGCTCGGCACGGGGCACCACCTCGAGCACCGAGCCGTAGGCGTGCAGCTCCTGGGCCGTCGCGTTGGCGCAGGTGTAGACCATGGCCCGCATCTTGTGCTGCGGCACCAGCCGGGCGAGGTGGGTGGCTGCACCGAGCGCGCCGCGGTCCACTTCGGGCAGGCCGAAGATGGCGTCGTCCGAGGCGATGATGATGTCGGCGTTGCCGACCAGGCCGATGCCGCCGCCCACGCAGAAGCCGTTGACCGCTGCGATGAGTGGCACCTCGCACTCATAGACCGCCTTGAAGGCGGCGTAGCAGCCCCGGTTGGCGCCGACGAGGGCGGTGTGGCCGGTGCTCCGCTGCATCTCTTTGATGTCGACGCCGGCGTTGAAGCCGCGGCCCTCCGACCGGAGCAGGACGACGCAGACCTCGGGGTTGCGGCCCGCGGCGGTGATCGCGTCGGCGAGGTCGAACCAGGCCTGCACCGGCAGGGCGTTCACGGGTGGGAAGTTGACCACCACCTCGGCGATGCCGTCGCGTATCTCGGTCGTGATGGGCATGGTGCGCTCCGCGGTTTGGAGCGCTCCGCTCCGTGCGAGACGTAACCCTACTCCGAAACTAGAACATGTTTCAATGCCTCCGCTCGGCCTCTGCTTCGCTTGGGCGGGACGGTCGCTCAAAGGATGCAACCAACGGCACAGGATGCTAGAGCGCTCACGAATCATAGACTGGCGGACCCATGGTCCACTCCCCAGGCAGGCTCTCCATGAAGCTCCAGAACCTCTTTGTTGCTGCCATTGCGCTGATGCTCGGCGGCTGTTTTGCCCCCGGCGACATCCCAGACACGGCCGGCGCCCACCTGGCCGGCTCTATCCCTCACACGGATGAGGGCTTCGTCTTCAGCAACATCGAGTGGTTCATTCGCACCGGGCCGAACCCGGGTGGCGCCGGTCCCAACCACTGGGGGACGGGCAAGGAGTCGGTCGAGGTGGTCGAAAACAAGCTCCATCTCCGCATCGCCCAGGTGAACGGTCGCTGGACCTCCGCCGAGATCATGACTCCCATCCCGGACGGGAAGCGTGGCGCGGTCATTACGATCACCTCGCCCACCCACGACCTCGACCCGCGGCTCGTCATCGGCATGTTTGCCTACCGCGACGACCGCAACGAGCTCGACATCGAGATCAGCCGCTTTGGCAGCCCCGTCACCCTCACAAATGCGCAGTTTGCGGTGCACTCGCCCCGAGGTGGCGTGGAAAAGTTTCCATTCACGATCACCGCGACCCCCGACTCGCCGCTGACCATGCACACGCTGACCTGGGGTCCGCGGGTGAGCCCCGGCGTAGGTCTCGGGATTGAGCCCATCTCGTTTGCCACCGATGGCGCGGGTGTGCGTGAAAACTGGGACTACTCCGGCTCGCCCGTCAACCTGCAGCGGGCCTGGCTGCACCTCAATGTCTGGCTCTACGAGGGGAAGGCGCCCGCCAACGGTCAGCCGATCGATGTCGAGATCGGCTCCATCCGCTTCTACTAACCGGAACCACCCGGGCGCCCTCCGGGGCGGCGCCGGCTCGCGAAGAGGTACCTATGTCGAACGCCGCGCTTGAAAAAATCTACGACGACCGTCGCCTCTTTGGCCACCCCGTCGGCCTCGGCGTGCTCTTCCTGACTGAGATGTGGGAGCGCTTCTCCTACTATGGCATGCGCGGGCTCCTGAAACTCTACATGGTGAACTACCTCTTCGTCGTCTCGCGCCAGGTCGTGCAGGGCGGCGAGGCGACTGCTGCGGGCGATCCGAACGCGGTCATCGGCTGGAACTTCATCCGCAACCTCATCGACAGCGACCCGACGACGCCGGTCGGCGCCTACGCCTCGGTGCTCTACGGCTGGTACACGGGCCTCGTCTACGCGACCCCCATCCTCGGCGGCTACCTCGCCGACCGCTACTGGGGACAGCGCAAGACGGTCATCCTCGGCGGCGCCCTCATGGCGCTCGGCCACTTCGCCATGGCCTACGAGAACTGGTTCTTCATTGCGCTCCTGCTGCTCATCATCGGCAACGGCGCCTTCAAGCCCAACATCTCGACCCAGGTTGGCAACCTCTACCGGCCCGGCGACCCGCGCCGCGACGGCGCCTTCACCATCTTCTACATGGGCATCAACCTCGGCGCCTTCATCTGCAACCTGATCTGCGGCACGCTTGCTGCGACCAAGGGCTGGCATTGGGGCTTTGGCGCCGCAGGCATCGGTATGCTGCTCGGCCTCATCATCTACATCTTCGGCCAGTCGAGCCTCGCGCCCGACAGCCTCACTGTCGGCCGCGAGAAGGCCACCGAGGATGCTCCCGCGACCCGCGCGCCGCTGAATGCCGCGGAGTGGCAGAGCGTGAAGGCCCTCATCCTCCTCTGCATGCTCAACATCGTCTTCTGGGCCGTCTACGAGCAGCAGGGCAATACCATGCAGACCTGGGCTGACGAGAAGACCGTCTGGCCCCTCATCGGGAGCTTCCAGGTGCCCGCCACCTGGTTCCAGTCCATCAACCCCTTCTTCATCTTTGCGCTCGCCCCCCTCTTCGACATGCTCTGGCGCTGGCAGGCCTCCCGCAACCAGGAGCCGACGAGCGTGCAGAAGATGTCGATCGGCGCCGGCCTGCTCGGCCTCTCCTTCATCATCATGGTCTTTGGCGCCCGCGCCATCGGCGACGGTGCCGGCAGCTGGTTCTGGCCTGTCTCCTGCACCATCCTGCTGACCATCGGCGAGCTCTACCTCTCGCCCATCGGCCTCTCGCTGGTCACCAAGGTATCGCCCGCCCGCATCGTCTCCATCATGATGGGCGTCTGGATGGCCTCAAGCTTCTTCGGCAACATCGTCTCGGGCTACATTGGCCTGTTGTACGAAAAGGAGATTGTCTCGAACGAGAACTTCTTCTGGATTCTGACCGGGCTTGGTTTGGCGACAGGCGCTCTGATGTGGGCCTTCTCCAAGCCGCTCGACAAGATCATCGCCCGCAGCCAGGGCGACGCGTTGGCGGCGAAGTAGCAGCGTGCAGCTCCCCACCTTCCAAGAGGCGCTGGCCGGCTACGAGGCCATGACCTCCCGCACCACGATGGGGGCGCTGGGCATTGTGCTGACAGACTTCAGCGCCGACCATCTCGTGCTCGAGATGCCCATCACCGATGCCGCCCGTCAGCCGATGGGGCTGCTCCATGGCGGCGTGAACATGGTGCTGGCCGAGTCGGCTGCGAGCATGCATGCGGCGCTCACCTGCGACACCTCCAAGGAGGCGCCGGTGGGCATCGAGATCAACGGCTCCCACATCCGCTCCGCCAAGGAGGGACGGGTGCGGGCTACCGCGAAGGTCATCCGCCGGAGCCGGACCCTCGTGGTGCATGAGATTGAGATGACGCTGGTGGAGACCGGCGAGCTGCTCTGCATCTCGCGTGTGACCAACCTCTACCGGCCGCACCGGTAGCGGCGGGCTACTGCTTCGGGACGAAGGAGTTGACCAGGCCGACCATCGCCTTCTCTTCGGCGGCGATGACCTCGGTGTGGCCCACGCACTTGAGGAAGTAGGGGTCGCCGGGTGCCTCAAAGATGGCGGCGAAGAGGGCGTAGTTCTCTTTGCGCTCAACGGGGCCGGCCATGGTGACGCCCTGCGTTTTGAAGGTGCCTTGGGTGCGGGCCATGGTCACCTTCACGCCGTTCACCTCGAGGATGGCTCGGTCGCCATCGGGCGGGCTGCCCGAGCCATCGGCGGGGGTGCCGGGACGGTCGAACTGGCGGATCCAGCGGTTGATGTTGTCGTCCACGCCGCCACCGCCGGAGAAGTGGAACATGGCGCACTCGGCCTCTTTGCCGGCCGGCGCGGGGAGCTCCCACTGGGCCACGCGCATGCTGCTCGAGGGGGTTTCGACAGTCCAGGTTGGGGGCGCGGTCCACTGGGCCTTGCCGGTTCCGCCGGCGAGCGCGGCTGAGCCTTCAGCAGCGGGCATCGCCGGTGCTGCAGCAGGTGCTGCAGCGGCGGGCTCAGCTACGGGAGCTGCCATGGAGGCGCCGAGCGCATCCTCCTTCTTGGAGCAGGCGGTGAGCGGAATCGAGGCCGCGAGCAGCAGGGCGACAACCTTCATGGGCTGGCCTCAGCGGCCGCGTAGCCGGACTGTACCACCGACTCGGCGTTGCGGCTTCCGGAGGAGTTGCCGGATAGCACCTCGACCTCGGCCCGGTTGAGGCCGAGCTTGCCGGTGGTGTGACCGAGCCCGAGGATGGTGCCAGCATAGACGGACCAGGTGCCGACGGCTTTGGCGAATGTGGCCATCTGGACCGCCTTGCTCCGCTCGGAGAGGGGTACGGGGACGGTGTCGTGGACACGCCGGATGGCCTGCTCGTAGATGCGCTCGAAGCGGCCGAGGACAACATCGGGGTGGGAGGTGCGGCGGGAGAGGTTGGCGGCCTTTGCGGCCATGGCATTGTGGAGGCCGCGATCGCGGAGGACCTCTAGGACGGCCTCGGCAAACTTGGCTGCAGTGTCGGAGCAGGCGGGCTCGATGAGGCGGCCGTTGACGCCATCGAGCACCTGGTGTGCGACGCCCATGCGGTCGTTGAGGGCGACGACGGGGAGGCCGGTCCAGAGCGCCTCGTTCACCACGTTGCCGAAGGTCTCGGAGACGGAGGTGTAGACGAAGAGGTCGGCATGGGCATACCAGTCGACCAGCTTGTTGTGCCGGATTTCGCCGGGGAAGAGGATGCGGTCGGCGTAGCGGCTGGCGGCGCCCTGGGCCTTGAGGGCCTCGTGGGCATGGCCTGCGCCGATGAGGGTCAGGGTGAGGTCGGCGTCGGCGGGGGCGAGCTCTTCGTCAAAGATGCGGATGAGCTGGTCGAGCGCCTTCTCCCGGTCGTGGCGGCAGACGACGATGAGGCGCTTGCCTTGGGCGAAGCGGCTCGGGAAGGGGTCGGCCTCGGGCTGACGCGAGAACTTGTCGGGGTCGATCGGTCGGCCGACGACCTCGATGGGGACGGTCACGCCGCGCTCGCGCCAGTAGTCGACCATGTAGCGGCTCTGCACGATGAGGGCGTCGCCGTCGTTGTACATGCCGGCAGCCTGCCGCTCTGCCGCGTTGCCAATCTCCATCATGACTTCGCGGGCCAGACGGTTCTTGAAGAGGGCATCGGAGAGGGTAAAGTGGCTGTGGCTGGGGAGGTGGATGATGTGGGTATTGAGCACCGCGGTGCGATGCATCCGCCGGAGCCAGTTGGCGTAGAGGATAGACTGGTTGGCGATCTGGCCGTGGATGAGGTCGAGCTTGGGTCCGTTCCAGAGCTTGCCGAGCTGGTTGGGGACGACGATCTTGACCTTGGGGTGGCTCGGATAGGGGATGGCGTTGAGCAACATCGCCTGGTCGGAGGGGACCTGGTCATGCGAGGTGGTGTCGGGCCCGATGAGGGTGACCCTGTGGCCACGGTTGACCATCCCGTCGTGCAGAAAGCGGGTGTGGATGGCGGGGCCGGACTGGACGGCGACGGAGGGGAAGTCTGTGAGGATGCCGAGGCGCATGGTGGCGGTCTGTGGCAGGTGGAGCAGGAGTGCCCCAGGGGTGGAGTAAAGACTATCCAGTTCCGAGGGCACCTGTGGAGTAGGCTTGCGCCGCTCTACGGGTCGATGGCTCTCGGGACCGCGTAATGACTGGGTTTGCGGGGCATTGTTTGCCCACTGTCTGGATGACAGAGCAGGAAGCGTGCCAACCCTGCGGGCAAGATCGGTGCACGTCGTCGTTGGTCGTCCGGCACAAAATCCGAATGGCTGCATCAAAGGAGGAGAGAGGTGGCAAGATTGGCGATTTTTGAGCCATGAAGTAGTGCCAGCGCGCAACGGCCCATCGGGTCTGCATTGGGAGCGTGGAGATGACGGCGGAGAAGCTTCAGAGCCGAGCCCGAGCGATGGTCGCGCTGTTTGCGGTGTGCTTGGCGCTTTCTGCCGGGGGATGTGCCTCCGGGGCCAACTCGCCCGGCGAGGTGGACCGTGCATTTGATGCGAAGAGCCGCCGCTGGGTCTCGACCATGACGCCGGTCGAGATCGATGAGGTGAAGCCGGAGGCGAAGCTGACGCTGGGCGCCCGGGTAGAGCAGGTAGAGATCGACACGGCCGACGGCGAGCTGCTGACGAGCTGGGTGGAGTTGGAGTTCGTTGTTACGACAAGGCTCAAACGGAACACGGAGTACACGCGGGTTCAGGCGGGAAAGAAGGTGGAGACCGAGGGCGAGATGCAGCTCATCGGTCAGAGCTGGCCCCATCTGAACTGTCGGTCTGCGTCGATGCGCGCTGATGGCGCCCCAATCCAGCTTACGCCTGCTGATCTGGAGGGCGAGTTGGCGGCCTACGCAGGGCGGGTGATCAACGAGGACGGACGAGCGGTCGCGCTCGAAGAGACGATTCGCGGTCGGATTCCGCCGGCGGAGCTTGCCCAGGTGCTGGGCGCACGGCGCTCGCGGGGCGACCTTTGCGGCACCAGGTTTGAACTGAGTTCGGGTGAGCGGAAGGACCTGAGCAAGCTGCTGGAGATGACCTCGACTTCGCCGCTTGCGCCTGTGGTTGCTCCGTCGGCTGCGTCGGATGAGCCCTTGGTGGCGCCGGCCGATGCAACGGGCGGAACGCGCCGCATCCGGCCGCCTGTGCGTCAGCGGACGGTGGCGCCACCGAAGGGTCCGAAGGGGAGCGCGCCGCCGGCGGTTCCGCCCACGCCGACCGTGGGTCGTCGCCCCGTGGCTGCGCCCGCCGCAAAGGCGGCGCCTGCTCCTGCTCCTGCTCC
>CANMDT010000094.1 GCA_947496715.1 Myxococcales bacterium
GGGTCGGCCTATTACCCACATAGACCCCGCAACCTGAGCATTGGCGCGGGGTAGGGCGATCCGGTTGGCGGGTGGGGAGGCGGTTCCGTGGCCTCAAGCTGCGACGTCGGCTGGTCCACTTGTCCATCGGGACCTCATCGTTCTGGCGCCGCATCGTTCTGGCGCCGCATCGTTCGCGTGCGGGTGGGTGATGCGACCATCTGCGGCGTTACGCTAGCATGCGGAAATGTGCGTGGCCTGATTCCCAGGGCGTTGCCCTGGGCTGGTATGCGCTGCCCCGTTGGGGCAGGAATGGGTCAAGGGTCCTCTCACCCCAACCCCGGCGACCCGTCCACAATCTTCATTGTTTCGACGCTCACCAACCGGCTGCAGGCGCGGTAACGCCCCGAGCGGAAGGGCGCGAAGCCACTTTCTTCACCGCGCCCCGCAACAACCGGCGACAGACGACGATAACCTCAGAGTCCAAGACTCCGAGGTCTCGTTTGCCACGCCGCCGTCCACATCTCCTACCCGCCGTTGCGTCGTTGTATCCGATCGAGTCGCGCGTCACGTCCCTGCTGCGCGCGTGCGAGGTGCCGGGCTCCGCACGGGAGCAGCATCCGCGGCCGCGGCACACGCTCTTCATCGACCTCTTCGTCGATGCCCAGAGCCCGCTCTCACCCGTCTGGGGGCCGCTCCGTCGGCTGCTCGCGGGCCGTCAGATTGCGGTGGAGGTGGAGTCGGGCGCGATCTCCGAGGAGAAGCTCCGCTACCACATCGCCAAGTCGCTGCTGGCGACCGAGGCCGGTCGGCGCGGCGCGCTCGTTGTCATCTGTCGCAAGGCACCGTGGCGCCGGCTCCGCGAGTTCGAGGCGCAGGAGGTCGAGCCCGGCATCTGGCGCCTCCCGACGGATTCACGGACCGTAGCCTACCTGATGGTACCGGAGCTTGTGGGCATGGGTCCGGGGCGGTCGGTGATTCGGCTGCTTTTTGCGACCTCCGACCCAAAGGAGGCGGCGGCGCGCAAGCACCACCTCTTGACCGACCCCGACCTGCCGAGCGATATCAAGAATGCAGTTTGGAACTTCTTTAAGACGAGGGAGGTCGTCATGGCAGCCGAAGAGTTGGCCCATCTGGGCATGGTGGAGTTTCACGAGGCCTCGATGCGCATGGGCGAAGAGCGTGGCGAGAAGCGTGGCGAGAAGCGGGGCCGGCAAGAGGGCCGGCAAGAGGGGAAGAAGCGCGGCATGCTGCTCGCTGCGCTAACAATTGCGAAGAAGTTGCTCCCCTCTCACGAGGTGGAGCAGCTCAAGGCGCTGCCTCCCGAACAGGCGCTCGCGGCGCTGACCAAGCGGCTGCAGGCGCGCTGATTTCCCGACGAGCGAACTTCGTGGCAAGGTGCCGCTCTACAGCCACGGCGCCGATGGCGAGCGTGTTGCGTTCGGGTCGAGGTGGCGGCGGAGATGGAGGGGGAGTGGGGGCAAAGGTGGACGCGACCCCAACCGACCGCTCGAATCCGCTTGACGGCAGGGCCGAAGCCGACACTCTTAGCCACCGAAGTCAAGGAGTGTGCGTGAAAGCTAGGGTCCTGGGAGCTGTAATCGCAACATTGTTCCTCCTGATGGGAGCACAGGTAGCCATGGCAGTTGAAGAAGCGAGCTACACGGTCCTCAAGTCCGAAGGCCAGTTCGAAGTCCGGGAGTATGCGCCGCATGTCGTCGCAGAGACCCTGGTGGAGGGCGGATTCGAAGACGCAGGGAGCAGGGCGTTCCAGAGACTGTTCAAGTACATCTCGGGCGACAACCTGTCGCAGACCAAGGTGGCCATGACGGCCCCTGTCTCACAGGCACCAGCGGGCGAGAAGATCTCGATGACAGCACCTGTGGGACAACGGCGCGTCGAGAACCGGTGGGCCGTCAGCTTCATGATGCCGCAGTCCTACACGATGGACTCCCTGCCGACGCCCAACAATCCGGCTGTCGTCCTGCGGCAGGTGCCTGCCCAGAAGATGGCGGTCATCCGCTACTCGGGCACCTGGAGCGAGAAGAACTACGCGAGCCACAAGCAGGAGCTGGAGTCATGGATGCGCGAGGAGGGCATGACCAGCGCAGGGCCTGCGATGTGGGCCAGGTTCAATGCGCCCTTCACGTTATGGTTCCTGAGGCGCAACGAGATTCAGGTTCCCGTGGAGTAGGGCTATCGGTGCCCACACCGGGCGGCTCGCGCACGGCGCCGCGCGACCGGGTCGCGCTCCTTGCGAAGCGCCTCGATGGTCTCGGCCGACAGGTGGGTGATTGGCGACCTGTGGCGTTCCATTTGACCCAAAGGGTCAACGCATACCAGCCCAGGGTGCAACCATGGGAATGCGCCAGGTGCCGTTTGACCCAAAGGGTCAACGCATACCAGCCCAGAGTGCAACCCTGGGGATGGGCGGTGGGTGTGCATCCGGGACACGGATCGTGCGTTTGGATGCGCTCTGACGGAGCGCCGCATCGTTCGGGCGTAGGCCCCGTTGGTCCTCAGCAGCCTACCGACCGAGCCGCCCCTGCCATCGCCAAGGCGATCGCGACGGGGTCTCTCTGCAAGCGGAGATTCTCGATGGTCTCGGCCGAGAGGTGGTCGGCCGCCGCGGCGAGCAGCTCTTCGACAACCTTGTCGACCCCCTGCGCGACGCCCTGCGCGACGCCCTGCGCGACGCCCTGCGCGACGCCCTGCGCGACGCCCTCCGCCTTGCCCTCTGCCTTGAGCTCCGCCTCCCGGCGCTTTGCCTGCTTCGCTTTCCAGGCGTTGTACTGGTCCGCCAGCGTGCGGGTCTCGCGGCGGGCTTTGCGGGCCACGGTTGGATCGGTGCGATCGCTGTTCAACATGCTTTCCTCCATCAAGATGGTGTTGCGTAGTTTGGCGGACAATGTCGGATCGTTCAAGAGGTCATCAACGCGCTGTAAATACTCGGCTTGCGAGATTTTCGGGGCGGTGAAGCGAAGCGCGGTTGTGCCTGGCTGGACGGGCAGTTCGGTGGCCACCGCGATGATGACCTGGCCGGCCGAACCGAGGTCGAGAAACCAGGAGCCGGCGACGGGGCCGGGGGTCACAAAGCGCGCGAGTTCTCTGAGTCGGGCCTTTGGCCGCCTGTTGCAGAGGATGAAGAGGCGGGCCTCGCCTGGCAGGGTACGTTTGGTGCGCACGAACTGCGCCTCGCCGAGGTAGCTGTTGAACATATCGAGGCTCAGGTGGCCGCTACAGAATTCTACAGCGACGTGGTGGCCCGCGAAGAAGGGGCGGAAGGGGCCCCAGATGGGAGAGCGGGCCGCTTTGCCCCAGACGACGAGGTCGATGAAGAGGCTGTTGCGGGGCACCACATGCTGCTCGAGCAGGGCGTTTGCAGGCAGGGCTGCGCGGCAGACGGTGACGCTCCGCCGCTCGTGCGGGTTGCGTTCGGCGCGAGGCGGCGGCGGAGATGGAGGCGGAGCTGGAGGCGGAGGTGGAAACGGGGGGATTGGTGGACGCGACATGTGACCTCACGCAAGTGTGATGGTCAGTTATCGGCGTCTGTGGCCCGGTGTTGCGGAGGGGCCTGCAGATTTTTGGGAGGGGAGAAGTCGTCGCGCCGACAGGGCGCGCGATGCTCAAACGAGCGATACCGAGGCGCCCCCGCCCACTTTCCTCTTGACCCTCCGAGCGGCCACCGCTAGGAAACCGCCCCTGTCGCAGTCTTACGGCTGCACTGAGCGCCCATAGCTCAACTGGCAGAGCAGCGGACTCTTAATCCGTTTGTTGAAGGTTCAAGTCCTTCTGGGCGCACTCCTCTCCGACGCCGCGAGCGTGGCGAAATTGGCAGACGCGTTGGACTTAGGATCCAATGGGGTAACCCTTGCGGGTTCGAGTCCCGCCGCTCGCACTCCTCCCCATCCGCTGCCACCCATCGGCAGCCACTCCGGCCCCTCGCCAGCTGCGGCTGGGCCGGATTTCCTTGTTGACCATTCTGGCGCGGGAACCTAGGATTTCCGCCCCTTCTGGCCTCCACGGGGCGGCCCAAAGGTACCCTCCTGCCATCACGCATTGGTGTCTACATGAGCGTTGAAATCGTCGAGCAATCCTCCGTCTCCAGGCTTATCACCGCACAGGTCGAGGCCGCCGTCATCCGTCGCGCGTCCGACAAGAAGCTCCAGCAGCTCGCGGGCAAGGTCAAAATCAACGGCTTCCGCCCCGGTAAGGCCCCCCTGCAGGCTGTCCGCGCCAAGCATGGCGACGAGGTCCTCCGCGACGCCATCAACAGCGCCGTCGATGCCCGCTTCCAAGAGATTGCCGGCTCCTCGCCCGAGCTCGCCGGCGCGGTCGGCTTCTTCGAGATGAAGATTCTCGATGGCGTGGACGGCAAGTCCGACCTCTCCTTCTCCTTCATCGCCGAGTTCTTCCCCACAGGGCTGCAGCTCCCCGAGACCGCCGGCCGCAAGGTCCGCAAGCTTCGCCCCACCGTGGCTCCCGAGGCCATCGACGGTGAGCTCACCAAGCTCCAGGCCGCCAACACCGAAATCGTCCCCGTCGAAGAGAGCGCTGTCGTCGAGTCCGACTCCATCGTCATCGTCTCCTACCGCGGCATCGGCAGCGCCATCGCCAGCCAGATTGTGCGCGAAGAGGAGGAGATCGACCTCGGTACGCCCAACCTCCTCCCCGCCTTCCTCACCGGCCTCACTGGCATGGCCCGTGGCGAGACCCGCGAGGTCTCCTTCACGCTCGCCCCCGACGCACCCATCAAGGAGCTTGCCGGCAAGGAGCTCCGCCTCGCCGTGACCTGCAACGAGATCAAGAAGCGCTTCATCCCCGCCATCGACGATGCCCTCGCCGCCGCCTCGGGCGAGGCGACCACCCTCGCCGAGCTCCGCGCCAACATCGAGGCCCGCCTCCTGGCCGAGGGCGAGAAGCGCTCCGTCGACCAGATGCGCAGCGCCATCATCGCCGAGCTCGCCGCCAACGTGACCATGGAGCTCCCCGCCAACCACCTCGGCCGCGCCGCCTCCCAGGAGGCCACCAACCGCGCCCGCCAGATCTTCGGCGACAGCGACCGCAGCCAGCTCGAGAAGATGGCCCGCAACGCCTACCCCGCGATGCACAACATGGTCACCCGCGTCATGCGCGAGAACCTCGTCATCAACGAGATCTCGCTCAACCTCGGCATGAAGATCACCGAAGAGGACCTGAACGCAGGCATGGAGCGCGAGGCTGCAGAGGCTGGTCGCTCGCTCGCCGAGATCAAGGCCTCCTACGCCTCCGACGACCGTCGCCTCCTGCTCGCATCGCAGATTCAGCGCGGCCGCATCATCGACCTCCTCCTCGAGACCGCGGTCATCGAAGAGGTCGATTCGCTCGCGCCTGCCGCCCCCGCGCCGATTGCGGATAGCGCTTCCGGCGAGGGTGCTTAAGAGAGCCAGCCCCCCTTTTCAGAGAGCGTCATGACCATCCCTTTCGTGATTGAGCAGAGCACCCGCGGCGAGCGTTCCTGGGATATTTACTCGCGGCTCCTCAAGGACCGCATCGTCTTCCTCGGGACCCCGGTCAACGACTCGGTCGCCAACGTCATCGTCGCCCAGCTCCTCTTCCTCGAGAGCGAAGACCCTGAGCGCGATGTCTACCTCTACATCAACTCGCCGGGTGGCTCGGTGACGGCCGGTCTCGCCATCTACGACACCATGCAGTATATCAAGCCCAAGGTCTCGACCATCTGCGTCGGGCAGGCTGCCAGCATGGGCGCGCTTCTGCTTTCGGGCGGAGAGAAGGGCATGCGCTACGCGCTCCCCAACAGCCGCATCCTCATCCACCAGCCGCTCGGCGGTGCGCAGGGTCAGGCCTCCGACATCGACATCCAGGCCCGCGAGATCCTCAAGCTCCGCGAGCAGCTGAACGACATCCTCGTCAAGCACTCCGGGCAGACCCACGAGAAGATTCGTCGCGACACAGACCGCGACTACTTCATGGGCGCCTACGAGGCGAAAGAGTACGGACTCATCGACGAAGTCATGGTCCGAAACGCCCGCACCTGAGGCACCGCTTGAGCAAGCCCAGAACCCAACGCGCCGCCATCCGCACCTGCTCCTTCTGCAAGAAGGAGCAAGGCCAGGTGAGAAAGCTCATCGCAGGCCCATGCGTCTACATCTGCGACGAGTGCGTGGCCACCATCGCGGCCCGTCGCGCAGCCAATGATGAGAGCCGGCCCGTAACGCGGGACTACCCCACGCCAGCCGAAATCAAGGCCTCGCTCGACCCCTATGTCATCGGTCAGGAGCAGGCCAAGCGGGTGCTCTCGGTTGCCGTCCACAACCACTACAAGCGCATCTCCGCGCCGAAGAGCCGCGAGGTTGAGCTCGAGAAGACCAACATCCTCCTCGTCGGCCCCACGGGGAGCGGCAAGACCCTGCTCGCGCAGACGCTCGCCCGTCTCCTGAACGTCCCCTTCGCCATCGCAGATGCCACCTCGCTGACCGAGGCTGGCTACGTAGGCGAAGATGTGGAGAACATCCTGGTCTCGCTGCTGCAGTCTGCCGGCGGCGACATCGAGCGGGCCCAGAAGGGCATCGTCTACATCGACGAGATCGACAAAATCGCCCGCAAGAGCGAGAACCCCAGCATCACCCGCGACGTGTCGGGTGAGGGCGTGCAGCAGTCCATGCTCAAGATGCTGGAGGGCACCGTCGCTCATGTGCCGCCCAAGGGTGGCCGCAAGCATCCGCAGCAGGAGTTCCTGCGCATCGACACCACCAACATCCTCTTCATCTGCGGCGGCGCCTTCAGCGGCCTCGAGGCCATCATCGAGGCCCGCCTCGCCCAGAAGCAGATTGGTTTTGCGGCCGACCGAGATGCGAAGCCCGCGCTCACGCAAGAGGCCATCTTCAAGTGGCTCGAGCCCGAAGACCTGCTCAAGTTCGGCATCATCCCCGAGCTCATCGGCCGGCTCCCGCTTGTGACCACCCTCACCGCGCTCGACGAAGAGGCGCTTGTTCGCGTGCTCACCGAGCCCCGCAACGCCATCGCCAAGCAGTATCAGCGGCTGCTCGGCATGGATGGCGTGACCCTCACCTTCGAGCCCGATGCGCTCCGCGAGGTCGCCAAGCAGGCCATCTCGCAGAAGACGGGCGCGCGGGGGTTGCGTTCCATCCTCGAGAGAGCCATGCTTTCTGTCATGTTCGATGCGCCCGACGAGACCGACCTCGCCGAGATTGTGATGACCGTCGAGACCATTCGAGACGGCGCTCCGCCCATACGCATCGCCCGCTCCAGCAGGGCGTCGGCCTGATGTTCAACCTCAAACAGTGATTCTGCATGTTCTCGCAGCGAGATGACGACGGCAACATGACCGGGCTGCGGCTCAAGCGGCTGCCGCTGCTTCCCCTTCGCGACATCATCGTCTTCCCCCACATGGTGGTCCCCCTCTTCGTAGGGCGCGACAAGTCCATTCAGGCGTTGGAAGCCGCCAACCGCTCGGGCTCCAAGGAGATCCTGCTCTCGGCCCAGAAGCGGGCCAAGACCAACGATCCCAAGGCCGAAGACATCTTCGAGGTCGGTACCGTCGGCACCATCGTGCAGATGCTCCGGCTCCCCGACGGCACCGTGAAGGTGCTCGTCGAGGGCAAGCGCCGCGCCCGCATCGAGCATGTGCATGGCACCGACCCCTACTTCGACGTCGATGTCGCCGAGGTCCGCGAGAGCCTGGAGTATAACCAGGAGGTCGAGGCGCTGATGCGGGCTGTCCGCTCCATCTTCGACGCCTACGTGCAGATCAACAAGCGCATCCCGCCCGAGATTGTCTCCACGGTTGCCGCCATCGACGACCCGGCCCGCCTGGCCGACACCATCGTCGCCCACCTCTCGCTCAAGCTCAACGACAAGCAGCGGGTGCTCGAGACCATCGACCCCGCAGAGCGGCTCGAGTGTCTGCAGGAGCTGATGCAGGGCGAAATCGAAATCCTGCAGGTGGAGCGCAAAATCCGCTCCCGCGTGAAGAAGCAGATGGAGCGCACCCACCGCGACCCCGCCGTCAAAGACGAGATGGACCAGGTCATGCGGGAGATGGGCAGCGACAAGGATGAGTTCAAGAGCGAGCTCGAGGAGATCGAGGAGCGCATCAAGACCAAGCGGCTCTCCAAGGAGGCCGAGGGCAAGGTCAAGCGCGAGCTGAAGAAGCTCAAGATGATGAGCCCGATGAGCGCCGAGGCGACCGTCATCCGCAACTACATCGACTGGGTGCTGGGCATCCCGTGGGATGAGCGGAGCGAAGTGCTGGTCGACCTCGCTGCGGCAGAGGCGACGCTCGATGCCGACCACCATGGCCTCAAGAAGCCCAAGGAGCGCATCCTTGAGTATCTCGCGGTGACCAAGCTGGTGGAGCATCTGCGCGGCCCCATCCTCTGCCTCGTGGGCCCGCCCGGCGTGGGCAAGACCTCGCTGGCTCGGAGCATCGCCAAGAGCACCAACCGCAAGTTCGTCCGGCTGTCGCTGGGCGGCGTGCGCGACGAGGCCGAGATTCGCGGCCACCGCCGCACCTACATCGGCGCGCTCCCCGGCAAGATCATCCAGGCGCTCAAGAAGGCCGGCGCGGTCAATCCGGTCGTCCTGCTGGACGAGATCGACAAGATGTCGAACGACTTCCGCGGCGACCCCTCCAGCGCGCTCCTCGAGGTCCTCGACCCCGAGCAGAACATGGCCTTCAACGACCACTACCTCGACCTCGACATCGACCTCTCCGAGGCGATGTTCATCACCACTGCCAACAACATCTCGCAGATCCCGCTGCCGCTCCGCGACCGCATGGAGATCATCGAGATCTCGGGCTACACGGAGCAGGAAAAGCTGGCCATCGCCCGCGCCCACCTGGTGGAGAAGCAGCGGCGCGAGAACGGTCTGGCAGAGGTCGATGTGACCATCTCCGACGAGGCCGTGAAGACGGTCATCTCCCACTACACGCGGGAGGCCGGCGTGCGCGGCCTGGAGCGCGAAATCGCTGCCATCTGCCGCAAGGTGGCCCTCGATGTGGTCAAGCGGGGCAAGGGCGAGCGCTACCTGATTGGTCGCCCCGAGGTCATCCGCTACCTCGGTCCCATCAAGTTCAAGGATGAGCGGCCCGAAAAGGCCGACGCGGTTGGCATCACCAACGGCCTCGCCTGGACCATGTATGGCGGCGTGCTGCTCACCGCAGAGGCGACCATCATGGCGGGCGCCGGCAAACTCACCATCACGGGCAAGCTCGGCGATGTGATGCAGGAGTCGGCACAGGCTGCCATGAGCTACGTTCGCGCCCGCGCCATCAACCTCGGCCTCAACCCGAGCTTCTACCAGAAGATTGATATCCACGTTCACTTCCCCGAGGGCGCCTCGCCCAAGGATGGCCCGTCGGCCGGCATCACGATGGTGACCAGCCTGGTGTCGGCGCTCACCCGCATTCCCGTCCGGTCGGATGTGGCGATGACGGGCGAGGTGACGCTGCGGGGCAGGGTGCTGCCGATTGGCGGCGTGAAGGAGAAGCTGCTGGCTGCCCATCGGGCTGGCATGCGGACGGTCATCATCCCCAAAGAGAACGCCAAGGACCTGCACGAGGTGCCGCGGTCGGTGCGTCGCGCGCTCAAGATTATCCCGGTGGAGCATGTGGACGAGGTGCTTCGCATCGCGTTGGTGCTCGACCAGCCGGAGGCCTTCTACCAGCGGCTCAAGCAGCCGGTTCTTCCGCCCGATGTGCGGCTCCTCGAGCCCACCCGGGTAGAGACGGTGAAGGTCGATGACGAGGAGCACCACGCCCCGCCGGTCCCGAACTAGGCGGGTGCGTTGACAGCGAACGGCAGGCTCTACTAGCGCCGTTCGCGAACTGAGGGCGCATAGCTCAGTGGCAGAGCGCCTGCTTTACACGCAGGTGGTCGCTGGTTCAATCCCGGCTGCGCCTACTACGACGGGGGAGGCGGTGCGCGAGCACCGCTTTCCGCGTTTTTGGGCGGGCTGGGGGTGGCGCGTGGCGGGGGTCTGGCCGACGTGTTGGCGGGGGCGGTTGCCGCCGCAGGTTGCCTAATCCGGCACGAAGAGCGGCTTGCGCTCTTTGAGGACGGGCCGCTTGGGCTCGGCGGGCGGGGGTTCTGGTGCCTTGGCCGAGAACGGCGCAGGGGCCGCGACGGGCGCGGGCGAAGGTGCCGTCTTGGTTGCCACGGACGCCTTCTTGGTGCGCGCGGTGCGCACAGGCTCTGTCGCCGGCTTGGTGTCGGCGGCCGGCGCTGGCGCGGCCTGCGCGGAGCCCTCCTGCTTCGCTTCGGAGGGCGGGACGGGCGCGGCAATCACGGCCGGCGCCGCCACCGGAGCGGGTGCGGGCGTGGGCGCAGCGGCCTCCGCCGAGCCTGCGGAAGCAGGAGCGGCGACAGGCGTGGCTTCGTGACCAGAGAGGGCGAACCAGGCAACCACGGCCGCCACAGCAACGCCGACGGCCGCGCCTATGGCAACATTCCGGCCTGTGGACCGCGGTGGTGCAAAGGAGTCGTCGTCTTCCATGCCGGTTTCGGAGAGGTCTTCGGTTGTCGTGTGCGATGGCGCTCGTCTGGTGTCAGCGCTGATGGCAGGGGTCGAACTCGGACCACGGGGCCGCGCGGCACCGAGCGGGGTGGACGATGCGGGCTGCTCCCAGCCGAGCCGGGTGGCGGAGTCGGCGGCGCTTGCGGTCGGTTGACTGGGCGCCGGCTGACTGGGCTTGGTGGCGCCGCTCTCCTGGGCCATCGTATCCGAGTTGGCCAGCAAGGCATCGGTTGCAACGGGGAGACGAGAGACAAAGAGCGCGGGCTCCGCCTCGTCGGTCAACTGGGGCAGCACCTTGCGGAGGTCTGCGAGCATCGCCGCTGCTGTCGGATAGCGGTCCTCCACCTTGGCCTCTGCAGCGCGACGGATGATGGCGGCCAGCGGGGAGAGTTCAGTATCCGGCCCGAGCGGAATCACGCCGCCCTGCAGATGCTGGTGGGCGCTCATCACGGGCACGTCGGAGGCGTAGGGCGCTCGTCCGTCGAGCGCTTCGGCCATCATGTGGGCGAGCGAGTAGAGGTCGGACTGCGGCTGCGCCTGCCGGCGAAGGACCTCGGGCGGGGCGTAGAGCGGGGTGCAGAAGATGAAGTCGCCTACGGTCTGGTTGGCGAGTGCCGCGGCATCGTCTTCGTTCGCGAGCACCTTGGCGATGCCGAAGTCGAGCACCTTCGCGCGGGCCGGTCCACCGCCGAAGCCCTCGACCACCAGGACGTTGGCCGGCTTGATGTCGCGGTGAACGATGCGGGCCGTGTGGGCCTCTGCGAGCGACTCGAGGATGTCCATCGACAGGCGGGCAACCATGGCTGCGGGGAGCTTTCCGTGTCGCGTCAGGAGCGTCTCGAGCGATACGCCGGTGACGAACTCCATGACGAAGTAGGGCGATCCATTGGTGACGCCAAAGTCCATGACGCGCACGGTCTGGGGGCAGCGCAGGCTGCTGAGCAAGACCGCTTCGTGGCGGAACTTCTTGATGACCTCCGCCTGGCCAACATGCTCGCCGCGGAGAATCTTGATGGCGTAAAAGAGGTCTCGCAGCTCGGTGTGGCGCGCCTTGTAGACGATGGCAAAGCCGCCCTCGCCGAGCTTGTCGACGAGTTCGTAGCGACCGCCGACGATGCGCTCGATGTCCGATGGGAGTTCGAGCTCTTTGGTCGACTCCGCGTCGCGAACGGCAGGCTCTTTCGAAGACATCGGTAGCCAGGGTGAGATGAAACTGTGAGGATTCTGATTACACCTTGTTCTGTTGTCCCGTCAATCTATCGGCCTCCCGCGGCGCTCGTGTTTGTGCTAGGCAGAATTCCTACGACGGGACGATGGAGACGTGATGGTGAATCTGCGCTGGTGTTTGATTGCAGCATTTCTCCTCACCGCCTGTGACGGCCTTACCACCGACACCGAGAGGCGTCGGCCGGTCGAGACCGATACGCGGGATGACGTCTCCGATACCGGGGCGCCGCGCGATACCGACGATGATGACGACACTGACGACGCCACCGACACCGGTGCGGTCGACACCGGCGCAGACACGGGCACCGACGCAGACACAGGCGACACGGGGGTAGGGCAGGGCAACCGCTGTGGCGGAGAATCGGCCCTCGACTACCGCGGCCTTGCCGCCAGCCCCGCGGCCTCGTGCGGCATCTGCGACGATGGCCTGCTCTACTGCGCCGCCCCCGACGAGCTCCGCTGCGCCGGCGCCCTGCCTGCCAACGGCTGCGGC
>CANMDT010000095.1 GCA_947496715.1 Myxococcales bacterium
GACCTTGCGAAGCGCACACCTTTGCGCGCATCTTCGCAAGGTTGTCATCTGCTGGAGGTCCGTCATGCTGAGGTCTGCGCTGCTTCGCTCCCGCCACCTGCTCTTCGTGAGCCTGCTCCTCACCACGGCCTGCACCGCCGCGAGCGACAGCGCCACGGCGGTTGATGAGGCCACGGCAGACACCGCGACTTCGGGTGCCGATGCCGGCGACACAACCGCAGGCGACAGCGGCAGCGATAGTTCCAACGATACCGCGGCAGAAGACACCGCATCGCCAGACACCTCAAACCCAGATGGCGCGAGCCTCGGAGAGGCCTGCGCGGAGAGCGGAGACTGCGCCTCCAACCTCTGCTTCTTCCTCGACGATGGCGCGATCGGATACTGCTCCAACTACTGCCTGGACGCAGCAAACTGCGGCGGCGAGGACTTCGACTGCGTGCTCCTCGCCAATAGCGGCGGCGACGTTGCCCGCGTCTGCGTGCCCTCCACACTCTGCCTCGACCCTGACGGCGACAACTACGGCATCGGACCGGCCTGCGCTGGCGCAGACTGCGACGAGACCAGCGCCGACATCCATCCCGGCAACGACGAACAGTGCGACGCCATCGACAACGACTGCGATGGACTCACCGACGAGAACACGCTCGGCGACGGTGAGGCCTGCGACACGGGACTCTTGGGCATCTGCGGTGCAGGACGCAGGTACTGCGAAGGAGGCGTCCCGCTCTGCCTGCCGGCGCAGGCTGCCGGCGAAGAGTTCTGCGACTCGCTCGACAACGACTGCGACGGCCTCATCGACAACGGCACCGCGGTGGAGGGGCTGCCCTGCTCCACAGGGCTGCCGGGCGTTTGCGCCATTGGCGGCTCCCGCTGCGAAGCGGGCCGCGTCGCTTGCGAGGCGACGACGAGTGTCGGAGACCAGACGGAGCTCTGCGACGGACTCGACAACGACTGCGATAACGAGGTGGACGAGGTGTTCAGCGGCGTTGGCGGCAGCTGCTTCACGGGCATCGGTGCCTGCAGGCGAGCCGGTGTCGCTATCTGCAATCCGCTCGACCGGACAGCCGCGCCGCTCTGTAACGCGGTCGCTGCAGACCCGGCTGCGAGCGACTCCTGCAACTACGAAGACGACGACTGCGATGGCACCGTCGATGAAGACTTCAAGGCGGGCGACGAGTATGCGGCCGACACCGCCTGCGGCAACTGCTTTACCGACTGCACCAGCATCCTCGACCGTCCGAACGCCTATGGACTCTGCAGCCTCGCACCAGGCGACCGCACCTGCGAGATGTTCTGCGACCCGGGCTTCTTCGACCTCAACGCCAACACCATCGACGGCTGCGAGTTCGAACTCGACTCCCAAGCCGTCTACGTGTCGCAGACCGATTCGCTCTCGGCAGATGCTGCAGGTTGTGGTCTTGGCCCCTCCGCGACGGAGCGGGGACGCTTCCCCTGCCTCTCCATCGGCTACGGCATCGGACGAGCGGCGACGCTCGGACGGACCAAGGTCCGCGTGGAGGATGGAGCCTACGAAGAGACCGTGACGCTGGTCGACGGCATCTCCCTCTACGGCGGCCACCGGGCCGGAACCTGGAGTTTCCAACCCTTCACCACCGGCACCGCCGTTCGCGGCGTCGCTGCCGAGGGTGACGCAAAGACACTCATTGCCGCAAACATCGTTCAGCCCACAACCGTCCGCGGCTTCCTGCTCTATGGCCAGTCTCCGACAACATCCGCCGCAAACGCCTACGTCGTCTACATTCGCGATTCCGGCCCTTCGCTGATCCTCACCGACAATCGCATTTTTGGCGGCAATGCTGCTGATGCCGTCAATGGCAGTTCGGGCCAGAACGGCACTGCGGGGGTCACGGGTGCCGTTGGGCGCGCGACCTACGCCGTGAACAGCTGCTCACCCCGCGGTTCGGCCATGCAGGCCGGCGGCTCCGGCGGCGGCCTCTCCTGCCAAGACCCCGCAACCTTCTCGGCCGCAGTCCCTGACACCTTTACTGCGGTCTCCGGAGGCAACGGCGGTGGCTCCGTCTGCCCCAACGTCAACCAGCAAGAGGGTACGGGCACGGGCGGCGCCAACGGCGGCGGTACCGGCGGCGCGGGCGGTTGGGGCCACCTCTACGACACGACGGGCGGCTGCAACCCGACCGCCTCACAGCCGGAGACAGGAACCCCGGGCGCCAACGCAACGGCTGCTGTCAACGGTGACGGCGGCGGTGCCTGCTCCGCTTCTCGAGGCTCGATCGTCGGTGGCGAGTGGCGGGCCGGCACAGGCGCACAGGGCCTGAATGGCAACCACGGTAAGGGCGGCGGTGGCGGAGGAGCCGGCAGCGGCCAGAAGCTCAACGGCTTCAGCAACTCCGATATCTCTGGCTCGGGCGGCGGCGGAGGTTCCGGCGGATGCGGCGCCGAGGCCGGATATGCTGGCTCCGGCGGCGGCGGTTCGTTTGGCATCTTCCTCTACTGGACGGCAGGCGAGACCGGGGGGCTGCCCCAGATTTTCGGCAATGCCCTTGCGCGCGGTCGCGCCGGCGACGGCGGAACCGGGGGCGCAGGCGGCGCCGGTGGTGATGGCGGCGCAGCAGGAGCCGGAGGCGCTATCGGCGCATACAACGGCCCGCTCTACTGCATCTTTGGCGGGGCATCCGGAGGCAACGGCAGCCGCGGCGGCCATGGCGGCGGCGGCGGCGGTGGCTGCGGCGGAAACTCGATCGACATCTTCGCCTGGGGCACCTCCGCAGGTACCGATGTTTACGCCGATGTGAACACCTTCCTGCTCAGCGAGACGACAGTCACCGCAGGTTCGGGCGGCGATGGCGGCAACTCCATCAACACCGCCACCGGTGCCGGAGGCGACGGCGCTCGCGGACGAACCAACAAGGTCCTCTTCCTGAGGTGACCCCGTCGCCATCTGGGCGCGACACGGCGCGCGCTCCTGCACCTTTGCGGCCAGTGCCAGCCTGGTCTACGTTGCGCCTCGCACACCAACGCTACGCGAGGACTCCCATGCGCGCCACCATCCGCCTCTCCGCCGCCCTCCTGCTCGCCCTCTTCGCCCTCGCCGGCTGCGACGACGACAAGGCGGCCCCTGCGGCACCTCAGGTTTGGAGCAGCGCCGCCGCAAGCCTCGAGAGCGCCGTTCTCTCCGCCAGCGGTACAGCCCCCGACGACCTCTGGGTCGTCGGCGCAGATGCGGGTGCCGGCGGCCTCGTCGCTCGCTTCAACGGCACCGCCTGGGAGCGGCTGAACAGCGGACAGCGCTACGACCTCTGGTGGGTACAGGCACTCGACACCAGCCACGTTTATCTCGCCGGTGCCGGCGCCACTGTCCTCGAATGGGACGGCAGCTCCTTCCACCGCCATGTGACACCAGGACGCGCCGCAGACACGGTGTTCGGCCTCTGGGCCTCCTCACCCGACAACATCTGGGCCGTCGGCGGGCGCGCCGGACGCTACGGCTTCATCTGGCACTTCAACGGTACCGCCTGGAGCAACCTCGAGCTGCCCGACAACATCCCGCTCACGCCGAGCGGCGACCTCCCCGCCTTCTTCAAGGTCTGGGGCCGCGCGGCGAACGACGTCTACATTGTCGGAAGCTACGGCATGTTCCTCCACTTTGACGGCACCGCCTGGTCCACGATTCCGACGCCTACCCGCGAGACCTACTTCACCGTCGCCGGCAACGCCGACAGCGTCTACGCTGTCGGCGCGCTCGGCACCGTCATCGACGGCACTGGGCAGAGCGTCGGGCCCACCGAGGCACCGCTCCTGCAGGGCCTCTGGGTAGCCAAAAATGGCGAAGCCTTCCTCTCGGGCCAAGACGGCGCCCTCTTCCGCGGACGACCCGGCGCCTGGACCCGCATGGCGCGCCCCGACGCCGCGGCGCCGGAGTCCATCCACGCGCTCTGGGGCGACAACGCCGGCGCCGTCTGGGCTGTCGGCGGCTCGGTGCTCACTCCCGCGCTCGACAAAGGGGTCATCTACCGGCTCGGCACCGCGGTTCCCCCGCTTGAGGCCGCCGTGCCCGTCACGCCGCCCGCCGCGGTCTGCCCCGAGGGTCGCGTCGACATCGCGCCCACCGCCTCGATTGCGCACCGCTGGAACGAGCTCCTCATCGACTCTATCCGCCGCGACATCCCCAAGCCCGGCGTGCATGCCCGCAACCTCTTCCACAGCGCCCTCGCCTCCTGGGATGGCTGGGCGGCCTACGACGCCACCGCCGACGGCTACCTGACCACAGAAAAACAGAGCCCCGAAGACCCTGCGAGCGCCCGCGAAGTCGCCATCTCCTACGCCCAGTATCGGGTGCTGTCCCACCGCTACGAAAAGGCCGTCGGCGGTGCCACCAGCCTCGCCTGCTACCGCGCCTTCATGGAGCAGCTCGGCCTCGATCCGAACGACACCTCCACCACCGGCGACACCCCCGCTGCGCTCGGAAACCGCATCGGAGCAGCGATCATCGACACCTTCGCCGACGACGGCGCCAACGAGGCCTCGGGCTACGCAGACCTCACCGGCTACGCGCCCGCCAACGCCCCGCTCACCGTCGACCGCGCGGGTACCATCTGTCAGTCGCCCAGCCTCTGGCAGGAGCTCAACCTTGCCGAGGGCGAGACCCAGAACGGCATCATCGTCGAAGGCCGGCAGTCCTACATCGGCTCCAACTGGGGTTTCGTGACCTCCTTCGCGCTGGGCGAGCCCGACGAGCGTGGCGTCCACCTCGACACCACCATCCAGCCCACCATCGACGACCCCCGCATGAAGGAGTGGGTGCTCGGCCTGCTCCGCACCCACGCGAAGCTCTCCCCGAACGAGCCCGAAGTCCGCGACTTCTCACCCGGCGCCTACGGCAACAACAGCCTCGGCGAAAACGACGGCAGCGGTCACCCCCTGAACCCCATCTCCGGGCAGCCCTATGCACCCAACCCCGAGAAGACCGGCGACTTCTTCCGCGTCCTCGCCGAGTTCTGGGCCGACGGCCCCAAGTCCGAGACACCGCCGGGCCACTGGTTCGTGCTCGCCAACAAGGTCTCCGACCAGCTCACCGACTACCGCCTTGGCGGCACCGGCGCCCCCATGGACCGGCTCGCCTGGGACGCCCACCTCCACTTCGCGCTCGGCGGCGCAGTGCACGACGCAGCCATCAACTCCTGGGGCCTAAAGCGGGCCTACCTCGGACCGCGCCCCATCACCCTCGTCCGCTACATGGCCATGCAGGGCCAGTCGTCCGACCCCGCCGGCCCCTCCTACAGAGCGCTCGGACTGCCGCTCGAGCTCGGCGTGAGCGAACTCATCACGGCCGAATCCTCCGCCCTAGGCCAGCGCCACCACCACCTCCGCTGGTGGCAGGGCGAGGTCGCCGTCAAGACCTGGCTCGGCGAGCCCGGCGACCGCAAGAACGAGACCAGCGGCGTCGGCTGGGTGCGCGCGAAGGACTGGACCCCCTACCAGCGCCGCACCTTCGTCACCCCCGCCTTCCCCGGCATGTCGTCAGGCCACAGCACCTTCAGCCGCGCCTCCGCAGAGGTGCTCACCGCGATCACGGGATCACCCTACTTCCCCGGCGGATTCGGCGAGTTTGTGGCTCCGGCGAACGACTACCTCGTCTTCGAGGATGGCCCCTCAGAGGACGTCCGCCTTCAGTGGGCCACCTACTACGACGCCGCCGATCAGGCAGGCCAGTCGCGCATCTGGGGCGGCATCCACATCTGGCCCGATGACAGCATCGGCCGCAAGACGGGAAGTGAGGCCGGCATCGGCGCCTACGATCTCGCCACCAGCTACTTCGACGGCAGCGCCCGATAACGAAGGCGTGGCCCTAGCGCGCCGTGCGCGCGTCGAGGAAGTCGAAGAGTTCCTGCATGCCGTTGGTGTATTTGTAGGGCACCTTCAGCGTGGGCACGGGGCTGTCTGCAGGATCGTTGATCTGCGTCGAGAAGGGATAGAGCGAAGCCACCGTCTCGCAGTGATAGACATTCACCCCTGCTACCCACTCCGCGTAGGCCACCTGATGGTCGGAGATGTAGCCCGCGATCCGCGGCTCCACGCGAACGGTGAGGTTGCCTGTGCTGCTACCGCCTGAGTGCCCGATAAGCGCCACGCGCCCCGCCTCCACCTCTGCCAGCGAGCGGAGGAACTTGAGACCAAGCAGGCTCTCGTAGACGCGCATTCCCATCAGCGAGAAGCCGTCGGACATCAGGCTTCGCGCGACGACATGCTCCGTGATCGCCGCCGGCCCCGAGCCCATGGCACGCATGTCGAGCATCAGCGTCACGTAGCCCCGCGCGGCGTGGTCGACGCCCCGGTAGTCGTCGCGGTAGGTCGAGGCCGTGTCGCCGTGTCCATGCACCGCCAGCAGCGCGGCGCCATTGGGTGCGGCCGGCACCAGCAGGATGGCCCCGAACGAGCCAACCCAGGGGTCTCGGAGTTCAACCTCCATCTCCACATAGGCACCGCGGTCGGTTCGTGAGAGCACACCCACCTCGAGTGTCCGAGCATCAAGACCCGGCATCAGGAAGCCGATGCCCAGCCCGTCGAGCACGGTCTCGCGGAGGGCGGCGGCCGACAGCCGCGGCTCCACCTGGGCGACCGAGCCGGCATCGATGCGGCGCAACAAAGCAGGGACTTCGGCGAGGTCGATGGGTCGCGCATAGGCTGCGGCGCGCAGTCGAAATGCCTCGTAGTCCGCGGTGCAGGCAGAAGGGTCGGCACAGACGGGAGCATCGCCGAGCCTGTCGCTCATCACCACGCCGCGCAGGTCTTCCGCGGGCTCGTCTGGAAAGGCAGGTGCCGCAGCGCCGGAACCTTCACCGGAGCCCGACCCTTCGGCGGAACCCGACGCGTCTGCGCCCGCATCTGGCGACTCGACCGGAGCGGGCTCCGGAGCGCATGACCAGGAGGCTACCACCGAGCCTAGGACAACCAGACGCAACCTGCTCCTCATCTCGCTCTCCTTCGCCAGGCCAAGGCCAGCAGCAGCAGGCCTGCGCCCTCCAAGGCGACATCGGCGCTAGCAGCACTACAGCCTTCTCTCTTCCGTGACGAGACGGTGGAAGGTGCCGCGGAACCCTCCGCACCGCTCCCCGAGCCTGCCTCCGCACCGCTCCCCGAGCCGACCTCCGCGCCGCTCCCCGAGCCGGCCTCCGCGGGTTCTACTTCGAGCCGCCAATCCGACCAGTCCGCGTCGCAGACGCCGGGTGCTTCGCTGCACACCGTGGGCCCTCCAATCTCTCCAAACCGCAACAGCGGAACCAACGCGTCGCCCTCCACGCGACAGAGCGCGCAGCCGTCGATGTAGTACTCGGTCGCCGTGAAGACCGACCCCGCCGCGACTGCCACCATGGTCGCGCGGCGACCGTCACCGACAACCGCGACGCCACCGCTCTCCCGCCAGCGCAGCAGCCCCGAAGCCGACGCTGCATAGATGGAGCCATCGGGCCCATACCGCGCATCCACGATCTCCGGCGCTGCAAACAGCTCTTCGACAGCACCATCGCGGTAGCGGAGCACCCGGTCGGGCGTAGCACTCTCGCGGTACTGATCCACCAGCACGAGCGCCTCCGGGTCGGCTCCGTCGCGAACATCGAGCAGGTGCACGCGATAGCCCTCAGTGCCAAGCGCGATGGGCAACTCCTGCACCACCTCCCTGCCCGAAATCTCACGCACAAAATGCACGGGCCGGCCTGCCGCAACGTCGATGCGAACACCCGCCGCGACCTCCCGCGCACCGAACGGACGGAGCGTCGAGTAGAGCGCCTGTTCGAGGACCAAACCTCGCGCCGACCAAAGCACACCATCACGACTCGTCCAAGCGTCGTTCACCATGCCGGCGCCCGTTGTCAGCAACAGCAGCGTTCCATCGGCGCGCTGGTGCACGTCGGTCATCGGAACCCCCTCGAACTGCGCCGGCCGCTCCAGACCACAGCCCTTCGCCGTCATCGAGACGAGCCCTTCGACACCCGACACGAACAGCGTCGACCCGAAAAACGTCAGCGAGGGCGTCTCAGCGGGAAGGAACTCCGAGAGCTCCAGACACTGCAGCGAGAAGGGGCCGCCTCGCAGGTCCCCCACCACCAGCCCGCGCGTGGTGCGCAGCACGACCGCATCGTCGGGGCCGCCGACCATGCCAGTGACCACAGGCGGCTCGTGTGCCTCGGCCCCCTGCAGCGCAGCAAAAGCGAGCAGGCCGAGCGACCAGCTGGCCGTCCGACGCAGCACGGCTACTGCAGGCAGAAGTTTTCGCTTCCGCCGCGGATGCCGCCGCCCGTGTCGAAGGCACCAGCCGGCCACGCCACCACAAAGTTGTAGCACATCTCATCCTCGGTGTTGGAGCCGAAGGTCGTCAGGAATGTGTCGGTCGTATACCGGCAGGTTGTCCGGATCGAGTCGCCCGGATTGATAATGAAGGGGGTGTCGTGCGAGATCTGGTTGTCGAAGCTGAATGGCACATCGATGAGCGTTTCGCGCGTGCCGCCGGCCCGCACAATCTCCGAGAACATGCTGGTGCCGTAGCGATGCATGTGGGGCCACGACTTGATGATGTGTGCGGGCTCCGTCAGCGTCGGAGCGCAGGTACCGGTCACTTGATGGGGTCCGGCGCCAAAGAAGGCGATGAGCTCCGAGCCAAGCCAGTGGGTGGCCGCCGCATGCTCCTGCAGCGTGTTGGTGCCGCAGATCCGAACGCCTGAATGATCGGTCGTCACCAGGTTGCGGGGGTTCGCGTAGTGAATCTCCACGAAGTAGGTGGTGTCGGTCGGCAGCTCCATGCCAACGCCCGGTGGCATCACCCAGTCATCGCCACCCGGAGCCCAGCCAGCAATCAGCGTCGCACTCCCGTGCGAGCCGCTGCAGCCCTGCCGCGTGCCAGGCGTCCCCGCGCCAACCTCGGCGTAGAGCAGCCAGTGATGCACAACCCGCGCGTCGTCGATGAGCGCAGAGAACTTCAGACCCTGGGCCGTACCGGTCCAGGTGGGGCGGAAGTAGAAACACTCGTAGTGATTTGCGTCCATCGGCACAGTGAAGGGCGTCGCGTCGCCCTCGCCAAGACCCTGGTTCGCAAGGAAGTCGACCTCCCACTCGCAAACCGGTTCGGGCGTTGTGTCGGGCTCGGGGGTTGTGTCGGGCTCAACCGTCGTATCCGGGTCCACCGTCGTGTCGGGCTCAACCGTCGTATCCGGGTCCACCGTCGTGTCGGGCTCAACCGCCGTATCAGTCGCGTCGGTGCCCGCATCGCTCCCCGTGTCGGTGTCCGGGGGAAGGCAGGCCTCACCGGCCGGCGAGCCACCGTTCACCCAGGCGGTCAGCGTCGCGATCTCCGAGGCCGACAGCATCGGCTGCGGCGCGGGCGGCATGGGCGCGCGCACATCAACAATCCGCTCCACCATCAGCTCTGCCACCGACCGCGATGGGTCGGTGAACGAAGGAGAAAGCAGGTCTGCCATCGTCAGCATCGAGAAGGCCGCGCCATAGACCGGCACCGCGCCGTGGCAACCTTGGCAGTTCGCCTCCAAGATGGTCGCGACCTCGCACGGCAATTCGCCAAGCGTCGGCGTCGTGTCCTCCATGGCATCCGCGCCGGTGTCGGTCTCCGTATCGGGAGCGACATCCTCAACCGCTGTGTCCGCGAGGGTATCGGCGAGGGTATCTTCCACCGTGGTATCCGCGCTGGTTCCGCTGTCGTTCAGGCTCGCATCACCCGCACCGCTACCCGAAGTATCAGCGACCAGGTTGCCATCGGAGCCCGACTCGCCCGCAGGCTCAGTGCCGCAGCCAGCGAGCAGCGCGATGAGTGCGAACGACATCGACCTTGATGAAGACTTCCAACCGATTCCGTTCATGACCTGACCTCGCGCGCGATGTTTTCTCACCCAACTGCGGTAGTGCAATTCGGCCCTGAGTGCGAACAAAAATCGCGCTGCGTCATCCTGCGTTTACCCACTAAAAGCAGAGGAACTGGCTCCGAAGCAGCCGCGTCCGGTCGACATGGTAGGCGAGCAGCGAGTCCACCTCGGCGCGGTAGCCATCCGCACCCTCCAGCCGATCGCGCGGGTCGACCGAGGCCGACGGCTCGAGCAGCGCGCCGAGCCCTGCGATCTGCCGCGGCAGCGCCTCCGACCAGTAGGCAGAATCCAGCATGTCGCAGATGCGGGCGCCAAACGCGCGCTCCAGCTCGGGGTCGCGCAGCACCACATCTGTCAGCAGGTTGAAGTACTGCGTCACGGGGTAGGCGGCCGCGCTCGCATCCCCCTCAAACATGCCCGAGTAGGCCGTCAGAGATGCATCCATCCCGCCGCACAGCGCGTTGTTGTCCACCTCATTCCAAAGGCAGCCGAACGACAGACCGAAGTTGTCATACCAGACCTCCCAGCGTCGACCGCTGCCAGCGCTCGACTGCAGGCTCAAGCGATAGTTCCCACGTGCATGGCCGCCGTCACCCAGCAGCGCCAGCGCCGCCAGACCATCGAGGTATCCGTTCACATCCAGAACCCGCCGGACCGCGCAGGCGCCCGCGCCCGATGCACCTGCCTGCGCAGCTGCATCCACCGCCACAGCCCCTTCCACCAGAGAGGCGACCGCCGAGAAGTCGTCGGCCGACGACGACTCCTCCACAAAGGCCTCTGCGTAGCGGCCATCCGGCAACGGAACGAGCGCACCTCCGCCGGAAGCAAAAATCTCTCCCGACCCCTCTGCAACGAACCGGGGCGCATCGGCAGACCGGCCGGCCGCCAGCAGCGCAGCGTCGTCGGGCTCGCGGAAGATGAACATCGGCCCGTAGGTCTGCCCGTTGACCGTCACCAACCAGTGCTCCCCCGAGCCCATCGGCTGCCCCGTCAACACAGCAATCGCCTGCTGCGACAGCGCCTCGCGGAGCAACGAGCCGTCGGCATATCCGCCAACCCAGCGCTCATCGAGCACCAGTTCGCCAGACCCCTCGGGCAACACTTCACCCGTCTCCGACAGCTGCTGCCGGTAGACGTCGAACGAGAGCTTTGTGTCGGTCGCCGTCTCGCGGCGCACCGCGAAGAAGCGCCGCACGCTCTTCCCGTCGCGGACCATCTCCGCCCAGAAGCTAGCCAGTCGTGCCGGCGCACCAAAGAGCTGTGCGGCACGCTCCGGAAGCAACTCCAAGGTCGCTTCGGGCAGCGTCGCAGGCAGGCAGGCGCCCGACCGGCAGACCAGCCCTGCGCCACATGCGCCATCCGACTCACAGCGCTCACACAGCGCCGCACCGCAGCGTGGCTCCCACGCCGCCGGGATGCCGGCGTCGCAGAGCGACCGCAGCGGCGGCGCCTCACCCGAACCCCCAACCTCGTCCGGTCCAACCGGCGGGGCGAATGGGAAGCCTTCCGGCAAATCGGCCGGCGTCGCAGGTCGAGAGTACCCCGCCGCGACCTCAGCAGAACCTGCGCCGGAGCCCGACCCCTGCTCCACCTCCGTCAGTTCGAGCGAGGTCGAACTGCCACAGGCTGCAAGCATCCCAAAGACCAAGCAACGCACGAACCAGCTCACGGCGACACCCCCGGACGAACCGTGACAAGATAGGAGCGACGCGGCTCCAGCGAGCCTTCGAACACCAGCTTCGAGCCCGCCTTCCGCATCGGCGGACAGGCGCCCTCCGCACTCTCGCACAGCGCCTCTCCAACGCTCTCGCTGAAGGCCAACGAGAAGTTCGGAGCAGCCTCTTCGCCAACCGCCAATTCAACCCGATACCCCGTCTCAGGCCTGTACTCGGCCTGCATCGCAACACCGTCACGACCGCGCCAGAAGTCTCCCAGTTCGTTCATCGTCGACAGCCGCACGCCGAGCGCCTTGGCACGCCGAATCATCTGCCGAACCGAGTCGATCTTCACCGGCAGATTCTCGGGGCCAACGCCCTGCCCCCACGACGGATGCACGAGCAGCACCGTCGGTGCCCCGTTCGCCGCGTTCTCCTGCAGCAGCGTTGTCCAGCCCAGCAGCATCCGACGGAAGGTCGTCCGCTGAATCTCCACCCGCCGCTGCACGCCGCTGGCATCAAAGAAGCCCATACCATCCTCGGCCTGCACCGGGATTGTCACGATGCGCGCGCCCTGAAAAAGCGAGGCGAAACGGCCGCTCCGCTCACCGATGATCGGGAAGTTCCCCTTCACATCCCCCAGCGCGAGCGTGCTGTCATACTTCACCCCCTGCGCCGCCAGAACGGGATACTGAAAGGGGCTCAGCGACAGCAGCGGCGAC
>CANMDT010000096.1 GCA_947496715.1 Myxococcales bacterium
AGGATCTGCTACTCGCCGAGCACGAGCGAATCGAGCGCACTGGTAACGCGAAACAGGTGGGTGAGCGCGTCGCGACCGCCATACTCGTAGGCGTGGCGGGCCATCCACTCGTCGGTCAGGCCGAACCGCTGCTTGATGAAGCCCTCCACCGCTTCGGGCTCGTCGGCCAGCGCAACGAACTCCACCCGGTTGCAGGTCGAGACGACGGCAACCTCCCTCACGGAAGGCAACGCTACCATCTCGCGCATGAGGTCGGGGAGCGAAGCCTCGGGCACGGCGAGCCTCTCACGCTCCTCTACCGGCGCGCTCTTGTGGCTCACGCCGAGCAGGCAAAGTTTGCCCATCATCGGGCGCCGCCGCTGTAGAGCCCAAGGATGGCGTAACAGGCGACGCAGCCGGCGATCGTAAGCCAGGCCGCTTGGCGGCCGCGCCAGCCGCTCTTCACCCGCGATAAGATGACGCCGGCAAAGAAGAGCCAGGAGATGCCCCCAAGCAGTACGCGGAGGTCGAGGCCGCTGTGGGGCGCCGAGAGCGACCAGGCGACACCGAGTGTCACGGCCATCGTGTAGATGATGAAGCCGCCCACAACGAGGCGGTAGTAGGCGTCGTCGAGCTCCTGCAGTCCCGGAAGACGCTGGAAGAGCACGCCGAACCGGCGCTGCCGCAGCAGCCGCTCCTGCACCAGATAGACTGCAGCCATGATGGCAGCGACACCGAGCATGCCGAGCCCCAACACCGACAGCCCGATATGGAGCAACAGCATTCCGCGGAGTTCGGGCGAGGCCGACTCAACGATGGGAACCTGCAGCAGAAAGGCGGTCAGCAGGATGGTACCCGCCGGCGCCACCAGTACGCCTGCAACGCGGGTCGCCGATGACCCCTGCGCCACCAGATAGACGATGCCGAGCAGCAGCGTCAGCGAGACCAGATTGTCGCCCGGCGCCAGCAGCGCCGCCGGACCGCGGCTGGCCACCAGCTCACCGGCCAGCACCAGCGTGAGCAACAGTGCCGCAAGCAGCGCCGCAAACCCTGTCTGATGCTTGCGACCTTCGCGCGCCGACAACTCTCCCACATAGAGCACCGTGCTCGCTGCGAAGGCCACGATGGCTGAGAGTGCGACCACACTGGTCATGCGGAGCCCTGCCTACGCGAGTCGACGCATCGGGCCGGGAATCTCGTCGACCTTCGCGTGGGTGATCTGGTTCTGGTCGTTCACCAGCACGACCGTCGGCCGGTGCACCTTGGCCTGCTCGTCCGTCAGCTCTGTGAAGGTGGCGATGATGACACGGTCGCCCTTCTTCATCAGGTGGGCGGCCGCACCGTTGATGCAGCAGACGCCAGAGCCGCGCGGCCCTTCGAGCGCGTAGGTCTGCAACCGCGTGCCCCGCGTCACATTCCAGATGTGAACGGCCTCGAAGGGCAGGATGTCTGCCGCCTCAAGGAGGTTGGTATCGAGCGTCACGGAGCCCTCGTATTCGAGGTCTGCGTCGGTGACGACGGCACGATGGATCTTCGACTTGAACATGTTGCGGGTCATGGGGTCCCTCGACCTTGGCCGTGACCGCGTGGCGCTCCTGGAAAGGATGTGCCCGCGTCGGCGGTTGCGGATCGCCTGACGCCTCCCCGCGGGTGCACCAGACAGCTTGCGCTTTAGCACCGCGGGACGGCCCGTCAACCCTTGCCGGATTGGCGCATCTGCCGTGCTGTGACGCACCACCGCATGCTCGGGACGGAGGAGCCGTTGCGCCCGCGCAGGTTGACGCGCTTCTGCCCCTGCCGCTACCCCTGCAACCCTCGACGCACCTCTCTCCGGACAGCCCCCATGCGACCATTCCTGTTGGCCCTCGTCGGCCTCGGCCTTGCGCTCACCGCCTGCAGCTCCGACGGCGTCAGGTTCGACCGCGGGCTCGCCCTCACCGACGCCTCCTTCAGCGCGGAGTCCAAGCCGGGCGGCAGCGCCAAGGTCAACCTGACCTACCTGCCGAGCGGCCCGCTCGACGCCGACTACACCACCTTCGTTCACGCCGAGGGCGAGGGCGGCTGCCGGACCACCACCGACCTGCCGGCCGACGCCGCAAACCTACCGACGGCCTGGGCCACCACCCCTGTGACCCGTGAGGTCACCCTCTCCTTCCCCGCCACCTGCAAGGCGGGCGAACTGCAGCTCTTCACCGGCCTCTACGACCGCAAGAGCTTCAAGCGGCTCAAGACCCTGTCGCCCAAGACCTCCGACCACCGCATGGCCCTGGGCCACATTGCCCTCGTCGATGGCGAACCCGACGCCTCGATGCGCAGCTTTTCGCTCGCCTCGGCACGCCTCGCGCAGCTGCTTCCCCACCTGCGCCCTTGGAAGGGCTGGGCCCAGGCTGTCGGCGGCGCGATGCTGCTCGCCCTGATGCTGCTCTTCTTCCGCAAGCCCGACCCGGATCTCTCCTACGAACCGCCCACCTCGGCGGCCCGATGGCTGCAGTGGCTCCCAGCCATCCCCTTCGGCATCGGCCTGCTGACCGTGCTCGAATTCGTCAAAGACGACGGCTACATCTCCTTCCGATACGCCCACAACCTCATCCATGGCGAAGGGCTGGTCTTCAACACGGGCGAGCGGGTCGAGGGCTACACCAACTTCCTCTGGACCGTGCTCATGGCGCCCTTCGAGGCGCTCGGGCTCGACCTCTTCCAGGTCTGCGAGTGGCTCGCCTTCGGCTTCGCCATTCCCCTCTTCATCGCCATGGCCCGCGCCATGGGGCGCCACACCGGCTTCCGCCGCGACGCCTCCTATCTCTGGGGCGCACTCCTGCTCGCAACCTCCAGCAGCTTCACACTCTGGTCCAAGTCGGGGCTCGAGCAGCCTCTCGCCTTGCTCCTGCCCATGGCCGGCGCCCACGCGCTCTGGCGGGCCCGCGAAGCTAACAGCGAGCGCGGCTACCTCATGAGCGCGCTCCTCTTCGCAGGCGCCTGTCTCACCCGCCCCGAACTCCACATCTTCCCCATCATCTTCGGCCTCTGGCTCCTCTTCGAGGCTGCACGCCAGCGGCGCATCGACCGCGGCATGTGGCTCTGGGTCGCCGTCATCCTCGCCATCACCGCCCCCTTCCACGCCTGGCGCTACAGTTACTACGGCGGCCTCTTCCCCAACACCTTCTACGTGAAGACGGGCGCGGGCGACTTTGTCTGGCAAGAGGGGCTCAAGAAGCTGCGCGAGATGTTCGGCTTCAACCATTTCGGCCTCCTCACCCTCGCGATGCCCTTCGCCTTCCTGAACCGCCGCCTGCTCACCGAAAAGCTGACCATCGCGGCTGTCACGCTCTTCTTCATGGCCTTCATGGTCAAAGTGGGCGTGGACGAGATGCACTGGCACCGGCTCTACCTGCCTGCCCTCCCCTTCGCGATGCTGCTCGCCGCCATCGGCCTGCGCGAGCTCTTCGACCTGATCGCCCAGCTGAAGTTCCCGGCCGCAGCCCGCGTGGCAGCGCTCGCAGGCTGGCTGCTTGTCCTCACCGCAGCCTCGCAGTGCCTCGCCTTCACCTACCGCGAGATGAACGGCTTCAACGGCCACGGCGACCTCACCGGCACCTACCACCCCGACCTCGGCAAATTCATCGTCCGCCACGAGCGGCCAGGTGCACTGGTAGCCTTTCAGGATGTGGGCTCAACGCCCTACCACGCGCCCGACATCAACTTCCTCGACTTCATCGGCCTCGTCGATTCAACGGTCGCGCGCGCTCGGAACAGCTACGGCCTGCACGCCTTCATCGGCTCCGACCCCGACGGCAACAAGCCCAAGTTCAACGCCGAAATGCGCGAATACTACTTCAAGCGCAACCCGGAGTGGGCCATCCTCACCATCTACACGCCCGAGTCGCGGCAGTCGGCAATTGCCGAGGCCTTCGCAAAAGATCCCGGACCCGGTGCGCTCGGCGATACCTACAACAACAACCCCTACCAGTTCGAGATCTGGCGCGATGCCCGCTTTCGCAAGGACTATGTCCATGTGCGCACCTGGCAGCGGTCGCGCGGCTACTACCTCTCGCTCTTCCGCCGCCGCGACCTCTGGGAGCAGACGCCGGGCGAGGTGGTGTTGGATGCGCCGCCAGCCGACATGGGGGGCGTCACTGCCACCTTCGAAGGTGGCCTCGAGCTGCTGGGCAGTCGCGTGGACAATGCAACCGACCCGAGCCGTGGCGCAGAGACGCTGGAGCGCCACGAGATCATGGTCACCACCTGGTGGAGGGTTCCCGGGCCGATGGAGAAGGATCTGAACTTCTTCCTGCATCTGAACAACAAGGAGGGATACCAGGCGCCCGCCGACCATGTGCCCGGCGACGCGATGTATCCCGCCGACCGGTGGAAGCCGGGCCAGATCATCGAGGATCGCTACCTGTTCCAGCTTCCGATGAACATGCGGCCTGGAGACTACGAGGTGAACCTGGGCGCCTATGTCCGCTCGACAGGACACCGCCTTGCCGTGACGGCGGGCAAGCAGGATGGAGCCAACCGAATCGCTCTTGGCCCGCTCAGCGTGGGGCGCCTCTACCCGCTCATCCACCAGCTGATTCCGCCCACCAACCTCGAAGTGATGCGGAAGTATCCCGAGCGGATCGTCTCGTCAGGCCGAGTCGGGCCGTAGTCCGGCGAGAGCAGGTGCGGGGCTGAGGTAGGCAGGCCGCCGGCCCCTAGCAGCGGTGGCAGCGCTTCGGCTATCCATCGTCTGTCCCACGTGTGGCGAGGACCTGGGAACAGCAGCGGCAGTCAGACAGAGCGCTGGTAGCGGAGTGGCCCACTGCCTTGTGGAGCGGTGCAAAAACGAAGAAGGGCCGCAAAGGAGCGGCCCTGTTCGAGACGGCGGAAGCCGTTGCTAGTCAATCCGCATGACGTCGAGCGCGAAGTTGGAGATGCCCGACTTGCGGATGGCGTCGACGATGTCGGAGACCTCTTGGTACTCGATCTGCTGGTCAGCAGAGATGATGACCTTGACGTCCTTGTCGAGCTTCTTTTCAGCCTCGAGGTCGCGTCGAAGGGTCGCTTGGTTCTCGACGATCTGGCCCTGCATGTAGATGAGGGCCTTGTCTTTGCCCTGCTTTAGGACGGTGACGTTGATGAGACCCTTCCCGCTCTGCTCCGCCGTCTTGGCGTCGGGGAGGGTTACGCCCTTCTCCGCCTTGATGATGATGGAGGAGGTCGCGATGAAGATGATGAGAAGAACGAGCGTGATGTCGACGAGGGGGGTAACATTAATACCCGCGATCATGTCCTCGTCTTCGCCGCCTGCTGAGCCTGCCATGGGATTTGCCTGCTATCTAGGAGAACACAGAACCGAAGGTGGGGGTTGAGACCCACCAAGACGGGCTACTTGTCTTCTTCGCTGAACATGTGGGCGACGAGCGTGCGGGTCAGGAGCTCGGTGTTTGTGCGAGCGGCCTTCACGTTCTGCTTGAAGATGTTGAAGGCAACAACGGCCGGGATAGCGACGATGAGACCGACGCCGGTGGCGATGAGCGCTTCTGCGATGGGGCCCATGACTGCAGCCTGGTCGCCGCCGCCTTCGCCCATGGCGTCGAAGGCCATGATGACGCCGAGAACGGTGCCGAAGAGGCCGATGAAGGGGGCGTTGTTGCCGAGGGTGGCGAGGTACCAGAGCGACTTGTCGTAGCGCTCCATCTCCCGAGCGATTGCGCCGTTCATGAGCTCTTCGACGGCACGGCCGCCCTTGTCGAGCTGCTGCAGACCGTAGGAGAGGACATTGACCTCCATTCCGGGCGCGGCGGCCTTGAGGGTCGTGATCGCCGCGTCGATGTTACCACCGTCGAGGCTGATGACGAGCTGGCGGAGCGCCTGCGAGTCAGCCTTGTGCTTGTTGTAGAAGAGGATACGCTCGACCGCGATGAAGGTCGCGATGACTCCAAGGATAACGAGGAGCCAAAGAACCCACTCGGCGCCAGTCTTGGCGATTCCGAGCAACTTCAGGGTGAGCCAACCGTTGGCGAGCAGGATGGAACTGAGGGAGGCGCTCATCGGATCTTCTACCTGTGTGGATGGTCGGACAAGAGATGTCGCGAGCGGGCAAAAACGACCGCGGGTCGGCGACCGGCACTACCAACGAGGCGCGCAGGGTGTCAAGCGAAACAAGCGACCGCAATCGAGAGAAAGTTGGGCGATCGAAGCCTACGCCAAGATACCACAAGTTACGCGCCTTCTCGTTGACAGTCGAACTTGCTTCGCGTAGCCATTCGGGTCGCCCGACACCCTTAACTTGGGTGGCATGACATCATGCAGGCTGCAACTTCGTTTTCCTCTCGCGCGTGCGGAAGAGCCTAATGAATCTCACTGGACTTGTATTGTTGGCGGCGGTTCACAAGCAGGGTTGGCTCACGGGCCAGCTCCTTGCAGTAGCGAACACTGGCGCGGAGTGGGTGCTCTGGGTCCTCATCATCCTGAGCATGGTTTCGCTGGCGATCATGGTGGAGCGCTTCTGGTTCTACCGGACGAACAAGGTCGACTCGCTCGCCCTCCGTCGTCTGATGGTCAAAGCGCTCGAGAACGGCAGTGCCGACCAGGCCGCCGACCTCATCCGCAAGACGGGCGACAGCATGGAGGCCCGGGTTGCGGTCTACGGTCTCCGCAACATCGGCCGCGGCCACAAGTCAGCACGCGAATTGATGATGAGCGCCATTGAGTGGGAGAACAAGCGTTACGAGCGCTTCCTCTGGTTCCTCGCAACGCTTGGCAACAACGCTCCGTTCTTTGGTCTCTTCGGCACGGTCCTCGGCGTCATTATGGCCTTCGACGCGCTCGGCTCGGGCACCAAGCCCGATGGCGGGGGTTCTGCCGTCATGGGTCCCATCGCTGAGGCGCTGATTGCCACTGCCGTTGGCCTGCTCGTAGCCATCCCTGCGGTTCTCGCCTTCAACATCTTCAAGATCCGCGCCCACCACTCCTACTCCGATACCGAGATGCTGACGCTCACCATGCTTGCCTTCGCGCACTCCACCGATGCGCCGATGATTGCCAATCGCATGGAGGCTCCCGCCAAGGCAGCCGGTCTGGCCAAGGGCGCTTCGCCCGAGACCAAGAAGGGCAAGGCGATGGACAAGAAGTCGAAGATGGCGGTGCCTGCAGAGCCTGAGAAGGCGCCCGAGGCGGCAGCGGAAGCGGCGGCCGTGGAGGCAGCACCCGAGGCAGCTCAGGCAGCAGCGGAGGTTGTCGCCGAGGCAACCGAAACTGCCGAGGCAACGGCCGCTGATCCGGCAACGGAGACGAGCGAAACGTAACGGTTCGGGCCGCTTCTGCGGCCGAAGCAGGGCCCTCGCGGGCAGACACTGGCATAACGCCGCCCTCAGGCGGCTCAACGGAGAGACACCGTGGCAGGTTCAAGCGGCAACCAAGAAGAAAGCATTAGCGGTATCAACGTAACCCCGTTGGTGGATATCACGCTCGTGCTTCTCATCATCTTCATCGCCACCTCGGCGACCCTGGTGAAGGCCGAACTCGGCATCAAACTGCCCAAGCAGGCGGCGCCGTCCGAGGAGACGAAGCCGCCGCTGATCCTGGTCATCAAGATTGATGCCCAGAGCAAGATCAACGTCAACGGCACAGATGTGCCGCGCGCTGAGTTGAAGGAGTACTTCAACAAGGCGAGGACCCAAGATCCACGGGTCTCGGCGCAAATCTCGCCCGACTCCAAGACCAAGTACAACGCGGTGGTGCAGGTGGTTGACGCTGTGCGTGATGCACAGATCAAGCAGTTTGCACTCGCCGTCATCCCCCGCGTAGAGGCGGAGGGAGCAGAAAAGTAGGCGCCCCGGTGAAACTTTCACCGGTTTGCGACCTCCTTCGTTTGTAGGGTCAATGACCCACCAGCATCCGCGACATTCCGACCTAGGACATCCATCATGGCAGCAAGCACCAAATCAGGCGCAGTTCGGGACAGCAAGGGCTACGATGCCATGGACCGCAAGGACAAGAGCCCCAGCCGCATGGTGCTCGGGTTCCTGCTCGGCACCGTCGTCCACATCGCTATCATCGCGGTTGCACTCTTCTTCAACTCCTCGAAGCTGACGCGCGGCCTGTCGTTCGAGGCCTTCTTGGGCCTCGTCGCCGAAGATGTGCCGAAGGTGGAAGAGAAGCAGCTCCCGGACGAAGAGACCGAGTCCAAGAAGGCCGGCGGCGAAGAGGGCAAGTTCGGCGAGCCCGACAAGACCGAGGAGTCGAAGCTCCCCGACCACGATGGTCCGCTCGTCGAGGAGCTCCAGAACACAGAGCTCGCAAAGGCCTTCGACAGCCTTGCTGACAACAGCCAGCTTCAGGCGATCTTCCAGAACAACGACCTGATGGCGGGCGTTGGCCAGGACTTCGCGACGGCCGGCGAAGGCGACGGCATGGTCGTGGGCCGGGGCTCGGGCGGCATGGGCATGAACGGCAATGGCAGGGGCGGCGGCGGCTTCGGTGCTGGCCGCGTGCACGGCGTCGGCAACCTCGACACCGGTGGTGGCAAGGGCACGGGTGCCGGTCTCGGCCGCCGTGGCGCCAAGGGCCCCAAGGCCGCGATTTCGGGCCGCGCTCGGGTGCAGAATGGCTTCCTCACGGCCGAGCAGATCGAGAAGGTGGTGCGGCGCCACAAGTCGGCCATCAAGTACTGCTACGAGCGCGAGCTCGTGAACAATGCCAAGCTTGGCGGCCGAATCGGCGTGCAGTGGACGGTCGGCCTTGATGGCAAGGTCGTCACCGCCTCGGTCTCCGAGAACACGATGGGCAACCGCAATGTTGAGTCTTGTATCCTCTCCGAGGTGAACAAGATGCGCTTCGACCAGCCCGATGGCGGCATGGTCGTGGTCGCCTACCCCTTCACCTTCCGCTCCGCCGAGGAGTAATCGCGGCCGGGCTCGCCCGGGCTGTCGACCCTGTCTGGTTTCGCGTCACCTTGTCCGTCTGAGCAATCATGAGCACAATGAGAACTTTCGAAGATGCGGGCGTCGAGCTGTTTGGCAGCGATTCGCCGACCAGCAAGCCGCTTACCACCGCGGCGATCCTCTTCATCAGCGTGGGCGTCATCGCGCTCGCCACGGCCGGTTGGTTCGGCTTCAACTACTACCAGACCCTGCGCCGTCCGGTCGTTCACGTGTTGAACCCGCTCGACATTCGCACCACCGTCACCATCGGCAGCGAGAAGTTTGAGCTCAAGCCCCGCACCGAAGAGTCGCGGGTCATGGAGCCCGGCACCTACGACATTAGGGTCGTCGACGGCTCCGGCGTGGAGATCTCGAAGGAGACCGCCAAGGAGATCCCGGCCTTCACCGACGTGGTCGCCTACAACATCGCTGGACTCGGTACGCTCCGCGACAGCACGGTCACATACCGCAAAGACCGCAAGCTCAAGACCAAGCCAGACGAGTCGGTGCAGCATGTGGGCGAGACCCTCATCGTGAAGGACAACGTCGACTTCGTCTTCATGAAGCCCCCGATGGAGATCTCCACGCGGGGCACCCCGCCGTCGAAGATCCAGTACTTCTTCGGTCTGCCGGCCCAGATGGAGTCGCAGATGCCCTGGCAGTGGGAGGGCACGATTGGCGCGCTCTTCTACGCAAACGAGCCAGCGAAGGCGCTCGCCATGCTCATCAAGGTGGCCGCACTCGACGGGAAGAACGTTCGGGTTGGAAACGTGACGCGTCGCGTGCTTCAGAACTGCGTCAGCTACATCGACTTCCCCTTCATCACGACGGCGAACTGCGGTTCGATGTCCTCCATCGCCGCGCTTGCCACAAAGGCGGGCAGCCTCGAGCCGCCCTTTGAGGCAAAGGTCTTCGATATCTCCAGCGGGAGCGGCGAAGGCAGCGGCTCAGGAAACTGAGCCTGACAAGGGGCCTCGGAAGAGGCCCTTCTTCGTTTTTGGCGCGTGCAACGAGCGGTGCTCCTTTGAACATTCCGATCCTTCTCGAGCGGGACGACCTGCTCGTCATCAACAAGCCTGCGGGGCTGACCGTCATCCCTGCGCGTGGCGAAGAGGCATCAGAATGCCTGACGCACCGGCTACAGGCGCTGCGCGGCGAACGGCTCTGGGTGGTCCATCGGCTCGACCGCGAGACCTCGGGCGTGATGGTGCTGGCGCGCAGCGCTGCCTCCCACAAGTTGCTCTGCGAGGCCTTCGAGGCGCGACGGGTCGAGAAGCAATATCTGGCCTTCTGTCAGGGTGAGCCTGCCGCGCAGCGGGGCGTCATCACGGCGCCGCTGCTGAAGCTCTCGGGCGGTGGCTGCCGCGTTGGGACCGAGGCAGAAGGCGCGCAACGGGCTACGACGGGCTACCGGGTGATTGCGCAGTGGAAGTTCGATGGTGGCACGATCTGCAAGGTCGAGGCGACGCCGCTGACAGGCCGGCAGCACCAGATTCGGGTGCACCTGCGGTCGGTGGGGCTACCGCTGCTCGGCGACCGACGATACGGGCCAGCTGCGCCGCTGCTGCCGGCGCCGCGGCTTGCACTCCATGCCGCAAGTCTGCGCCTACCTGCGACGGGCGGCCACGCTGCGGTGACCGTGACCTGTGCGTTGGCAGAGGACCTCACGGAGTTTGAGGCCGTGCTGGTTTCACGGGCCGGTTAGGCTGTTCGCAGCAGCCCCTCTACCATCTCGAGACGAATCGCCGGCTGGAGTCCCTCAAGCGGCTGGTGGCTGACCACGATGGCCGTCCAGCCCTGCTCGTCGGTGAGCGATGCGATGAGTTCGACCGCGCGACGGGCCAGGTCGGGCGGCAGCGCGGTGACGGGTTCGTCGAGGAGGAGCAACCCGTGGCAGGCCGTCAGGGCGCGCAGGAGAGCGACGCGCTGTGCCTCGCCCGCCGAGAGTTGGCCTGCGCGGCGGGCCATGAGCGGGCCGAGTTGGAGGCATTCGGTGGCACGGGCCTCAAGGTCGGGCCGCTGCGGGCGGAAGCGGTAGGTGGCGTCGAGGTGATCGCGGACAGTCCAACCTGGATGGAGGGATAAGGCCTGCGGCTGCCAGCCGATGCCGCGGAGGTGGCTCGGCACGAGCTGGCTGGGCCCGTCGGACCAGTGTTGGTCGCGCCAGGTGAGCCTGCCCGACTGCGGCGGGATGGCGCCGGCGAGGAGGGCGAGCAGGGTGGACTTGCCCGCGCCCGAGGGGCCGGTGAGCAGCGCTGTGCCCTGCCCGATCGTGGCGGTGGCCCGCAGCGCACCGTGGCTGGCCGCAGCGACGAGGGTGATGTCGATCTGGAGCATCAGCGGTCCCGGCGGAGCAGAGAGACTGTGAGCAGCAAGAGGCCCGAGAGGAGGAGCACCGCGGAGACGAGCTGGTCTGCATCGGCGGTTCGGCCCGCGGCGTTGGCTGCGTAGATGGCGACGGAGGCGGTCTCGGTGCGGCCTGGGATTGCACCGGCGATCATCATGGTGATGCCGAACTCTCCGATGCCGCGAGCGAGCGCGAGGGCCGCGCCGGCGGTGAGGCCAGAGGCGGCGAGCGGGAGTCGAACCCTGAGCCATACCTGGCTGGGTGGTAGGCCAGCAGCGGCGGCGGCGCTCACGACGGCAGGTGGCGTCTGCTCGAAGGCGGCGAGCGCTGCGCGAAAGAGGAGGGGGAAGCCGGCGAGGGCGGCAGCAAGGACCGCGGCGGCGGGGGTGAAGAGCAGGTGAAGCCCGCCAAAGGGGCCGTCGTGGCCGAGCAGCCGGAGGAGCAGGTAGCCGACGGCGGTGGGCGGGACGACGAGCGGGAGCGTGAGGAGGGATTCGATGGCGGCGCGTCGCCCTGTGGGCTGGCCGCTGGCCCATGCCGCGAGCGGGAGGGCGGCGACGGCGGTGAGCAGGGTGCCGGCGCAGGCGAACAGGAGCGAGAGCAGGAGCGGGGTCATGGCGGCGGCCCGAAGCCGGCTTCGGTGAGGCTCCGGCTGAACCAGGGAGCGGCCGTGAGCGCCTGCCAGCGTGGCGCGAGCGTCGGGGCGGCCGCGCCGCAGACAATGCCGGTCGCGGGGAGCGCGGTGGCGGCGTCGGGGAGCTGCAGGCGGCGGCCTTCGGGCTGCAGGCGGAGGAGCGACCAAGCGGTGACGGCGGCATCGGCGGCGCCTCGGTCGACCCAGGCGGCGGCATCGGCAGCGCTGGCGGCGAAGACGAGCTTGGGGAGCAGTTGGGATGCCTCGGGGAGCGAGGCCAGGTAGGCGCGTGCGAGCCGGCCGTAGGGGGCATGCTCGGGGT
>CANMDT010000097.1 GCA_947496715.1 Myxococcales bacterium
GTGCGAGCGGCGCAGGGGCGGGGGCGCTGCCGGAGGCGTCGCAGTGGGCGGGGGCCGCGGGATAGCGGGGGAGGCGAAAGGTCTGGGATTCGGTTTCGGGGGAATGCTTGGGACGCTTGGCCATGAGACTCCGGGGTACGAGGAGGGGACAGGGGCTAGATTCCCCGCAGGCGAAAGTGTCACGGCGTCGGCGCAAAATGTTGGGCTGGTGGTCATTTTTGTCCATCAGGGCTCCCGCGATGCGGGGACGGTTGCGGGAGGCCGCAGGCAACGGGCGGGGCATCGGCATCTTCGGGCCCAACTTGTTGCCGCGACGCGCGTTTCGTCCTACGCTGATCGGAGACACCGCCGTGCGCGGACTGAAACGGAACAGCCATGAAGGGACGCATCGTCGGCATCGACTTGGGCACGAGCAATTCCTGCGTCGCAGCGGTGGTAAACGGGGAGCCCGTTGTCATCCCCGACCGCGAAGGCTGGAAGACGCAGCCCTCCGTGGTCTCCTTCCTCCCGGACGGCCGGACGCTCGTAGGGCGCTCGGCAAAGAACCGGCTCCCGATCGATCCCATGAACACGATCTACTCGGCCAAGCGGCTGATTGGTCGTCCCTTCTACTCGCCTGAGGTGAAGGTCGCAGCGTCGCGCTATGGCTACAAGATTGCGGCCGGCAGCGATGACACCCCCAAGATTGTGGTGCGCGACAAGGAGCTGGCGGTCGAGGAGATCCAGGCGCTGGTGCTTCGGCACATGAAGACGATTGCCGAGCAGCATCTGGGCGAGGTGGTCAATCGGGCCATCATCACGGTTCCGGCGAACTTCAACGAGGCGCAGCGTCAGAGCACGGTGCTCGCCGGTCAGCTCGCCGGGCTCGATGTGGAGCGGGTGCTCAACGAGCCCACCGCAGCCGCGCTGGCCTACGGCTCGGCAAACAACAAGCGTGAGCGGATTGCGGTCTACGACTTTGGCGGCGGCACCTTCGACATCACGGTGCTTGAGCTGCGCGACCATGTCTTCGAGGTTCGCAGCACCGCAGGCGACAGCTTCCTGGGTGGCGACGACTTCGACTTCCGCATCGTCGACCTGATTGTCTCCTCGTTCCAGGAGCGCTTCAACTTCGACATCCGGACGGATCGTTCTGCGATGCAACGGCTCAAGGCGCTGGCCGAGCAGGCGAAGATCGATGTGAGCGAACAGGGCAGCGCGGTTGCCCGGATCGCAGAGCTGATCCCGGGCGCCGCGGCGGCGAGCGAATTCGATTTCAAGCTGGACGCGCAGATGATCCGCCAGCGTTGCGCCGATCTGGTGCAGCAGACCTTTGGCGTCTGCGACGAGGCACTCAAGCTGGCGCGGATCTCCTCTTCGGAGATCGACCGCGTGGTGCTCGTGGGCGGCACAACGAAGAGCCCGCTCGTTCGAGAGATGGCGAAGGCCTACTTCTTCAAGGAGCCCTTCGACGCGATCAACCCGGACGAGGTCATCGCAGTGGGAGCAGCAATCTACGCTCGCGGCCTGGACCATGTTGCCTACCCTTCCGTAAACATTCCAGGTGGCATACCGGCCCTCACGGCCCTGCTGCTCGATGTGACGCCGCACGCGCTGGGCATCGAGACGGTGGGCGGCATTGCAGACAGCCTCATCCTTCGGAACAGCGCCATCCCGACCCGTTCCACACGGACCTTCGTGACCTCTCGCGATGACCAAGAGACGGTTCGCGTGAACGTGCTCGAGGGCGAGTCGCGGTCGGCCTCGGAGTGCCGGCTGCTCGGCGTGCTCACGCTCACGGGGCTCCGTCGTGCGCGGCGCGGACAGGTGGCCGTGGAGGTGACCTTCGAGGTGAAGTCGGACGGCATGCTCCATGTCCGTGCACGCGATAAACAGACCGGTCGTCATACGCAGACCATCCTCCGCGTGGCCGGCGTGATGAGCGACGAGTCGCGCGACGCTGCCCGCAGCCGCGACCTGCCCGCATCGGCAGACCGCTAACGCGATGCAGGAGAGCGATCCGCCGAACCCGCTGCTGCTCTTCGCCTGCGTGAGACCCGAGCTGCAGAACGCGATCGGCCAGGAGCTGCGGGCATCGCACCTGCGGGTGGTGGTGACCTCGAATCCGCTTGAGATCAGGGAGGTTGCGGCCGAGCAGGTGGTTGCTGCGGTGATCCTAGACAGCCTCCTCGAGGGGCCTCCGGCAGCGGAGCTGGCAGCGGCCTTTGCATCGGGGCTGCCCGCGGAGACAGCCTTCGTCTTGCTCGTGGAGGAGTTGGCGGAGCGCGCCCGACCGCCCTTTGATGCGGTGGTATGCATTCCGTGTGGCCATGGCGTGCTGCGTGATGTGGTGATGCGGACGCTGGGGCTCCGCTGGGCCGAGTTCGGCCGGCCGGAACGACCCATGAGCGCGGAGCTGGCAGAGCGGGCGGAGCGGCTGGCGGAGCAGACCCACTACGAGGTGCTCGGGCTGGCGGACGACGTGCCGGCGGACCAGGTGGTTGCCGCCTTCGATCGGCTGAGCATGCGGCTTCATCCGGAGCGGTTGGCCGCGAGCGGCGTCTCTGCCGACCTGTCTAATGAGGTCTATGCGCGGATCTGCGAGGCCTACCGGACGCTGCGGTCGCCGGGGACGCGTGAGGCCTACGATCTACAGATGCAGCGCTCTGCATCGCAGGACAGCGCTGCGATCACGCGGCCCTCGACGACTTCGCTGCCGCTCGAGGAGCTGTCGACCCATCCGATCGCGCGGCGCCACCTTCGCATTGCACAGCAGGCACTGGCTGTGCGAGACTTCGCGATGGCGATCGCGCAGATCCGGTTTGCGGCGAGCAAAGACACCAACAACGCATTGATTCCGGCACAGCTCGCGCAGCTCGAGGAACGACTGAAGGGAGCGACCGAGCATGGCTGAAGTGGCAAAGCCGCATTGGACGAAGAGCGACCTCGTCCCGCGTCTCATTGGTGCGGGCGTAGCGATACCGCTGATTCTCGCGGTCCTCTTCTACGCCCCGAACTGGGCAGTGGGGCTGGCGCTCGCGGTGGCCGCGGGTATCGGCGCCTGGGAGTATCTGACCATGACGGGCGTGCGTGCCTCGCCCACGCTGTTTGCGGTCGCAGTCTTCGGCCCCGTGGCGACGCTGCTTGCGGCCTACTGGTTCCCGGGCACGCTAGCGGCCTATGGGGTGGGCTCCCTCAGCGTCATCGCGATGATGATGACCTGCCTGCAGATGGGCGACAATCCGCCGCTGGCTGGCCGCTCCATCGCGCTGTCGCTCTCGTCGTTTGCCTACGTGACGCTGCTCTTCGGGGGCCTGGTGCTGCTGTCGCGTGGGCCGGTGCCGAGCGAAGTTTGGAAGGGGCAGGCCGGCTGGGTTCTGCTGGCCATGTTCATCATCTTCACGGGCGACACGGGCGCCTACTTCACGGGTCGGCTCATCGGCCGCCACAAGCTGGCCCCCAACGTCTCTCCCGGGAAGACCATCGAGGGGGCGGTCGGCGGGCTGGTCTGCTCGATCGGTGGTGGATTTGCGGCGGTGGCGATGCTCGCTCCGACGCACCTGCCGGCCTTGACGCCGGCGCAGATTTGCCTCTTCGCGGTTCCGTCTGCCCTGCTCGGCCAGGTTGGCGACCTCTGCGAGTCGCTGATCAAGCGGAGCACGGGCGCCAAAGACTCGGGCAGCATCATTTATGGTCACGGCGGAATGTTGGACCGACTCGATGCGCTCATGTTCGCTGCTCCCTACATCGTCGTGCTTCGTGAATGCTTAGGCCTCGGCAACCTGCCGAGCTGATAGGAGAATCGCCTTGTTGTCTGTGCTTCTGCCCTTCGCGGTGATGATTGGAACGCTCGTCTTCTTTCACGAGCTCGGCCATTTTGTGGCGGCGCGCGCCTTCGGCGTGAAGTGCCTGCGGTTTGCTGTGGGGATGGGGCCGGTTGTTCTCTCGAAGGTCATCTGGGACACCGAGTTCTCCATCCGCGCCCTGCCCCTTGGCGGCTATGTGCTCATGGCTGGCGCCAACCCGGAAGAAGAGTTGGAGGAGCACGAGCGGGGCGTGTCGCTCGCCGACAAGCCGGTCTGGCAGCGCATCATCATCTTCCTGGCCGGTCCGCTGGTGAACATCCTGCTGCCGATTCCCATCATGGCGGCACTGCTCGGCGCCGCGACGCAGGGGCCGGCGCCGGTGGTCGGCTGGGTTGCAGGTGGCTCTCCGGCAGACGTGGCAGGCATCATGCCGGGCGACGAGATCACCTCAGTGAATGGCGACCCCGTTCGCTTCTTCGACCAGGTGCGGGACGCTGTCATGGATGCTGGCGGCAAGGATCTTAAGGTGGAACTGCTCCGCGACGGCAAGCCGCTCGAGGTGGTGGTCCACCCCAAGGCCTTCACCCATGCCGACCCGCTCTCCAAGAAGCGGAAGGTTTCGGGCGCCCGCATCGGACTCATGAACAACCGCTTTGCCTCCTACATCGAGGTGGCTGCAGGAAGCAGCGCTGCGGCCGCGGGGCTCGCAACCTTTGATGAGGTGGTGAGTGTCAACGGCAAACGGACAAGCAACTTCCTGGCGCTGCGTGAGGCAATGCGGGCCGAGCAGGGCCCCTGCAAACTGGTCTTTGTGCATCCCGTGCCGACGACGGAGAAGGCCTTCTCGCTCTTCGTCGGGACCAAGCGTGAGGCGGTTCTGCCGCGTTGCGCTGCGGCGATCGAGACCGAAGTGACCAGCGCCGAGGCGGTGCTCTGGGAGGTAACACCCGGAAGCCCGATGGCGAAGGCGGGGCTTCAACGCGGCGACCGGATCGTCTCCTTTGAGGGTCGGCCGGTTCGCGAGTTTCGATCGGTCGAGACGGCGATGCAAGAGAAGCCCGATCAGGCCTACCGGCTCTCCTACGCCCGCGCAGGCGTGCTGACCGAGACGACCGTGACGCCGACCTCCGCCTGGACCGCAGGCGAGCTCAACGTGAAGACGCTCGAAGTCGCCATTGGCGGCGCAACCCGTGAAGGCGTGGATGCGGGTCCGATGCGGGACTACACAACCGGAGACCGGGTGAAGGCTGCGACGGTAGGCGCGGTAACCGAGGTCTTCTCGATGACCCGTTCGATGGCGGTAGGCGTCTTCGACCTCTTCACCTTCCAGTCCGACCCTTCGAGCCTCGGCGGCCCGATGATGATGGCCGACTTCGCCTCGCGGAGTGCCCGTGAGGGGCTCGCAGCCTTCCTCTTCATGATGGCCAACATCAGCATCAGCTTGGCGATGGTGAACCTTGTGCCCATTCCCGGACTCGATGGCGGCCACATCCTGATTGGCGGCGTGGAGGCTGCGATGCGGCGCCCGCTCTCCTTCAAGGCGCGGCAGATTGTGAGCTACGCAGGCGTGGTGGCGGTGGTGTCGCTCATGGCCTTCGCCATGGTGAACGATCTCAAGCGGTACTGGGACTCCTTCGCCCACTGGCTGGCATCGTGAGGCGACTGGCCATCGAGACAGCCTCGATGATGCAGTCGGTTGCGCTCGAAGAGGATGGCCTGCTGGTCGACAGCTCCCTTCACCTGCAGACGGAGGGGCACGCGCGGGGGCTGGCCGACACGGTCGCGCAGCTTCTGGCCCGACGTGGTTGGCAGGCCGACTCCCTGAACGAGCTCATTGTCGGCGCCGGACCCGGCAGCTTCACGGGGCTGCGCATCGGGCTGTCGTTCGCCAAGGGGCTCGCCTTCTCCTCGGGCGCACGCATCCGGAACGTTCCGAGCATTGCGGCAATTGCTGCGGTACTGCCCTCCGGCGGGCGGCTCATCTACGCCACCGAGGCGCGGCGCAACGAGGTCTATGGCGGCGTCCTTACCACCGGGCCGGTGGTAGCGGAGTTGGTGGCTGTCGGGGCCTACGCGCCGGCCGCCTTCGCGGAAGCCGCCGCAGCCTTCGCGGCAGGCAGTTGGTTGGCGGGCAACGGAGCGGCGCGATACGCCGAGGCCTTTGCTCCGATCAGCGCGGTAACGGCGCCGCTTGAGGCGAGCTTCGATGCGCCAACCGCCGCGGCACTGCTCGCCTATCTGCGCACGCACGATGTGGAGCTGGTGGAGCCGGCGATGGTGGAGCCGACCTATGTTCGGCCGCATGGTGGAGCGGACCAGCGGGCCGCTGCGCTCACAGCTCAGAGCGGGCCGGTCGCGACCGGTTAGAGGTCGAAGGAGATGGTCGCGACGGTGCTGATGAGGATCAGGTCGTGGCGAGCGGGATACCAGCCGTTGGGCTCCACCCGGATGATGAGGTCCATGAGCCCGTCTTCGGTGAGGAAGGGATGGAGGTCCTCTTTGTAGACGATGTTGAGGTCGGCGTAGGTGGTGTCTGCCGCGAAGCCGCTCGCCTCGGCGATGAGAACGCGCTCGCCCTTATACTCTGTGAAGAACTGGGCGCGGCTGGCGAAGGAGAGCCGGGCGTCGCTGGGCAGGATGATGTTGATGTAGGCCGACTCGAGGTTGACGGAGACGGCCTCGGCGGGGTTGTGGGTGAACTTGAACCGCTTGTGAATCTCGAAGGGGGGCTGCGCGCCACCCGGGTTGTTGATGGAGATTTCGGTGGTCAGGTCGTCGCGCAGCGTGTCGCTGATGCAGCCGAGCGAGCCGATGCTCACAAGGCAGAGGAGGAGCGCGAGGAGGAGAGCTTGGGGTCGCATGGCGGTCCGTAGGAAGAGATGGCCAGCATTGTGGCGCAGGCGGGTTCGCGGAGCAAGTCTGACGGGAGATGATTCGGCAATGCGGCACCAGTTTGTGCGACGGCTCGGTGACGGCGCGGCGGAGGACTGCAACCGTTTCTCCTTTTGTGAGCCTACGGGAGCGGCTAGCCTAACCGCGCGGCAGATTCTGCTGCGACCATCCATCGAGGTTCAGGATGAATGAGCAAACGAAGTGGGGCCGCGGCCTGAAGGTTGCAGCACTGCCGGTCTGGTTCTGCCTGGCGGCCCTCGCCGGCTGCGGCGACGACAAGGAGAGCACGACGGCCGACGTGGGCGTCGAGGGCTCCGGCGACACGAGCGGTTCGGGCGACACCAGTGGCTCCGCCGATTCCGGTGCCGACACCGGGACGGACACTGTCAGCGCTGCGCTCTCCTGTGCAGGTTCGCCCGTGACGGCGACCGTGACCGCCGGCTCGCCCCTGCTCCTCGAGGTCCCTGTGGGCGGAAGCACCGTCGGACTCTCGGCGGAGTTTGAGGGCAACGAGGTAACGGCTGCAACCGATGTGACGCTCGCCTGTGCCGAGGGGAGCATTGTTCCCGAGGGCCACACCGCGATGTCGCCGGCCTTCACCCTGACCGCCGACACCCGCCGGTTCGGTCGCCGCTACCTCGTGACGATCCCCATTGAGGCATCGCTGCTGCCTGCTGGCGCGCGCCCCTCCGCCATCCGCGTCTACCACCGCGAGCCTGGTGCGACCGAGACCATTCAGCCGCTCGTCATCAACCTGCAGGAGAACCTGGTCCGGAACAATGTGCGGTTCGAGACCGAGCTGCTCGGCGAGTTCCAGATTGGCTTCGCCAACACGGCCGGAACGACCTACGACCGCAACTGGAAGTTCCGCGCGATCACCGGTGTGTCGATGGGCGCCAACGGGGCCTCGATGATCGGCTACCGCAACCCCGATGCCTTCGACATCCTGGGGCCTCTTGGTGGCCCCACGGACTGGACCTACTTGGCCCATTACATCCGCGATGCAGGCATGGGTGGATTCGGTTCGGCGCCGACCTTCGGCGAAGGCACCCCTTACGAGCCCACGATGGAGTTCGAGCACGCGCAGCGGTTCGACGAGTGGTGGTATGACACCGGAGACGGCACGGGCGGCGCCTTCCCGCGCAGCGATTATGCCGACATCTTTACCGACCTGATGATGTCCTACGGCAGCATCGTCACCTACAACGACCAGAGCCCCTTCGCGGCACCCGGTCTTCCGCTCAGTGAGCTCACCCGCTCCTACGCCGACCGTTGCCCGCGCGACCCCGAATGCGCCGCTGGCACCACTCCGGGCTTTACGATTGCCACGGGCTTCTACGACGACGAGTTCAACCCCGATGGCAGCCGCCCCGTGATCCAGTTCTGCGACGGCGTGGGCAGCAAAGACCGCTCCCTGCCCTTCCCGCGCGCCTGCGACCTCGACGGCAACGGGCAGCCCGATGAGACCAACGAAGGACTCTACGACAGCCCCTGCGACCAGAACCGTCCGATGCCCTTCACCTGGGCTGTCGACCTCAACGGCAACGGCGTTCGTGACGCCGGAGAGCCGATCGTGAAGAACTTCTGGGAGCCCTACGAGGATGTCGGCACTGACGGCCTCGCCGACGCCCAGGAGCCGGGATACGACGCCGCGACCAACCCCGACCCGAACCGGGACAACTACGACCCGATGACCAACCCCAAGGGGCCTGAGGAGAACTGGCTCCACGAAGAGGGCGAGCCCTACGAGGACAAGGGGCTCGACGGCGTCGCCGACACCACCCAGCTTGCCGATGGCGGCTACGACTTCGGCGAGGGCAACGGTGTATTCGACTACAACCCCAACCTTGCCAAGCTCTTCGCCGAGCGGAACCCCCGCACCAAGATCGCCGAGGCCTCGCAGCAGACCCTCGACGAGCTCACCCTCTACATGGATGCTGGCATCCGCGACCTGTTCAACTTCGCAGCCAGCGGCACGGCGCTTGTCGGAGAGCTCCAGTCGCGCGGCGAGAATGTGCGCATCTACGACGACTTCTACCCGGTGCAGGACATCCCCAAGGAGGATGCCAACGACTACAACTTCAACGACGTCGACTACGCCAACCTCGGCGAGCATGTCTATGTGCGCTACGGCGACCCCGATTCCGACGCCGAGCTCATCTGTGACGGCGACGGCAAGCATGTGGGAACGATTCCTCAGATCGCCAACCGGCTGCTGACGATGCTCGCCTTCGTGACCAACCGCTTCCCCGACCCGGAGCGCACCATCATTCGGCCGCCCTACCCGCTCCCGAACGGCACCTACTACGCCCCCTCTGCCGTGCTCGGCGGCAAGGTCCGTTACTCCATCGCGCTGCCGCCCGGCTACGAGCGGACGCAGTGCAGCGACGGCCTCGATAACGACGGCGACGGCAAGAAGGACGGCCACGATGAGTCGTGCGCCAGTGCCGAGTCGACCAGCGAGACCGACGCTGTGCTCACCCGCTGCAACGACGGCATCGACAACGATGATGATGGCGAGATCGACAGCCTCGACGTTGACTGCGTCGCCGGCGACGGCCTGTCGGAGTGGCCGCAGGACTCCGTCTTCCGCAACGCCCGCTTCCCTGTTGTCATGGTCCTCCACGGCTACGGCCAGTCGCCTGAGGAGCTCCAGATCACGGCGCTTCCCTTCGCAGGCTTCATGGCGGGCGGCACCTGGCCCAAGTCGATCATCGTCTTCCCCGACGGCTTCTGCGGCAACAACGAGATCACCGCTTGCAACGACGGCATCGACAACGATGGCGACGGCAACAGCGATGGCCTCGACGACGGCTGCGCCACCTCGGGTGGACGGTCGGAGACGGGCGACCGCGTCCCTTTCTGCGCCGACGGCATCGACAACGACAACGACGGCCTCACCGATACCGCCGACGGCGGCTGCGGCATCTCCACCTGGGACGACGAGGCGAACTGCGTGCAGGGCAACTTCTACACCGACCACGCGAGCTACCCCGATGGCCGCGCCGGTGGCGGACCCCAGTATGAGCAGGTCATCCTCGAGCTGCTCGACACCCTCGACGCGACCTACCGGACCCGTCGTCCGGCCGTCTTCCCCGAGACGCGCGACTAACCCGTCAGGGGCATAACGCCTGCGCGGGCTGCCCTGTCTGGGTGGCCCGCAGTCGTTTTTGGGTCCGCGTCGCTCTGCTACTTGGGCAGCGCCGGGATGGCTTCGAGCACGCCCACATAGGGGAGATTGCGGTAGAACTCGCCGTAGTCGAGGCCGTATCCGACTACGAACTCGTCGGGGATGCTGAAGCCGGTGTAGGCGATGTCGACCGTGACCTTGCGGCGCGACGGCTTGTCGAGCAGCGAGCAGATGCGGAGCGACTTGGGGTGGCGGGTGCCGAGTAGCTCGGTGAGGTGGCTCATGGTGAGGCCGGTATCGACGATGTCTTCGACGAGGAGGACATCGCGGCCCAGGATGCTGATGGAGAGGTCGTGGACAATTTTGACCTCGCCCGTGCTCTCCGTACCCGAATGATAGGAGGAGACCTGGAGGGTATCGAAGACCGCCGGCAGGTTGATGTGGCGGACGAGATCGCAGAAGAAGATCAGCGAACCCTTGAGGATGCAGACGACGATGAGCGGCTCGCCGGCGTAGTCGCGGCTGATTTCGGCACCGAGCTCGGCGACGCGGGCGGCGATCTGCTCGGGCGAGAGCATCACACGGGTCTTGGGATCAAGGAGGAGGGGGTCGAGCGTGACAGACATGGGGTCCCTATCGAGGTTGCGGGGTCAGACGAAGGCGTTGTTCATGAGTTCACCGAAGCCACCGCCGCCGGGAACGATGTAGTCGTTCGGCGTGAGGCCGTTCTCTTCGCTCCAGCGCGCGCCGAGCTCGGTGGCGAGCACCTCCGGCGAGCTCATCCCGCGGTCGAGGCGGAGAGCAAAGACCTGGGCGGTGGGGTGGTGGTCGGCGATGAAGCGGAGATACTGCGGCGTCACGATGAGGTGCAGGAGCAGGATCTGGGCTGGCGTTCCGTAGTGTTTTTCGAGGTGGGAGATGACGGTCGAGAGGCTCGTACCGGTGGCTCCCATGGGGTCGGGGATGACGAGGTGACGGCCTTCGATGGTGCCACCGACCTTGCTGGCCGAGATCTCGGCGCCCGTGACGCGGCCTCCTTCGGGCGCAACGCGGGAGACCAGGAGATGATCCTGCCGGACCTGGTCGGGGTCGAGGATGGTGTTGAAGAGGTCGTAGAGCGTCTGCGACGGGAGGGTTCCCGCGCGGGCCACATTCACGCAGACCACCTGCGCTGCGGGATCGAACCGCTCGCCGTCAAGCAGGGCGCGGTCGGTATAGGCGGCCATTCGGGTCTGCGAGGCGACGCGGGCCCGGGGCAGCGCATGGTTCATCGCCGCGATGCCTAGGTGGGTGTAGAGTTGGGCGATGAGCCGGTTGAAGTCGGGCTGTCGGGTCTCGGGCGCACAGACGCGGGCGAGCTGGGTGAGCGCGAAGGGGTCGGCGAGAAGGTGAATGTTTGGACCGTAGTGGTGGGTCCGCTCGCTGAGCCGGAAGTCGAGCTGCCGATAGGCGTTGTCGGTGGTCACGAGAGGTCCTCGCTGTCGGAAATGGGCGAGAGCGGAAGTGCGGTCTGGCGCGCCCGCTCGGCTGCGAGGTGGCGGGCGCTGTTGTAGCAGCCGCGGCAGAGGGCGACATAGCTGTCGGCCGCGCCGACCTGAATCTGTGCGCCGCCGGAGCTATCGACCACGCGGTGGCTCCGGTTTGCGGGGTGGCCGCACTCGACGCAGATGGAGAGCTGCTTGGTGATGAACTCGGCCATGGCCATGAGGTCGGGCATGGGCCCGAAGGGGTTGGCGGCGGAGTCCTGGTCGAGGCCGGAGCAGATGACACGGACGCCGCGGTCGGCGAGCTCTTCGCAGAGGGCGAGGACCTCGTCGCCGAAGAACTGCACCTCGTCGATGCCGACCACCTTGACGGTGTCGCGGACGGCGGCGCGGAGCTCGGAGACATCGCGAACGCAGACGGCCTCGAGGGTGCGGCCGGCATGGCTGCAGATCTCGGTCCGAGAGTAGCGGTCGTCGATGACAGGCTTGAAGACCTGAACGGACTGACGGGCGATGTGGGCCCGCTTGATGCGGCGGATGAGTTCCTCGGTCTTGCCGGAGAACATGGGTCCGCAGATGACTTCGATCCAGCCTACGCCTTCTGGTTGAACAAGCACGATGCCTCGGAGATCAGGGGGTGGTTTGTGGGTTTGGGAGATGGAGGAGCGCGGTCTGACCGTCGACGATGGTCACGAGGAGCGCCTTGCGGTGGGGCCCGCGGACAAAGGTGATGCGACGCTGGCCCGGTTTGAGGGGCAAAGGGCGGTCTGCCGAGATGGGTGCAGAGAGCCCGACATCGCGGCCGTCGATG
>CANMDT010000098.1 GCA_947496715.1 Myxococcales bacterium
GGCCCCACCAACGCCAGCCCCACCGCCGTCAGCAAGGCTGGCCAGCAGTACATGATCATCGATCAGAGCGTGCTCCTCGTCTACCCGAGCGTCGCCGCCGCCTATCGCTTTGACCCTGCAAACCTGAGCCTCGGCCTCACCCTGCAGGCCCCGATGCTCTCGGTGGACTACAACCTCGCCGCAGATGGCGATGGCTCTTTTGCCTCGTCCCCCTACGTCTGCGGGGACACTCGGATTGCCGAAGGAACTCCCTGCTTTCAAAGCGAGGAGAAGTACGACCTGATTGCGCCGAACCGGCTGCAGACCTTTGGCTACAACTTCACCTTCATTGCGGGCGCTCTCTGGGAGCCCACCCAGAACTGGTCGGTTGGTGCCAGCGTTCGGCCGGAGTTCGACCTCCACACCGAGGGCGAGGTGAATGTTGAGTTCCCGAAGTACCTCTCCGGTGTCGGCCTTTTCATTACCGACCAGGCGGCCACCCTCGACACCGTGATGCCGACCGTCGTTCGGTTGGCGGTCGAGTATAAGCATATGGATGCCGATGCGATGCCCGGCGACCGCCCCGCTTGGTCGGTGGAGGGCGACTACGTCTGGGAGGGTTGGAGCGCCATGGACGCCTTCCGCGTGAAGCTGGCGGGCAGCGTCTCGGATATCGCCTGCTTGGTCCCGAACCCCGACCCAACCAAGCCCGCGACCCGCGTGGACGCCAACGTGAGTGCTCTCTCTGTGACATGTCCCGAAGGCAGTCAAGCGTCGGGGAGCATTGGCATCCGCAAGCTCCCCAACCTCAACCTCTACCGTAACTTTGAGGATGCCTGGTCGGGACGGCTCGGCTTCGAAAAGCGGGTCGCCAAGTCGGCCACCTCGGAGACCCGCCTCCGCGCCGGGGGCTTCTACGAGAAGGGCGCCACCCCCAAGGAGTGGACCAACCTCGACTTCATCAGCCTCAACCGTATCGGCCTGACCGTGGGCGGCAGCTACATCATGCCTTGGGGCTCCATCGATGCCGCCTACGCCTACATGCATTCGCCCACCTGGACGGTCACCAACGGAAAGTATGAGGCGCTCGTGCCGCTCGAGATTTGCGCGGTCCCGCCCACCGACCCGACCAGCGCCGACTACTTCGTCTACGGCACCGATATTCCCGTTAGCGTGGCCTGCGGTCAGCGAACCGAATCGGTCTCGCACCCCGTCAACAACGGCACCTACGACATCGGCACGCAGGTGCTGTCGCTCGGAACAACGCTCACCTTCTAGTCTCTGCCCGCCGCGCTACTGCGGCGCGGCTGCGTTGATGCGGCCGAGCTGCTCGCAGGGCAGCCAGAGGTCGGCGCTGGTGGCCGATTCGACGCGGCACCAGCCTTCGCGCTCCTCGCGCACGGCCACGAGGCTGGCCTCGTAGATGCCATGGTTCTTGGCACGCGCGGCGAGCTGGTCGGGCCCCGTCCGCGGTAGCGGCGCTGCCGTCAGCACAACAGCGGGCTGGACGCGCGTGCGGCCAAACCCAGCGGCCAGCGTGATGCCGGCGAGCAGGGGGAGGGCGATGCAGAGCCCCATGAAGGCCCAGCGGCTTCGCTCGCGCCGCTGCGCGCTGCCTCCGAAGTTCGCGGCCAGATAGGTGCCCAGCAGCGCGAGGCTGAGCGCAGCAGCGAGGTTGGTCATGAGCCCGAGCGGTAACGATGCGGCTGCGCGCCACCAGGCGATGGCCGGAGCCTCGCCCTGTTGAATGGACTTCTCGCCCGACCGTTCCGCCTGCGCCCGTCGAGCGGCGCCTGTGACGAGGTCGCGTGCCGCGCGTGCCTCCCGGTCGAAGGGTGCGAGCCAGAGCGAACGCTCGAGCGCAAACCGCGCCTGTCCGAGCGAGCCGGAAGTTGCCTCGGCGATGCCGAGGTCGAACCAGAGATCGGCTGCGTTGGGCGCCTGCGCGGTCATGGCGTGAAGCTCCCCGATGGACCGCTTCAATGGCTGGCGGTCAGGCGGGGCCTCTGCGGCCGTCGCAGTCGACGCGAGCAGCAGCAGCGATGAAACCAGCGTCAGCCTACTCCGCATTGCCAACCTCCTGAATCCAGCTTGCGGCGCGCGCTTCGAGCCCGTCGAGGCTTCCACCGGCGAACCGCGCGGCCTCTGCGGCCGTGAGCAGCGCAACAAGCTCGTCGGCCGGCGCAGGACCAATGTGCGCCACCGCCCAATCACGAAGTTGAGCGGCCGTGCGACCCTTTGCGGTGAGGTCGAAGCGGTCGTGGAGAAAGAGCAGCAGGGCCTCGCGGATGCGAACGGCTGCGTCGTCTCGCTCCTCGAGCCGCCCCAGCGCCCGCTTCCGCGCGCCGGACCGCCGCCGGTCCGAGGCGCCGCTCGCGCGGAGGTCACGGATGCGTCGGCCGGCGGCCAGCAAGAGCGCGACGAGCGGTGGGAGGCAGACCGCCCACCAGGCGCCGGGAAGTGCCGTTACGACAGCGGGCGTAGCGGCATACTGTGCCGGCTGACGCAACGGTGGGAGCGCCTCGCGCCAGGGTGTGCCCGAGCCTTCGTCGGCATGCGCCACCTCCGCAATCGGCGCCTGGCCCGTGACGGTCAGGGTGAAGGGTGCAGTGGTCGCTTTCTCGACCTTCTTGGTGAAGGGGTTGTAGAAGTCGATGCGCTGCGCCGGGATGGCGAAGGTGCCCTCCCGCTCGGGCACGATCGGAATGGTGACACCGGCTCGCCCCTCCATCCAGCCGCTCGCGCCGAGCGCCTGGGTGTGCGTCTCCGACGGCTTGCCGATGCGTAGGCCTGAGATGGGGGCAAGCTGCGGCAGCGAGAGGTTGGAGAAGATGCCGACGCCCGTCGCCTCGATGTGGTAGAGTGCGGTGTCTCCCGCGCGGAGCTGCGCGTGGTCGAGCGTGGCGACGATAGAGAACTGTCCCACGCGGCCACTCTCCGCTTCTGCGACGTCGATGGTGACAGAGCCGGTGGCGTAGGTGCCGCGCGACCCTCCGAGCTCGAGCGTGATCGAGGCGGGCGGGATGGTGAGTTCTCCCGCTCGGAGCGGCAGGAGAAGGTAGGAGCGGATGAGCGTGCTGGCGTAGGTTCGGCCTCCGATGAGGCGCGAGCGCAGCGTGTTGCCGCGGCCCGCCAGGCGGGCATCGGTGATCTCGTCGAACCAGAAGCCGTTGAAGTCAGGCTCCGAGAAGTCTGCGACCTGCAACCCTACCATGTTGACCGGGCTGAAGAGCACCTCGTCCACGAGCAGCTGCTCGCCGACGACCGGCCGGGCGTTGGAGACAAAGGAGACCAGCACGGGTCCGTCGGAGGAGGCGGGCACACCGGCTTCCATCATGGCGTCGGAGCCAGGGGCTGGTGCGGCGCCAACGTTGTACTGCGGCGCCCGCTGCTGCTGCGCCTGCTGCTGCTGTTGCTGGAGCTGTTGCTGCTGCTGCGCCTGCTGCTGCTGTTGTTGCTGGAGCTGTTGTTGCTGGAGCTGTTGTTGCTGGAGCTGCTGTTGCTGGAGCTGCTGTTGCTGGAGCTGCTGTTGCTGCGCCTGCTGTTGCTGCTGTTGCTGTTGCTGCCCCAAGCGGCCGCCCAGTCGCGGAAAGTTCGGAGGAAAGATGCCCGCAAACGGATCGGGCTGCTGCTGTTGCTGTTGTTGCCGGTTTGGGTCTGCCGCCGTGACCTCGACGGTGATAGGGTCGCTGCTCCCACGGCCGCCCTCTGTCTGAACGGCAATGCTGCCTATCGTGAGCGTGCCGACGCGGTTCGGACGCAGCAGGAACTGCGTTGTCCGCTCGGTGGACCGCCCGCCGAGGCCGAACGACATGGAGGTCGAGCTGCCGCGACTCACCACCGTGAAGTCGCTTCCGGAAGGCACGCCGACCGTGCCCTCGGAGCGGAGCACCACCTCCACCTGGACGAGGTCTGCGGCGGTGATCTGCCGCCCGCTCACACGGATCTCCGCATCGGATGGCAACGCGGCCGCTGCGGGCAACGCAAAGCCCGCCAAGACGGCCGCGGCGGCCAGGGCCACCATCCAGCCGCGAACGAACCGCTGCGCGAGCCGGCTCATCGTCACCACTCCTTCTCGATGTAGGTCTCCGGCATCTTCTCAAGTGCCTGCTGCAGCTGCAGGTTCGTGTCACCCGGGTCGAGGCTGTTGAGGAGCTGCATGAGCTTCTTCTTCTTCTCCTCTTCCGGCGTCGGCTTGGCGGCCTGCGCCTCCTCCTCGCCCTCGGGCTTGGCGGCCTGCTTCTCGGCGCCCTGCTTCTCCTCGGGCTCGCCATCCTTCTTCTCTTCGCCGTCGCCCTTCTGCTCCTTCGGGTCGCCCTTGTCGCCCTTGTCGCTCTGGTCGGACTTCTCCTTTTTGTCGTCGGAGGGTGGCGGCGGCGGCGGCTTGAGGTCGGGGAAGCTCAGGTCGTAGAAGCCCGGCGCGCCATCCACGACCACGCGAACCTGCTTGATGGTCGACGCAATCTCCGCAGACGCGATGACCCCCGCGTAGCCGGTATCGGGCTGCTTGGCGGCAGGGTCGGAGGGCGCAGAAGCAGCGAGCTGCTCGCCAGTTGCAGGGTTGTAGACCCGAATGGTGACCTCGCGCGGGGCGCCGCGCCAAGAGGCCGCGGCTGAGAGGGGCCGCGTTGGTGGCGGCTCGCCCGAACCCTCCTTCTCGGGCTCCGGCAGGTCTACAACAAACCAGTCTACGTCGCTGTCGCAGAGGCGCTGATGAAGCAGCGGCCCCTTCGTCAGGTCGACCGTCGTCGCGCTGTCGGGCAGGTCGTTGGGCTCGTTCTTGTCGTTTCCGACGGGGCAGGCGGCGAAGCGGGTGACCTCGAGCCGGTATGGCCCTTCGGCGCCCTCCACGCCCGTTGCTTCGAAGAAGACCTTGCCACCCTTATTGCCCGCATCGACCTGGAAGGAGTAGCCGGCCTGGCCTCCGATGACCGCGCTCTCTCCCTGCTTGGCACCTTTGTCTCCACGCTGTGTGATGGTCATGGAGCCATCGCCCTTCGCGCCCGTGCCGCTCCGCAGCGAAGCAGGCGGAACGTCGACAAAGAGCGTGTCGTCGGGTTGCAGGTTGGCGCCATACCAGTCGGGGTTGGCAGCACAGATGCGCGCCTCGTAGCTGCCCGTGTCTGCGCTGGTCGCTGTCTCGGCCGAGTTGTTCGCCTCGAATCGGTCTTCGAGCGAGCTGCAGGGCGGGAAAATCTCCACGCTGGGCACGTAACTCATCTCGAGTCCGGGTGCGATGAAGACCCGAAGCAGCGCTACCTTGGTTGAGCCAACCTCGGCCGAGATGGTGCGCGTGACGCTCGCTGCGGCAATCTTGTCGGTCTTGCTGCTGCGCCCCTCGTCCACCGCGATCGGGTTGGAGGTGTCCTCACCGTAGAGCGCGATCGCCACGGCGCTCGCTGCGATGAAGTCGGGCGGCGGGCTGCTGCCCGTGTCTGCGCGCAGCCGCTTGAACTTGATGGTCACCTCGACGCGCGCGCCGGGCACAACGGGGAGCGCGAGCCAGTCTGCGTCGCCGCCACAGGCCACCAGCTGCGCCTCGTCTGCCGGAGCCTGTGCCGGTGCGGCAGGGTCTGGCTGTGCCTCCTCCGGTTTGACCTCGCCCTTGAAGAACTTCGCCGAGAGCGGCTTTGCCGTCTCGGGGCTATCGTTCTCCTCCTGCTTGTCTTCCAGCGCGCCGCAGCGCGGGAACTTCTTGAGCAGCGCGATCTCCAGATTCCGGCGAGCGGCGGCATTGGTGGGGTCGATGCGGAGCGCGCGCGTGAACCGCTCGATTGCGTCGTCGTAGGCCTCGTCCGCCATGAGGAGGTTGCCCAGCGCGACCAGCACCTGCACCTGCTTCTCCGGCTCGGCGATGCGCAGGGCCTTGAGCAGCGAGTCGCGCGCCTCCAGCATCTTGCCGGCGTCCATCAGCACCAGGCCGCGGTCGTAGTCGTAGGCCGCCTGCTTGCGCGCCGCCTCGCCCGCCTCTTCGATGCGGGCCGCAGCGGCCTCGTAGTTCTTCACCGCACGAAGCTGCAGCGCGTTGGCGACGACCGGGTCCTGGTGCATGAGCAGGTCGGAGCAACCACTCAAGAGCGACAGCAACGCGAGCGCGGGCAGTGCCCTCCGAGCGTCGCCGATGGAGAGGCCGAGGAGCGCGAACAGCAACGCGAGGCCAACGAACCAGCCGAACTGCTCTTCCCGCTCCCGACGAAGCAGCGAACTCAGCTCAGCAGCGTCGAAGGAATCGATCTCGCGGATCAGAAAGCCGGCAATGGACTGGTCGCCCGCGTAGCGCATATACCTGCCGTCACCCGCCGTTGCGATGGCCTTCAACTGGTCTTCCACGAGCCGCGTCTGCACCACATTTCCCTGCCTATCGCTGAGGTAGCCGCTCACGCTGCCGTCCGGGTTGCGGAGCGGAATTCGCGCGCCGGCGTCGGTGCCAAACCCAATGGTGTAGACATGCATCTTGTCGGCGCTCGCCTTGCGCGCCGCTTCGACAGGGTCGCCTTCATGGTCCTCGCCGTCGGTCAGCACCACCACAAGCTGCGACGCCGCCCGGGTGAAGTTCGCCGATCCGTTGCCCGTCAGCAGCTTCTGGCTCTCCTCGAGCGCGCGCCCGATCGCCGTGCCCTGCACCGGCATCTTCTCGGGGTCGAGCCGGTCGAGGTAGAGCCGGATGGCGCCGTAGTCGCTCGTTAGCGGCGACTGCACGAAGCCGACGCCCGAGAAGACGACCAGACCGACCCGGTCGCCGTCCAGCTCGCGGAGCAGGGCATCAACCTCGCGCTTGGCGGCTCCGAGCCGTGACGGTGAGATGTCGTCGGCGAGCATGCTGCGCGAGACGTCGATGGCGATCACCAGGTCGATGCCTTCGCGCTTGATCTCGCGCGCCCGCTCGCCCCACTGCGGTCGCGCCAGCGAGAGCCCTGCGAGCAGCAGCGCAAGCGCAAAGAAGATGGTCCGCGCAGCCCGTCGCGGCAACGACACCTGCGCCGCCATCTGCTCTACCGAGACCGATGCGCCGAGGCGTTCTACCACCGAGGCACGCCACCGCCACCAGAGCAGGTCAGCGCCCACATAGAGCAGCGGCGCGAAGCCAAACACCAGCATCTGCGGCTCGGCAAGCGGCACAAACTGCCAGACCGCTGCAACCGCAAGCGCGCACACCAGCGCAGTCAGTCCGAGGAGCGCGAAGGTTCGTTGAAGGCTCACGGGAACCTCCGGATGAGCGTGCCGCCGAGCAGTGCTTCGGCGATCAGAAGTGCAAGCGCCGCAGCGAGGAACCAGTGGTAGACCTCGCGCTCATTCACGCTCGAGATGTCCTGCATCTGGCTCCGGTCGAGCTGGTCGAGGATGCCGCCGAGGTCGCGGTCGAGCTCCGCCTTGTTCTCTGCGCGGTAGAAGGCGCCGCCCGAAGACTCGGCGATCTCCTTCAGCATGGTGGGATCTGTGGGGAAGGACTGTTGGCGGAGGTCCATGCCGAACGGGGTCTCCACGGCGACAACCGCATCGCCGTCGCGCCCGACCTGCACGGCGAAGATCTTGATGCCGTTGTCCTTGGCGATCTTGGCCGCCTCTCGCGGCGAGACATTGCCGCCGAGCTGCTTGCCGTCGGTGACGAGCACGATGGCCTTGGACTTCGCTGTCGACTCCATCAGTCCGCGCACCGCCAGCCCGAGGCCGTTGCCGATGGCGGTTGCTGCGCCATCGATGGTCTCCAGCGTGAGGCGGGAGAGCAGCGTCACAACCGTGGAGTAGTCGAGCGTAAGCGGAAACTGGAGGAAGGCCTGCTTCGCAAAGACGACCATGCCGATCCGGTCGCGCTCGCGGCTCTTCACAAAATCGGTGATGGTCGCCACCGCCGACTCGAACCGGTTGGGCGGCAGTTTGCCGGTGGTCTGCGCGATGGAGCGAACCTCGTTCACATCGAGGTCGATCGCCCGCATGGAGCCCGAGAGGTCGAGCACGACGAAGATGTCGATGCCCTCCACCGTCCGCTCGTCGACCGACTCGAGCTGCGGGCGGCCGAGCGCAATGCAGAGCGAGAAGACGGCCAACCACCGGAGCGCGGGGAGCAGACCACTCAGCCGCGCGCGGAGGCTCGTTCCGGCCTGCGCTGCGGGGCCGAGGTGACCAAACTGCATCGCGGCGCGAAGGCCACGGCGGCTCCAGAGACCGGCTGCCAGCGCCGCCGTGCCGGCACCTGCAGCCAGCCACGGAAACTCGAGCGACAGCGATTCGCCCGGAGCGACACAGCCCGTCAGCAGCATGGCCGCCGCTGCGATCACGAGCAGGTGTCTCATGTGCGCTCCCCCGCGGAGGGCGGCACAGGCGGCAGCCCGCCAGCGAGCTCCGGTGGCGCCTCCACCCGCGCCTGACGGCGCTCGCAGACATCGCCAATCCACCGCTCCACGTCGGCAAAGAGCGCCTCGCTCGCGCTCCGCGGAAGGCTGAACCGGGCGAACTTCACCATGTCCGACTCTTCGAGGATGCGGAGCAGGTCGATGCGCATAATGCCTAGCTCGGCGCCGTCACGCTCGAGCATCTCTCGGATCTCCGTCGTCGTCATTTCCGTGGCGTTCACCTCGAGCTCTGCGCCCACAAAGCCGCGGATAATCTCCGACAGCCGTAGGTGGAAGTCGACCAGCTGCTCGGTGTCGAGCAGGTTCTCCGCTGCGAGCTGCGCGAGCGCCTCACGGGCAATCTCTTCGGGCGGACGCTTCGGTATGGGCCGCATCGCCTCTTCACGGAGCCGCCTGTAGCGCCTCACCAACACTGTGATGAGCGCGCCAAGCCCTGCTGCCACGAGCGCTGCCAGGCCGCCGGCCAGCCAGTAGTTCAGCGTCGGAACCTCCATCGCAGGTGGCTGCGGCGCAGGCTCCGGCGAGGCCTCGTTGGCAAGTGCGGCGGGGATCTCGACGACAAAGCCGGGCAGGTCGCTGCGGGCCTGTAGCCCCGACCGCTGCGTGAACAGCGCCGACGCGCCGGGGATCTCGAACCTGCCCGTCCGGAAGACGACGAACTCGGCCTCCCACGAACCATCGGGCAACCGCACGGGCGGCTTGGCGGTGCTCTCCAGATAGCGGAACCCCACAGCCTCTACCCGCGTCAGCACCCACTCTTCGTCGACCGCCACCTTCACGCGCACCTTGAAGGGCATGCCGAGCTCCGACTTGGCCGGCGGAGGTTCAGCCCACGAGGCCGGCGGGCCAGCGACAACCTCGGCAACCGCCGCGCCCGACCCTGCGCCGGAGCCGCTCCCGGAGCCATCAGCCGCAGCCGCAGGCGTGGCCCGAAGCAGCAGCGCGAGTGCGACGCAGATGCCCGAAAGTCTGCCCATCAGTGGCGCCTCGAGCGGCGGCGGAAGAGGTCGATCAGCGGCCGGATGTAGGCCAGCTGCTCCTGCTCCAGATTCTCCAACTGGCCTGTCGGGCCGCCAATGATGATGTTCGCAATATCGAGCCTCATGCGCCGGAAGAGCTGCGCTGTCTGCGCGTGCGCCTGCTCTGCAGCCAACCGCATGCCGTCGCCTCGCAGGCCCGGGTCGTGCACCACTTCGGCGCCGGTCTCCAGGTCGCGCAGGACCAGCACGCCGCCAATGTCGGGGAAGCCCGACTCGGTCGCGTCCCGCACCACAAGCGGCACCAGATCGTGGCGCTGCGCCGTAATCCGCAGGTCGCGCTCAAAGTCGGGCGCATCGAAGTCCGACAGCATGAAGACCACCGCCCGCCGCCGGCAGATGCGGCTCACAAACTGCAGCGCAGCGCCGATGTTTGTGCTGCGCCGCTGCTGCAGCGCCTTAGACCGAACCGGCCAGAAGCGGCGCCACCAGGCCGGCTTCGGAGCGGCCGCAACCGCCGGTCCAGCGGCGCTGTCACGCTCGAAGGTGAGCAGCGCCGAGACGATGCTGAGCGCGTGCCCCCGACCCTTCTTCGGCGGGATGTAGCGGCGCACCTGGTCGTCGAAGATGACCAGGCCGACGCGGTCCTTGTTCTGCGTCGCAGTCAGCGCGATCGCCATCGCGATCTGCGCCGCCACCTGCTGCTTCCGCGCGAACCAGGTTCCGTACTCCATGCTCGGCGAGACATCGACCGCGATGAGCACCGTGAGCTCCCGCTCCTCGACGAACTTCTTCACATGGAGCGAGCCGGTTCGCGCCGAGACATTCCAGTCCACGAAGCGCACATCGTCGCCCAGCGCGTAGGGCTGCACCTCATCAAAATCCATCCCGCGGCCACGGAACACAGAGTGATACTGGCCGGCGAGCTGGTCTTTGATAATCCGAGCGGTGACAATCTCCAGCCGCTTGATCAGGTGTACGGTCTCAGCGCTGAGCATCGTCTCAGGGCACGTCGATGTGGTCGAGCAGCTCCTGCAGCAGCGACTCGCTGGTGCGCTCGTCCGCCTCCGCCTCGAAGCTCGGGATGATGCGGTGGCGGAGCACGTCGGGCGCGATCGCCTTCACATCCTCCGGCATGACGAAGCCGCGATGCTGCAGGAAGGCATGCGCGCGAGCCGCCTTCAGCAGCGCGATCGTCGCACGCGGGCTGGCGCCATACTGGATGTAGCGCGACAGCTTGCCGAGCCCCGCAGTGGCCGGGTCGCGCGTCGCCGCGACGATGTTGACCATGTAGTCCTTGAGCGACGACTCCACGTAGATCTGATGGACAACCTTGCGCGCCGCCAGGAGCTGCTCGCCCGTCACCACCGCCCGAATGGGCGCCAGGTCGTCTTCGCCCATCAGGTCCATGATCTTCCGCTCCTCTTCACGGGTCGGATAGCCCACCTTGACCATCAGCATGAAGCGGTCCACCTGCGCCTCGGGCAGTGGGTAGGTCCCCTCCTGCTCGAGAGGGTTCTGCGTCGCGAGGACGAAGAAGGGGCGGGGCAACGGGAAGGTGGTGTCACCAATCGTCACCTGCTGCTCCTGCATCGCCTCCAGCAGGGCAGACTGCACCTTTGCGGGCGCTCGGTTGATCTCGTCAGCGAGCACCAGGTTGGCGAAGACGGGGCCGCGCCGCACCTCGAAGTCCTGTGACTTCTGGTTGTAGATGAGCGTGCCGATGACATCTGCCGGCAGCAGATCGGGCGTGAACTGGATCCGCTTGAAGCTGGCGCTCACGGTCGCCGCGAGCGTGTTGATCGTCAGCGTCTTCGCCAGACCGGGCACACCCTCGAGGAGCACATGGCCGCCGGTCAGGATGCCGATGAGCAGCCGCTCCAGCATGTAGCGCTGCCCCACAACCCGGCGACCGGTCTCGGCAAGAATCGCGTCCACGAAGGCGCTCTCCGCCTTCACCATCTCGTTGATGCTTCGAATATCGTTCATGGAATCTCTTCCTCGCAAAACCAGCACCGGCGGGGAGTGCCCGCCGATGGTCTCAGATGTGGAGCCGCAACCGGAACAGCCCTCCGAATCTTCCCGGAGCGCCGACTGGCACGGCGGTGTCGTCGCGTTACGGCACCACGGTGAAGGTGCGCCACTGATCGCAGTTGGTGGTCTGCCCGCCCGCGATGGCCGAGGCAGTAAGCCCGAGCGCGTAGTCGCCCGGCGCATCCAGCAGCAGCGTCGTGACGGCCGAGAAGGGGTTGGCGACCGCAGCAGTGCTGCCCGCCGGAGGAACGAGCGACCAGAGATAGGGCGCGGCGGTGAAGGTGCCGCCGACCGGCAGAATCGTGTTCGAGGCGTCCAGCGAGAGGATGTCGCCCACCTGATAGGGCTCATCCGGCGAGACGCTCATGGAGCACTCGGGCGGCAGCACGCCATCCTCGTGGTAGGCGAAGAGGAAGATGGTGCCGCCAGCGCCGGATGCGCGGGGGTCGTTCGTCACAAGGTCGAGGCGTCCGTTGTCGACCGAGGCCGAGTCGGAGACCGCGCGGGCGTAGCTGACGATGACGCGGCGGGCCTCGCCGGGTGCGATCGTCGCGGGCAGGGCGAGGTCGGTCGTGAACTCCGCGTCCCGGTCCTGCGACTTGTTGATGGCCGTGATCTCAAGGTTGGCGCGACCCTCGTTGGAGATGACAAAGCTGAGCTGCGTGGTGCTCCCTGCGTCCGAACCGCTGAAGTAG
>CANMDT010000099.1 GCA_947496715.1 Myxococcales bacterium
ACGACACCCCCCCCCCTGATACCTCCGCGGACACCACCGTCGACGATACCACCGTCGCCGATACCGACCCCACAGACACCACCATCGATGACACCACCCCCGCCGATACCGACCCCGCAGACACCACCATCGATGACACAGGCACCGACACCGGCTCGTTCGTCGCCGTCTGCGGCAACGGCACCGTCGAAGAGGCTGAGGTCTGCGACGACGGCAACCGGCTCCCGAACGACGGCTGCGACATCAACTGCCAGCTCCCTGCGACGGGCCTCTGCTCTGTCTGCACCTCCGACGCGGGCTGCCCGCTGCGCGGCGGCCTCTGCCTCGCGCTCGACAACGGCGACTTCTGCTCCGTCGGCTGCGGCACCGGCTGCCCCGGCGGCTTTTCCTGCCAGATCGTGACCTCGGTCGACGGCTTCTCAGGACGCCAGTGCCTTCCCGCAACCAACACCTGCGGCATCCTCACCTGCCCCGACGTCGACGGCGACCGGATCTGCGACGCCCGTGACATCTGCCTCTTGGGCGACGACCGGCTCGACGTGGACGGCGACGGCATCCCCGACGCCTGCGACATCCCCATCGAGATCTGTGACAGCCTCATCGACGAGGATGGCGACGGCGCCGTCGACTGCGACGACCCCGACTGCGACCTCGACCCCGTCTGTGCCGCGATCCCCAACGAGGACTGCTTCAACGGCATCGACGACGACTTCGATGGCGCCACCGATTGCGCCGACTCGGCCTGCCTCCGGGTGACGGGCTGCGTTCCCACGCGGGAGACCTCTTGCTCCAACGGCCTCGACGACGACTTCGACGGCTCGCCCGACTGTGCCGACGCCGACTGCGCCTCCGACGTGGCCTGCCGACCGGCCGCAGAGACCTCCTGCACCAACGCGACCGACGACGACTTCGACGGCCTCACCGACTGTGCCGACGCCGACTGCGCCCGCGTCGTCCCCTGCGTTCCCGCCACCGAGACCAACTGCACAGACCGCATCGACAACGACATCGACGGCCTGCTTGACTGCAACGACCCCGACTGCACCTCCAACGCCGCCTGTGGAACCCTGCTCGACGGCACCTGCGGCGCCGCCTTCCGCATCGACGATGCCGGCACCTTCTTCGGCGACACGACCGGCTCCGACAACACCTCCGCCGGCATCAGCTGCACGGGTGGCATCGGCAACCCCGACGAGGCCTGGGACCTGCTCCTGCCCCGCGCAGGGACCGTCTGCATCGACACCATCGGCTCCACGATGGACACCGTCCTCTACCTCCGCGACAGCTGCCCCGGCACCAGCGACATCGCCTGCAACGACGACACCGTCGGCCTCGGGAACGCCTCGCGCATCCAGTTCTTCGCCGACGCCGACACCCGCTACTTCATCAACGTGGACAGCTACACCACGCCCGGCCCCTACATCCTCCGCGTCCGCTACGGCAACTGCACCACCCTCCCCGCGCCCGAGCTCTGCGCAGACCGCACCGACAACGACGGCGACGGGGCGATCGACTGCGCAGACAGCGACTGCCGCCTCGACCCAGGCTGCATCGCCGGCGTCAGCGAGACCATCTGCGACGATGGCCGCGACGACGATGGCGACGGCACCATCGACTGCAACGACCTGGACTGCTTCGGACGCACCGAGTGCTCCGAGAACTGCAACGACGGCATCGACAACGACCGGGACGGCTACTTCGACTGCTACGACTCGGTCTGCCTCACCGACGCCCGGTGCAACTTCAGCGCAACAAACGGCGGCATCTGTGAGACCCCCTTCCTTGTCGAGCCCATCGACCCCACCAACAGCTGGAGTTTCAGCACCGTCGGCGGATTCGATCAGACGACTATCTCCTGCGGATTGGGAACCGCGGCGGGTCCCGATGCGGTCTTCGCCTTCCAGCCCTTCGATACCTCGGCCGCCACCTACTGCTTCGACACCTCGGGCTCGGACTACGACACCGTCGTGGAGGCCCGCACCCGCTGCACCGACACCACCACAACGGTGCGCTGCGAAGATGATACCTTCGGCGTTCTGCAGACCCGCTTCACCCTCAACACCACGCCCAGCGTCTACTACTACCTCATCGTCTCAGGCTTCAACGGCGCCAGCGGAAACCTCTCAATGGCCGTCTCCAGCGGGCCCTGCTTCTGACTCTCTCCGCGGTCCGTGCGGGCTGCATCACGCATCGGTTGAGCTCATGAAAATTGTCGTACTTGGTGGCGCGGGTGGTGTTGGCAGCGTGGCAGTGCGGGCGCTTGCGACCCAGGCCGACGTGACGGAGCTCGTCGTCGCCGATGTGCGCCTCGAAGCAGCCGAGAAGGTGGTGCAGGCCGTAGGTCGCGCGGGCATGAAGGCCGCAGCCTTCGACGCCTTCGACAACGCCAGCCTCGCCGCCGTGATGGCGGGCGCTGATTGCGTCCTCAACTGCGTGGGCCCCTTCTACAAGTTCGGGCCTCCGATCCTGCGCGCCGCCATCGCCGCCAAGGTGCGCTACGTCGACATCTGCGACGACCTCGCCCCCACCCGCGAGATGCTCACGCTCGACGCCGACGCCAAGGCCGCCGGCGTGCCCGCACTCGTCGGCATGGGCAACTCGCCGGGCCTCGCCAACCTCTTCGTCGCGCTCTGCTCCACCATGCTGATGGAGAAGGTCGAGGGCGTCGACATCATGCACATCCATGGCGGCGAACCGGAGGAGGGCGCAGCCGTTATCAAGCACCGCATCTTCGCCATGCTCAACGAGATCCCGCTCTTCCTCGACGGCAAGTTCGAGCATGTCCGGCAGCTCGAAGAGAGCGGCAAGGCGGCCACCGTCGAGACCACCTTCCGCGACATCGGAACCTTCCCCGTCTACCCCTATCCCCACCCCGAGACCATCACGCTGCCCACCTTCCTCCCGGGCCTCAAGCGTGCCACCAACCTCGGCGTCATCTTCCCCCTCTCCTACTTCCACCTGACCCAAGACATGGTGCGCGCCGGCACCTGCGGCGACACACCCATGATGGTCAACGGCCAGCCCGTCGTGCCCATCGACTTCGCTGTCGCCCACATCCTCTCGCGCCGAGACGAGCTGCTCCGCGAGGCCGGCGTCACCGGCCCCGGAGGCTGCCTCAAGGTGGTGGTCGATGGCATCGCAGGCGGCGAACCCAACCGCTTCATCTTCTCGCTCTCGTCGCAGTCTGCAGGCGCCGGCGAAGGCACCGGCATCCCCGCTGCCGCAGGCGCTGTGATGATGGCGCGCGGCGAGATCCCCGCCCACGGCGTCTACCCGCCCGAGGCCGTCCCCAACCCCTTCGGCATCCTCCTCCTCACCGCCGGCATCGCCAAACTGCTCGGCTCCGGCGGCAAAGAGTCCATCCATGTGGAGCGCATCGACGCGGCCGGTGTGAGCCACACCGTTCCGCTGCCGCTCTAGCGCATGGGCCTGCTCGTCGGCCACGACCTCGGAACCCACGCCAACAAGGCGGTCCTCCTCGACGAGAGCGGCCGCATCCTGGCAAAGTCGGTCGAGCCCTACGGCATCCAGCTGAGCGGCCATGACCGCGCCGAGCAGGACCCGGAGGTCTGGTGGCAGGCCGTCTGCCTCTGCACCCGGCGGCTGCTCGAACAGAGCGGTCGCGCAGGCCACGAGGTCGACGCCGTAGGCTTCGCCGGGCAGATGCTCGCGCTCGTGCCGATGGACGCCGAGGGCCGCCCCACGCGCCCCGCCATCTCCTGGCTCGACAGCCGCGCCGAAGTGCAGGCCGCCCGCGTCATCCGCATGTTTGGAGGGCGCACCATCGTCTCCATGCTGGCCGGCGCCATCCCCTCGGGCAAAGACCTTGTCTGCAAGATTGCCTGGCTCCGCGACGAGGAGCCCGAGGTCTTCGCCCGCACCGCACTCTTCGGCGACGCCACGAGCTACCTTGTCACCCGCGCCACGGGCAGCCTCAGCATCGATGTGACCTGCGCCGCCGGTACAGGCATGCTCGACCCCAAGAGCCGCAGCTGGTCATCGCTGCTCGCCTGGCTGAGCCGCTTCCCGCTCGCCAAGGCCGGCACCCCGCGCGAGTGCACCGAGCCCGTCGGAACGCTCACCGCGGAGGCCGCCCAGGCGCTCGGACTCTCCACCCGCGCCGTCGTCGTCGCCGGCCTCGCAGACATCCCTGCCGCAGCGCTCGGCTCGGGCTGTGTCGCGCCCAACGATGCCCACATCTACCTCGGAACCTCGGGCTGGCTCGGCATCACCACCGCCGCGCCGGCCGCCTCACCCGAGCATGGCATCGCCGCGCTCCCCTGGACCGTGCCCGGCACCTCGCTCACCATCGCAGAGATGGAGAACGCCGGCTCCTGCCTCGACTGGGCGATGCGCCAGGTGCTCTTCCGCGAGGCGCCGCAGACCGCCGAGACCTACCGCGCCTTCGAGGCGCTCGCGTCAACCTCCGAACCCGGCGCGAACGACCTCTTCTTCCTGCCCTGGCTCTACGGCGAGCGGTCGCCCTTCCCCAACGAGCGGCTCCGCGGCGGCTGGCTCGGCGCGAGCCTCACGACCCGCTCTGCCGACCTCGCCCGCTCGGTCTTCGAGGGCGTCTCCTACAACCTCGCCTGGTCGCTCCAGGCCATGGCGGAGCGCGGCGTTCGCCCCACCTCGCTCGCCGCGCTCGGCGGAGGCGCACTGAGCGACCTCTGGCTGCAGAGCATGGCCGATGCCTCGGGGCTACCGGTGCTCCGCCTCGCCGAGCCGCGCACGGCCGGTGCTGTGGGCGCGGCGCTCTGTGCCGGCGTGGGCGCGGGGAAGGTTGCCTCGCTCGGCGCCATCAAGGAGCTGGTGCAGTGGGAGCGCCGGTTCGAGCCCGACGCGACCGCCCACGCGCTGCATCGCGAGCGTTTGCCACGCTTCGCCCGGCTCGCAGGCTGGATGGGCCCCTAGTTCGCCTGGCAGATGGTCCGGAGCTCAAAGCTGGGGAACGAACTGATGAAGCCCAGCGAGTAGCCCGTCGCGCAGGACTGCGCGTTGCAGGAATCATAAGACGAGCCGGTCCATCGCTGAGAGGCACTGACCACCCCTTCATCGATACCCGCCTCCATGGTGCAGGAGCGGGTATCGCTCACGCAGGTGCCGAGCTCGAGGTGGTAGTCGGCATTGCAGGCTACCGGCGCGCAGCTGCCCGCGCTGCAGCTCATCTCGCTGGCGTTCGGCGCGGAGCAGACCGTTCCGCAGCCACCGCAGTTGCTCACGTCGCTCGCGGTGTTGGCCTCGCAGCCATTGCCTGCGAATGCGTCGCAGTCGGCGAAGCCCGCGTCGCACGCGACAATCTGGCAGCCGCCGAACGAAGCGCCGTCCCAGCGTTGCTGCCCGGTGCCATTCGCGATGGAACAGCTCCGAGTGTCGCTCACGCAGGCGTCGCCGTCGAGATGATAGTCGGCATCGCAGGCCACCGGCTGGCAGGGGCCAAAATCGGTGCCGACCCACTGCTGTGAACCGGTTCCGTTGGCAATCGTGCAGGCCTGTGTGTCGCTCACGCAGCCGTCGCCGTCGAGGTGGTAGTCTGTATCGCAGGACACGATGAGGCAGAGGCCGTGAGAGTCGTTGTCGCAGACCTCCGCGCCAGCCACGATGCCGTCGCCGCAGGTCGTCTCGCAGATGCTCGGCGCGCCTGTGCAGGCGTAGCCGATCTCGGTGCCGCAGGTCGCGCTGCAGCCATCGCCGTTCGAGGTGTTGCCGTCGTCGCAGACCTCCGCGCCAGCCACGATGCCGTCGCCGCAGGTCGTCTCGCAGATGCTCGGCGCGCCTGTGCAGGCGTAGCCAATCTCGGTGCCGCAGGTCGCGCTGCAGCCATCGCCGTTCGAAGTGTTGCCGTCGTCGCAGAGCTCGAAGGGGGTCGCAAAGCCATCGCCGCAGATAGAGGAGCAGCTGCTGGGAAGGCCACTGCAGGAGAACCCAGTCTCCCGGTCACAGGTGGCGCTGCAGCCATCGCCCGGAGCGGTGTTGCCGTCGTCGCAGCTTTCGCTGCCGCTCACGGTGCCGTCGCCGCAGATCACCAGCGGCTCGAGCGTGCAGGTCGCGCTGCAGCCGTCGCCGTTCGCGGTGTTGCCATCATCGCAACCTTCGCTGCCGGCCAAGAGGCCGTCGCCGCAGATGATGACGGGCTCGAGCGTGCAGACTGCGCTGCACCCGTCGCCGTTCGCCGTGTTGCCATCGTCGCAGCCTTCGCTGCCGCTCACGGTACCGTCACCGCAGATCACCAGCGGCTCGACCGTGCAGGCCGCGCTGCAGCCGTCGCCATCGGCCGTGTTGCCATCGTCGCAGCCTTCGCCGGGGACCAAGAGGCCGTCGCCACAGAGGACGGGCGTGAAGCCGGTGCAGCGGTAGAGCTCTGCGCTGCAGGTTTCACGCTGGCAGGCATCGCACGCCACGCTATCGCCCAGCGGCGCGCAGGCGTCGGCGCAGGCCGCAGCCGCGCAGACAGCAAGACCTCCAAAGCAGCCCGCGCAAGGAGCAGAGAGACCAATCTCAAGTGCGAGGCAGTCGCCGGTGCACTGGCCCACGTCAGCCGCATCTCGGCACGAGGTAGCGCAGCTGTTGAACTGGTCGGTGAAGGTCTCGTTGCTGTTCTGCAGCGCAAGGAGGTCTGCATCGTTGAGGCAGAGGTCTGCGGGGGGCGGCGTGGTATCGTCCACCGTCGTGTCGGTCGTGTCCTCAACCGTCGTGTCGGAAGTGTCGTCCACCGTCGTGTCGGTCGTGTCCTCAACCGTCGTGTCGGAAGTGTCGTCCACCGTTGTGTCGGAAGTGTCGTCCACCGTTGTGTCGGTCGTGTCCTCAACCGTCGTATCGCTCGTGTCCTCAACCGTCGTGTCGGCTGAGCCCGTGTCGGAACTGCCCGTGTCGGTAGCGCCCGTGTCGGTCGAACCCGTGTCGGCAGTGCCTGTGTCGGAAGCGCCCGTGTCGGAAGCGCCCGTGTCGGTCGAACCCGTGTCGCCGCCGTCGTTCTTGACGACCTCGTCGGAGCAGGCCGCCAGCAAGAGGAGGCTCAGGAGCCATGGGAGCCGACCTTCAAAACGGAACAGAGACATGAGCAACCTCGACTGTGCGCACCGCGCCCGCGTAGAACCAAACCCGCATTACAGGCACGACTCATCTGGGGCAAAATAGGCAGGCAACCAACCGACGCGCTGCTACCCGCCACAGAGGCCGACCACCTGCTCCACCTGTTCGTAGCCCATGACGAGCAGGAAGGCGCTCCCGCGTCCGTAGCTCTTGGCTCCGACGACAAAGAAGTTGGGTTCGGGGTTCCGCAAGACCTCCGCGCCCGGGCTCTCCTGCGCGAGGCAGTCGCCTCCTGCGCCTCCGGCCGCCAGCATCGCCGCAGCCAGCTTCATCGGCCCCTCCGACGCGTAGCAAAGATGCACCTGCAGCTCGCGGCAGAGCTCCAGATCGGGGCGATAGCCCGTGGCGCAGATGACCTCGCTGCAGCCGGGCAACAGATGCTCGGCACCTGCGCCATCGGTGAGCGATAGGTTGACCCGCTGCGCCGAGATGGAGAGGGCCTCCACCTCGCAGCCTGCATGGATGGTCACCCCTGCCTCTCCTCGCAGGACTTCGTTCATGCGAGCCGAGAGGGCGTCGCGACCTGTGAGCGGATCGTTCTCGAATCGGGCGTAGGAGGGCGAAGGATCACGCAGCACCCAGTGGAGCTCCGCCGCGCCGCCTGCAGCGCGGAGCTCGAGCAGGGCCGCGATGGCAGTAGCCGCCGAGTAGCCACCGCCGACCACCGCCACGCGGCCGAAGTCGAACCGCTTCCTGGCAGCACCTACAACATCGGGCAGGTGGCGCGTGAGGAAGGCCGCCGCGAGCCGCTCGCCCGGAGCCGGCAGGCCGCCACGACCGAGCCAGTTGGGCTGGCTCCAGGTGCCGGTCGCATCGACAACGATGTCGGCCGTCAGCACCCGCTCCGACGCCGGTCCATCCACGACCAGCCGGAAGATCGCCTGCTCGCGGCGGCGGTCACCGACCGCACCAATCGCCTCGCCCTTGAGCAGCGTCTCGCGACCGACGGCCACCACCTGCGCCTTCTCCACAATCTCCACGCCCCGCAGCCGGAGCGCCGCAGCGAGCGGCTGGAGGTAGTCCACCAGAAAATCTGCGCCCGTCGGAAAGGCCTCGCCCTCCGCGGGGAGAGCTCCCAGCAGCCGCAGCCCGCTCGGCCCGCAGTTCATCTTCCACGGCGAGAAGAGGCGCACATGGCCCCAGGCAGCAACCGCCTCGCCCACCAGCCCCTGCTCCAGCACCGTCACCGCAGCGCCTGCCTCTACAAACCGCGCTGCTGCCTCCAGCCCAACGGGGCCCGCGCCAATGACGGCTACGCGGCGGCCGCGGAGCCCCTCGCTCATGGACCAACCAGCTTCGGCAACAGCACAAAGAAGAGGGCCGTTGCCACCAGATAGGCGAGCCGAACCTTGGTCGTCTGCCACTCGATCGCCTTGAGCTGCGCGTAGGCCTCATGAAGCCGCGCGACATCGAGCGGATTGGGCGCATCCGGCGGCTGCATCGGAGCCACACGGCGCGGCATCGCAAAGACCGCCGTCGCCATCAGGATCATGGAGGGCACGGTGAAGCGATTGTCGTTGCCGTAGCCGGCAAACTGGATGGCCACCCAGCTCACCGAGAAGAGGGCGTAGATGGCAATCGACTTCTTCATCCGGCTCCGCGCCGCGGCACCGTCTGCCTCGAGCCGCGCGATGGTGGCGGCCACATCTTCGAGTTCTGTCTTCCGTGTCTCGTCGCTCATGGCGCTCGCTCCGTTATGGCTTTGTGCTGGCTGGCCGGCTCCGCAGCAGCAGAGGCGGCCGCTGCCCGGCCGGCAGCGTGACCCGCTCTACCGAATACCGTCCTAGGTTCAACAATCGAACCCGTTCCGCATCCGACTCCTTGGCGTCAAGCGTGACCTCAAAGCCACCCTCGACCTCCTTCACCTGCCGGTCGCCCACAACCTTTCGGAGCTCCGTGCGCAGCGCCTTCGCGTCGAGCTGCGTGACAACCTCATACCGGTTCTCCACCACCTTCATCGGCAACACAGGGCCGCCCGCCACCCGTGAGGGCAGCGCAGGCTCTACCTCCACCTCACCGGCCGGCAGCGCAGGCACCACAATCTCCTCCACGCCGCTCCCCGACCCGCTCCCGTCCGCCGAACCAGCCGACGGCGTCACAGAACCACCGTGCGGCCAGAGCAGCCAGGCCAGCATCGCCACGCCGGCCACCAGCAGCAGCTGCAACCAGCGCTCCTCGAGCCCCATGCCGCCGCGACGCTCCGTCACCGACCGCGTCCGGAGCCGCGCTGCGAGGTCAGCCGAGAAGCCCTCCGGTGCCTTCGGGCGCTCCAGCGAAGCCAACCTCCGCACAGTCTCGCGCATCGACTCGACCTCGGCGAAGAGCGCCGGATCGGCCTCCATCTGCGCCTCGAATGAGGTCGCAGCCTCAGCATCGAGCTCGCCTTCGATGTAGGCGCCCATCAACTCCACCGTCTGGTCCGAGAGTCTGGTCATGGTTCCATCACCGCTGCGATGCGCTGCTTGAGCGCGTATCTGGCGCGGAAGAGGCGCGACTTCACTGTCCCCTCCGCGAGCCCCAGCACCTGTGCAATCTCCTCATAGGCGAGCCCCTCGATGTCGCGCAGCACCAGCACCTCACGATGCTCCGCATCCAGCGCCGACAGCGCCGCAGAGACAATCCGCTCCATCTCGGCGCCCTCCGCTGCTCGGTCGGGGCGCGGCACAATCTCGCCCAGCGGCATGAAGGCCAACTCGTCGGGGTGATCGTCCAGCGACTCCTGCTGCCCTGCGCGGCGCCGGCTCAGATACTTCAGCCGGTTCTTCGCCTGGTTGGTCGCGATGCGGTAGATCCAGGTGCGCAACGACGACTCGCCGCGGAACGAATCGAGCCCGCGATAGACATTCACGAAGACCTCCTGCGCCAGCTCCTCCGCCTCATCGGGCTGCCCCATGATGCGCAGCAGCAGCCCGAAGACCCGATGCTGGTAGAGCCGAACGAGCTCCGTGAAGGCCTCGCTCTCCCTCCGTCGGAGCCGCGCTACAAGCGCCTGTTCTTCGTCGTGGGACTGCATCCGGTTCGCCTCGCCCGCAAGACCGCTTCCTCCGTTCTCCGACACGCCATCGGAGCGGAAGTTCCCGCCTGCTACTTCTCTTCGTCCTCTTCTTCGTCGAGCTCGTCTTCGTCGCTGTCGAAGACGCCGTCATCGTCGTCGCCCTCCTCCACCGGCACCTTGTCCCAGGCGGAGTCATCGTCGAGCTCGTCCCAGACCGAGTCGTCGTCCACGCTCGCCATCGGCACCGCGGCCGCCTCGTCGTCGAGCGTGACCTCCTCCTCCCCAAGACCGGTGTCGGTCTCAAGCAGACGGAGGATGCGGCTCGCAACCCGCTCCCGGTCGTCGCCACGCACCACCAGCGTCACCGCCTCGTCGTGCTCATCCACAAAGTCGATGAGCCGGAGCAGGTCGTCTTCGCGGAAGCGCGCCTGCCCGTGCGGACCGGTCAGCACGTAGTAGGCCTTGTCGGCCAGCTGCTCGGGGAAGGCACCATCGGTGAAGGGGTCGGAGGCCAGCAGCACGCCAGACTCCTGCGCCTGCTCGAGCGCATCCTCGTAGTCCCAGATGCCGCGCGGCTCCCAGATGACCTGCAGGTCGCCGGGCTGGATGATCTCCTTCACAAACTGGGTCAGCGCCGTGCGGTTGGTCTTCGATGGCCCGAAGGTGTTCGGCGTTTTGAGCAGCACGCTGTGGGCGCGGCTTGCCCGGAGCTGCTGCGCCACGAGCGCCCAGATCTGCCGGTTCTCGTCGGTCACCTGCAGCATGCCCGTGTGCGCCTTGTTGAGGCCAAGCGGCGCAGCGCCACGCTCATCGAGCGGGTCCTGCGTCAGCCAGCGCCAGGCCGTCACTACCAGCTCAAAATCGGGCTTCATCAGCTTCCGCATCGCCCGAAGCCGCTGCGGACGAACGGGGTCCATCCAGGTCTGCGAGATCTCACCAAAGGAGAACCGGTCGAAGTAGCTGCGACGGTGGGGCGGAACGGGGCTGCAACCGATGCGAATCTCAGGCATGACACACACAAACACGAGGTCCGGGACGCCTCACAAAGAGGTCTGGAGCGCCCACAAAGAGGTCTAGGTCGCCCACCTACCCGCTCCCCGCGCCGCTGTCACCTTATGGCCCCGCGCCGCCTACAGCCCAACCTCGTCGAGCACCCGCGCGATCGTCGCCCAGGTCTGCGCCATGTCGCTGTCCAGACCCACCGAGAAGCGGATGAGGCCGTCGCCCATGCCCATCTTTTCGCGGTCCTCCACCGGGATCTCCGACGAGGTGCTGTGGCTCGGCGCACTGAAGAGCGTCTTGAAGTAGCCGAGGCTGACGGCGAGGTAGCCCACCTTCTCCTCCTGCATCCGCTGCATGAGGCGGCCGGCGGTCTTCTTGTCGCCGGCATCCATGGTGACCACGCCGCCGTGCCCGAAGCCGGGGTTCATCATCGACTCCAGCAGCGCGTGATGCGGGTGGGCCGGCAGCCCCGGGTTATGCACCCGCAGCCCCCGCTCCGCGAACCGGCTCGCGAGGTAGGTGGCGTTGGCGCTGTGCTTCGACATGCGGACCGGCAGGCTGTGCAGGTTCTTCAGGATGCTGGCAGCGCGGATGCTGTCGAGCACGGGGCCAAAGAGCATGCTGGGGCCCGCGTTGATGTCGCCCAGCGCGTTGATGAAGGCGGCCGACGAGACCACGCAGCCGGCCACGCAGTCGCTCGTACCGTTGATGAACTTGGTGAGGCTGTGCACCACCACGTCGGCGCCGAGCCGGAGCGGCGAGAGGATGAGCGGGCTGAAGGTGTTGTCGACTACCAGCTTTGCGCCGGCGGCGTGGGCCAGCGCGGCGAGCTTGGGGATGTCGGCGACCTCGAGCAGCGGGTTGCTCATGCTCTC
>CANMDT010000100.1 GCA_947496715.1 Myxococcales bacterium
GAGGCGCAGGCGTCGCTGACCTGGACGGTGTCGGAGCGTGCGTCGGTGGAGCTGGAGTTGGCGCAGGTGCTGTCGGAGCGGCTGGGCCGTCTGGCAGAGGCCAGCAAGCTGCTGGTTGCGCAACGGGATGAGGGCGTTGCCTCGGCGAAGTCGCAGGAGTTGCTGCTGTCGGTTTCGATGCGCCGGGCAGACTGGGCGGTGGCGTCGCAGTGTCTGGAAGCAGCCGTGGAGACTGCTGGCGAGTCGGAGCGGGGTGCCTTCCTTGTGGAGTGGGGTCGGCTGCTCTCGGACCGGCTTGGGGAGCATCGGCGTGCGATATCGGTGTTCGGTCGGGCGATCGAGGATGGCTCGGACGCGGGCGGGCTGGCCCTCTCCGGTCTGATTGCGATGTTCGGTCGGGCAGATGTTGCGGAGGCTGCGGCGACGGTCGCTGCGCCCTACCTTGGCAAGGCCGGTCTCTGGGCTGAGCTGCTTCAAGCCTACGGGCTGATGCGGTTTGCAGTGGGCAGTGGCGAGCGCCGAGAGACGAGCCGCGCGATGGCGGAGATCTGGGAGCGAGAGTTTTCAGATCCGGATTCGGCCTTCGTCGTGGTCGCGAACCTGCTCGTAGAGGAGGTCGGCGAGGCCTGCGACTGGGTCCTGTTTGACCGGCTTGCTGCGGCATCGGGTCGCTCCTCGGAGGCGGCGGTCCGCTGGTTGGCAGCGCTGGAGCAGTTCGGGGCCGCGCCGTTCGAGCCGCATCTGGCAGAGATCGCGACGCTGGTGGAGGCGGAGCTGGGCGATGCCGATGCGGCGCGCGGGGTTTGGCAGAAGGCCACCTCGCTTCGATCGGAGCCTTCGGACTGGCTGCAGGTTGCCCGGTTGAGCGAAGCGTTGGGCGACTGGATATCAGCTCGGGCGGAGTGGAAGCAGGTGTCTTGCATCGCCTCTTACGAGGCGTCGCAGGAGGCCCTGGTGCACGCGGCGATGCTGGCAGATGCCAAACTCGCTGACCCTGAACGGGCGATCGAGGAGATGGAGCAGATTCTGGCGGCCAATGTCCATTTCGCGCCTGCGCGGAAGCACCTGCTTTCGCTGCTTGAGCGGGTTGGAAAGCCTGATCGGCTGGCTTGGCACCTTGAGCAGTGGGCCGAGTGCGCGGATTCTGAGCAGAATCGGTTGGCGCTGCTTCGGCAGGCCGCTGAGGCATCGGAGGCGGCATCGGAGTGGCAAGGGGCTGCGCGGTTGCACTGCCTTGTTGTTGCGGGTGTGGCCGACGCCGGGGATGCGGGCAGCGAGGCCGAGGCCTTCTGGCGTCGTGCGGGCGGTGCCGGCGTATGGAGGACTGCGGATGACGGCGGTCTGCTCGATCTGCTCCGCGAAATGCACGTTTCGGCGCAAGGGTATGAGGCCTTGTGGAGCCTGCTCGATGTGGCGCTGCATCAGGCGGCTGATGGCAGGCGGCTGGCGCTCGCAGATGCTTGCGCAGAGGTGGCGGAGGTGCATCTGCATCGGCCGGATGCAGCGATGGATGCTCGGTTGGTGGCCTATCGTCTGGCTCCGGATGAACCGTCGCGCAGCGGCGCGGTGGAGCTGGCAGCGGAGCAGTCAAATCGATGGGAAGACGTTGCGGTTGCCTATGAGTGGGCTGCGGAACAGACGCAGGATGGAACGAAGAAGGCGGGTCGTCTTCGGGCGGCGGCAGTGATTCGATTGGAGCGGTTGAATGACCTGCCGAGCGCCATCGCGAACTTCGAGATTGCGCGCCAGTTCGTGCCTCACGATCGAGAGTTGCTGGAGTCGCTGGAGAAGTTGTTCGCGGCCTCGGGCAATGCAGAGCTCCGCGCGGTGGTGGTGTTGGAGTGCGCGGGCCTGACGGACGACGCGGATGAACGGGCGCGCCTGTTGCTGGACGCTGCGGGCATCTTCTTCCGTGAACTGGGCGCGCACGCGTCGGCGGTGGAGGTGTTGGCGGACGCGCGTCGGTATGAGCGGACGCACGATGATGCGCTGCTGATGCTGGCGGAGATTCACGCGTTGGTGGGGAGTTGGTCGGCGCTGGCGGAGGTGCTTCGAGCACAGCTGTATATGGCGTTAGAAGAGGAGCCGAGGGCGGAGCTTCTGGCGCGTCTTGCGTCGCTGTACGAAGAGAAGCTTGGCATGCAGCGCGAAGCGCTGGATGCGTGGAGTGACTACACTGAGATTCGCGCCGATGATCGTGCGGCCTTGTCCTCGATGGAGCGCCTTGCCCGCGATCTTGGCGACGGGGTCCGGCGGGTAACCGTTTTGGAGCGGCTCTTGGCGCTCTCTTCCGCGTCGGAGGGGCAGGCTGTGGCCTGGTCGCTTGCGGAGCAGCAGGTGGCGGCTAGCAGCGACCTGTATCGTGGCATCGACCTTGCGTCTGCGCTTCTGTCATCGCCCATCTACCTAGAGCGTGCGGAGAGCCTGCTTCGCGGCCTTTGGTCGCATGAGGATGTTGGGGCTCGTGCGCGGTCTGTGATGATCGCACACTACGATCGTGTGGGCGATGCGGAGGCGCTCGTGGAGGCGCTGACAGCAGACGCATCAGCGGACACGCGGTTGGATGAGCGTGTTGTGACGCTGATGCGGGCGACCCGCGTCTGCTTGGCGACGGAGGGGATGTCGGACCGAGGCTTCGCGCTGGTGATGTTTGCCGTGGAGCTTGCGCCGCTGGCGCCTGAGGTCGTGGAGTTGAGCGAAACCGCGGCGGCTGCGGTACAGGGTTGGAGCGCGCTCGCGGAGGCGCTTTCGGAGATTGTACACCGGTCGGACGAGGGCTCGTTCGCGGCGCAGGTTTCACTCCGCGTGGCAGAGATTCTTGACCATCGGATGGGGCTGACTGCATCGGCGCTGGACTGGTATGTCGCAGTGACTCGGGCGCTACCGCTCGAGGTGACAAGTCGTCGTCGGTTGGCGGTGCTCCTGTCGGAGGCAGCGCGTCTGCCTGAGGCGTTTGCTGTCATTTCAGAGCTCGTGGAGCTGGCGGTGTCGGAAGAGGAGCGCGCCTCGTGGTTGCAGCGCGCAGCGGAGCTGGGCGAGGGGCTTGGGCAGTCGCCGGAGTCGCTGCTGGAGTTGTGGCGGCGCAGGCTGTCGATCGTGTCGGGTGACAGGGCTGCGCTGGTAGCGCTATCACGGTTGGAGCTGACGGTTGGTAACCATGCCTCAGCTGCCTCGTGGATGGCGCAGGAACTCCAAGTGGTGGGCGACAGTGCGGAGGCGAGCGAGCTTCGCCTTCGGCTCGCTGGGTTGGTCTGGCACGAGCTGGGGTCGGCCTCTCGTTGTGTGGCGCTGGTCGAGTCCGAGGAACGAGCGTTTGGGGTGTCAGCGCCGTTCGCGGCGCTGCTGATCGAGGTGCTGGAGTCCGACGCGTCAATGAGCGAGGAGCGGACTGCGGCGGTTGCGCTGCTAGAGCCGTTCGCGCGTGTCGCGCACCGCGCCGATGCGCTTGAAGTTGCGCTTCGGAGCCGGGTTCCCTTTGCCGCGGGCGCGGACCTCTCGGAGCTGCATTGCGAGCTTGCGCTGCTGTACCGCGACCGGCTCTCTCGCCGTTCGGATGCCTGCCGGTCCTTTGTGGCTGCGGCGCTGCTTCGGCCAGGCTCGGAGGCTGATTGGCGCGACGCGGACGAGACCGCAGACGACGAGTCGCTGCGTGAGATTGTCCGCCAGGCGCTGGAGCGAGCGGCCGACGAGTCGAGCGTCGCGGAACTACGCGCCGAACTGTGGGGGCGGCTCGCCCGCTTCGCGCAGGAGCGGATGGAGGAGCCGCTGCTTGCGCTGCGAGCATGGGGAGCGGCGTTCGATGCGACACCGGGCTCTCTTGGGGTGATGAATGAGTTGGAGCGCCGGCTTGCCGCGTCGGGCCAGCATGCAGAACGGGAGATGGTGCTGCGGCGTGGTTCGGATGCGGCAACGGAGCCCCCGGTTCAGCGCTCGATTCTGTTCCGTCTGGCGGAGGTTCGGTGGCGGGAGACGCAGGATCTCGATGGCGCAGTGTCGGTCTGTCGCGAGATCGTGAGCAGGTTCGGCGGCGCGGTCGATGTCCTTACGATGCTCTCCGAACTGCTCTCTCTGCTTCAACGGCCGAGCGAACTGGTAGAGACGCTACGGTCTCTGTCCGTATTGATGACGACAGGCGAAGAGCGGGTGATGGTGCTGCTCTATCTTGGTACCGTGCTCGATGAGTCGCTTCAGGACTGGGCTGGCTGTCATGCTGCCTATGAGAAGGCGCTGGCGGAGGATGTTCTTTTGATTCGGGTGCTGGAGGCCGTGCTTCAGACGCTGACGCGGGTGGCGGAGCGGGCGCCAGACAAGCACTGGGTGGTCTCGTTCGCGCTGTTGGCCGAGCAGGCCGCGCGTGAGGATGCAGCGATTCGCGTGGAGATGTTGCTTCTGCAGCTGAGCGTTGCCGAGGAGCGCTCTTCGCGCTCTATGCTGACGCTGCGGCTGGCTGCTGCGATGGAGGCTGCGAGCCGGCCGGCGGAGGAGCGTTTCGGTCAGCTGTCACGGGCCTTGCTCGATGACCCGGAGCAGGCGGAGCTGGGCGTTGCGCTTGCGACGCTCTGTCGGGCGCACGAGGCGATGGCAGATTATGCGCGGGTTCTCGAAGAGGCCGCGATGGCGAGCAGCAACCTAGAACGCTCCGTGGCGCTGCTGACCGAAGCCGGCATGGTCCGTCTGATGGAGCTCGGCGATTCTTCGGGCGCGGTGCGCACGCTTCGGCGTGCTTTCGACGCTGACCCGGCGGTGGTTGGTTCTTCAGAGGCGCTTCGTGCAGCGCTGCAGATGTCGGGCGACCGCGACGGGCTGATGCATCTCAACGGCCGGATCCTCGAATCCGGCCCATCCGCGGAGGTTCGCGTTGCGCTTCTTCGCGATGCAGCAACGCTGGCGGAGCAGCCGCCGCTGCGGCTTGATGCGGCGTGCGGGCTCTGGTCCAAGGTGCTCTCGATGGTTCCGGACGACGGCGAGGCAATGGAGGCGCTTGTGCGTCTGCTGCCGCAGGCGAGCCGGTGGGATGAGCTTGGCGAACTACATGCACGGCGCGCGTTGTCGAGCGAGGGGGACGCTGCTGCATCATCCTATGTTGAACTCGGGCGCATCCGGCTGCAGCAGGGGCGCTTCCAAGATGCGGTGGAGGCCTATCAGGCGGTGCTGAGCATCCGCGCGACAGATCGCGCGGTCATGCTGCCGCTTCTTCAGGCCTATCGCGCGCTGGGCTATTCGTCCGAGTGGCTTGCGGTTGCCGACCGCTATCTGGAGGGCGCTGCGTTCGATGAGGAGGTTGTGACGCTCCGTCTGGAGACGGCGCGCGTTGCGATGGAGGAGCTCGGCGATGCGTTGGACGCGGCGCTGCGTCTTCGGCCGCTGGTTGCTCTCGGGATTCAGGATGGTCGGCTGGTCGGCCTGCTGCAGTTGTTGCTGCAGGCTCCGTCCACGCGTTCCGAGGTTCTGGGTTTTGCGCGCGACTACCTGCTTGAGAACGGCGAGCTTGCCGCCCGGGTTGCGCTCACCGTCGCGGCGGCCGAGGAGTCGCCTGACATGGAGGTGCAGGCGGAGCTCTTTGAGCGGGCAGCCAACCTGCTCGACAGGGAAGAGGCATTGGCGAGCGTCGCGGTGGTCCTGCGTGTGCGCGCTCTGTCGGCGCAGCCTGCGTCGGAACGGCTGCGCGGGGAGCTACTCGAGTCGCTCCGTGAGCGCTCTTGCATGGTAGAGGCGGTGCGCGCGCTCGACCTTGCCGGTGAGACGGCAGGCGATGCGGCGTCGGGGGCGATGCTGGTAGAGCTTGCCGCGACGATCTGCAGCAGCCTGTTGGGGGACGACGAGGCGGCGGAGGCGCGTCACCGGCTGGTGGTGTCGCAGCTGCCGTCGCATACGGGAGCGCTCCGGTCGTTGGCTGAGCTCTGTGGCCGTGCCGGTCGGCGTGCCGAAGAGCTGGCCTGGCTGGAGATGCTGGCGGGCTTTGCTGCCAGCCCAACGGAGGCGGCGGAGGCCTGGATGGCGGTTCACGACGGCGCGATGGCTTCAGGCGAGCCTCAGCGCGCCGTTCAGGCGGTGGCCAATGCGCTCCGTGTTGCGGCGGCCACGCCTCGAGCGCGTGATCTGCTGCGCGCCTACGCGCAGTACGAAGAGACGGCACTCTCTGCGGTGCCGCTCCTGATCGAGTTCGGACGGTCGGCGCACTCGTGGGAAGACCTGGATGTTGGTCTGACGATGGCGCTCGACGGGATGGAGGGATCGGGCCTTCGGGAGCCGCTGCTGCGCGAGCAGATGATGCTGCGTTCGGAGTCGCTCGACGACGTCACTGGCGCGCTGGAGCGGGCGCTGGAGATTCTTGCCTATCAGCCGCTCGACCTGCCGGCGCTCGAGATCGTGCTTGCACATGCGGTGCATTCGAGGTCGGTTGAATCGGTCATAGAGAGGTCGCTGGCCGTGCTCGAGGGACGTCCCGCGGGTATGGGTGACAACGCTGCGATAGGCTGGATTGTTCGGCTCGCTAGCGCCCACGCGGTGTCGAATTCGACCGCGACGCGCTGTGCACGGCTTGCGCTGTTTGTCTCTTCGACCGACGTGGCCGCGCTCCTGCTGTTGGAGCGTGGATTGCGCCAGAACCGCGATGAGTCGGGGCTGATGGCCCTGCTCGAGTCGCGGGTGGAGGGTCTTGTTGGTGAAGCGCGCCTGCCGCTGTTCGACGAGTTGGTGCAGATTGGGAGCCGGCTCGGCGTCGCGCCCTCTGTGCGCCAGAACTGGGCACGAGCAGCCTACGGGCTGGAGCCCACGGCAGCGCGCTACGCGGCGCTGAGCGAGATCATGACCGAGGACGGCGATGCTCGCGGCGTGGCAGAGCTCGGGTTAGAGCGTGTTGAGAAGACGGGCGATGCGGAGGAGCGGAGGCAGCTCCGGTTGCTGGTTTCGCACCAGTTTGAGGCGGGTTGCGGCGATGCGGTTGCCGCTGCTCGTTTGGTCGCCGACGCACTCGCGGAGGAGCCGCACGATGCCTCGTTACGGCGCGAACTCGGGCGGCTGCTGCGGTCTGCCGGCGACGGGGCCGGGCTCGTGGCAGTCTACGAGGCAGGCGCACAGCTTGCCGAGGGCTCTGCCCGCACCGCGTGGCAGCTCGAGAAGGCGCGCGCAGAGGCTTCGGTGAAGGGCGACGTGCGCGCGGCGGCCGACACGGCCGCGGCGGCCTTTGCTGAGGCGCCGGACGACGATGCAGCCTTCGACGCATGGGCTGGATATCTCCAGGAGCTCGACGCCAGGGCCGAACTCCGCACCATGTTTCTGGCGCGCGCGGAGCAGGCCGCGGGTACGGCGTTGGCGGTCGGCTGGAGGCTCAAGGCCGCGCTGGCCCTGCCGCGAAGCATCGACAACGACCTCACTGCTGAGACGGAACTTCTCGGGCTGCTGGAGGAGGCGCCGAACGACGAAGCGACGCATGCGGCCCTGGGCAGTCGGTTCGCGCAGTCAGAACGTTGGAGCGAACTCCGGACGCTGCTATTCGGACGGCTGTCGCGTCAGCCAACCGCGGTCGCGGAGGGCTCGACTTTTGAACTCTTGAAGGGCTGTCTCACAGCGCAGCAGGACGAGTCGGAGCTGTTCGGACTGTATCGCCTGCGGGTGCTGGCAGCTTCGGGTGATATCGATGTTGTCGCGGCTTTTGAGCGGCTCGCACGGAGCCGGGGCTCTTGGAATGACGTCTACCTTGCACTCAGCGCCCGGGGCGCGCTGGCTGCGACGCTGACCGAGCGGGCCGAGGTGCTCCGTGAGGCTGCAGCCGTGGCCTGGGAAAAGTTGCGCGATGCCGTGCGTGCAGTCGATGCGATGGCCGGTGCGCGGAAGCTCCTGCCCGACGACACGGGGCTGTGCGAGGCCCAACTCGCGCTGCTCGCAGAGGCGGGTATGTTCGAGGAGGCCGAGGCGCTGCTGTCGGGCTACGATGCCCTGCTGGAGCGGAACGGGCAGGGAGCAGATCGGCACAGGGTCTCTTTCCTGCGCGGTCAGTGGCTCCTCGCTCGCGGCGAGCTGGCTGCGGCACGCATTGTGTTGGAGGAGAGTTTCGAGATGAACGGGACTTCCATCCCGACCATCCTCGCGCTCGGTGCACTTCTCCGTCAGTTGGGCGAGCGTGAGGAGTCTCTCCGCGTGCTCCAGTCGGGACTCCTCTACCAGCACTCCATTCAGGATCCGGCGGTCAAGGTCGGACTCTTCTGTCTCCTCGGCCATCTCCGCTCTGACGTTGGTGACCCCCGCCGTGCGCGGGAGATGTTCTCTCGCGCCATTGCTGTCGACCCGGAGCACGCGGAGTCCCTTGCTGCGCTCGCGCAGCTGCCCGCCTAACGCAGGAGTCTCTTTGATGGATAGCGTCCTCTTTCAAGCCATTCGCCTGCTCCCCCGCAGGCAGCTTACACGCCTGCTCGGCAGCCTTGCCGCGATGAGGGTAGCACCGGCTGCGCGGGGGACTCTTTATGGGGCCTTTGCGTCGGCCGTTGGTGCCAATCTCGAGGAGGCTGAGCTTCCCATCGCCTCGTACGAGTCCTTTGACAGCTTCTTCACGCGGAGACTCAAGCAGGGCCTCCGGCTGTGGGAAGCGTCGGAGCAGGGCGCAGGAATGCCCTGCGACGGCCGCTTGGATCAGCTCGGCCGCGTGCGCGACGGCAAACTCATACAGGCGAAAGGGATGGAGTTCGGGCCGCAAGGTCTGCTCGGCATAGAGAACCCAATCGCGTGGGCCAACGATGCCTGGTTCGTCACCATCTACCTGAGCCCGGCAGACTACCACCGCGTTCACATGCCGGCGTCGGGACGGGTCACCGAACTTCGCCGCATGGGCGGAGAACTCTGGCCAGTCAACGCGCTCTCGGTGCGCCAGGTCGACCGTCTGTTCGAAGTGAACGAGCGACTCTCTGCGCAGTTCACGCTGGCCGATGGTAGACGCGCGGCGATGGTGATGGTCGCGGCCACCGTGGTGGGCGGAATCGCGCTCGCGCCGCCGCTCCCGCCGGTCGAGGGTGCAGGAGCGATCTGGCAGTCGCCCGATGCTCCGATTTCGCTCGCTGCGAATGACGAGTTCGGCACCTTTCACATCGGCTCCACGGTTGTCATGATGTTCGAAGATGCGGAACAGCTTTGGGAGCCTGCGCCGGGTGCCGTTGTGGGCGAGAAGGTCAGGCTTGGCGAGCCACTGTTTCGGTTGCGCGCGCGTTTGTGACGTTGGCTGCGTGTCGTTGATGGACCGAAGCGCGTGGAGATGATGGAGCAGTCAAACCAGCAGAGCCAGATGGAGCCAATCGTTGGGTTGAGCCAGCTCACGGGCCTTGGCTTGTCGGGCGTCGCGGAGCCGTTCGCATGGCTCGACGCGCTGTTTCTCGACCCGCCACGCCGGATGCTCCGTGTGCGGCACGAGGAGGAGGTGGCGGCAACGCTCGACGAAGAGCTGGTCGAGGACGATGCCGAAGAACTCGAGGCCGACGAGGAGCTGCTCGAGGAGGCAACCTTAGAGGATGATTCTGACGGCGCTACGCCCGTTGTTGCGCCGGCCGCTGCTATTGCGCCGGCCGTTGCTGCACCCGCTCGCGACCCGCTTGCAAACATGGTGCTGGATGCCCTTCGAGGGCGGCCTGCCGTTGCTGCCCGCGCAGAGGAGCAGCGCATCTTCGGGCGCTTTTGGCACGATCATCTGCCGCAGCCAAGCGCGCGCCGTAGTGCGCGCGAAGCGGAGTTTGTGACGCACATCTGTGGGCTTGCTCCCGGCGCACGTCTGCTGGATGCGGGCTGCGGAGCAGGTCGCCACACCTTGGAGTTCGCTCGCCGCGGCTACAAGACGACGGGCGTTGACCTATCGGACGACCTGCTTGATCTGGCCCGCGAGCGTGCAGCTGGCGCAGCTGCGGCGAACTTTGTGCAGGCCGATCTGCGCACACTGAATCTCGCGCGGGAGTTCGATGCGGCCGTGCTGCTCGACAGCACGCTCGGGCTGCACGAGGACGGCGAGACGGTGGAGCTGCTCCGCCGGCTCTCCTCAAGTCTGGTACCAGGCGGTCGGCTCGTGTTGGAGGTGCTCAACCGCGACTTCGTTCTAGGCGAGATGCCTGCGCGCAAGTGGCTCGAGACGAAGAAGGCGGTCATCCTAGACGACGTCTCCTTTCACCCTGAGACGAGCCGTTTGCGCGTCAAACGCAGCGTCGCCCCGCACGGAGACAAGGCTGTGGAGTTCACCTATTCGCTCCGGCTCTACGCGCTGCACGAACTCCGCGTGCTGCTGTCCCTGGCGGGATTCGAGGTGGTCGAAGTTGCAGGCTCCATCCATCAGCGTGGGGCCTACCTCGGCCGCCGCGACCGCTCCATCTGGCTGCACGCCCGACGCCGGAGCGGGTAGTCTATCCGCCGCTACTTGGTGGGGGCGGCAGCGAACGAGGCGTCGGCGATGACGCCCTCTTCAGAGAGTGTGAAGCCGTCTACCGCCTTCTGCATCGTGCCGGTGACCGTCACCACGCTTCCCTCTTTGAGGTCGGCCTCTCCCTTGCGCTCAAATCCCGTCACGAGGAGGGTGAGGTCGGGACGATTGAGATCCGCGAGGGAGAAGTGGGGAGGCAGGCAGCCCTCTTTGGCGCCGCAGCGGTAGGCCTCGACCACGCGGCCCTCCACGACCACCGGTTGTCCGAAGAGTTCGGCTCGGTGCTTGCGGAGCCCCGCGGCAGTCCAGCTGCCGGCGGCGCTCTTCTCCACGAGGTCAAAGGCCTCCGGCGGTGGCACGGGGGGCAGGTTCACCTTCGCCGGTGGGCGTGTGGCGACCTTGGTGGCAGCAGCCTGCTGCTGGCAGCCTGCGGCGGCAACGAGGGCGAGGCCGAGAAGGAGCCGAGCAGGGGTACGCATGTTACTTCTTGCCTCCGCGCGGGGCGAGCGTGACGGCGAACGGCCGACCGCCTACCTCTTCGTTCTGAACTGCCGCGACGACATCCTTGGCGAGGTCGGCACGCACCCGGAGCGTGGCGGCGGTGGGTGCAAGCGTGACGCCGTCGAAGTCTTCTGCGTCGAACCCCGTGATGACCGCGAGTTTGGCAGCCAGGAGGTCTGCGGAGGCAAACTGATCGAGCCCCATGTTTACACGGAGGGTAACCAGCTTGATGGGCTCCGGCTCAGGCATGGGGAGCGCCGGGGCCGTGTTTCCTCGTCCGCCACGGCCACCGCGATCGCGGCGGTCTCGGTCAGGCCGGGGCTTGCGCTCGGGGTGTGCATTGGGACGGGGCGCACGGTCGGCCGGCGAGGCAGGTGCGGGAGCAACGGCCTTCGACGGGCGCGGCTCTTGGTTGCGCTCGGGGCGGGGACCCCGGTCGTTCGGCTTTGCGATCGGCTGTGCCGGCTTGGCCGGCTGCTGCGTAGGTTGCGCTGCCTCGGCGGGACGCGGTGAACCTTCGCCCTGAACGAGGGCGCGGTACATGCGGCGGGGACCGTGCGACTTCTCGATGCCGGGGTGAGACTCGGCGAGCTCAACGGCGCGCTCGATCTCGATCTGGAAGGTCTGTGCGATGGACTCATCCATCCGCCAGCGGCCGCGCCGGCGCGACTTGTTTACATTGGATAGCCATTGGAAGATTGCCTCCGCCGAGGCGTCGCCACCAGTCGAGCCGACTGCGGGTGCCTGGTCGGGTCGACGGTCATCAGCCTCCTGCGCATCATCCGCCTTCGCGACGGGCGGCTGGGGCGTGGGCACGGGTTGAGCCGGACGCTCCTCGGGGCGGGGCGGCCTTTCACCGCGGGGGGCGCGCTGTTCGCGGGGCTCGC
>CANMDT010000101.1 GCA_947496715.1 Myxococcales bacterium
CTACAGCGAGAACTTCGACGCGCTCGAGATTGTGAACGGGAAGCTCTTCAACGAGATCCGGCACTTCCGCACGCCGGCTCGCTTCCCCGACGGCCCGCTCCCCGCCGACCTCCCCGCCGTGGGCACCGTGGTGGTCGACGAGAACGACGCCGCCTTCCCCGGCGTGGTCGACGACTGGTTCCAGCTCCTCAACCTCGGCAAGCGCTACATCGGCGTCGGCACCAGCGACACCCACAGCGGAGACGACGAGGCGGGCTACTTCCGGACGATGGTCCGCGTAGCCGGCGACGACCCGCGCACCGTCACCGGCCGCTCCTTCGTCGAGGGACTGCGCAGCCGAGACGCCTTCGCCACCAACGGCCCCATGCTGACGATGACCGTCAACGGCGCCCCGCTCGGCAGCACGCTGACGGCGACCACCGCGCCCGTCGAGGTCACACTCCGGGTGGCTGCTGCCCCCTGGGTCAAGGTGGCGCGGGTCAACCTGGTGCGGAACGGCGAGATCGTGCGGCGCTTTGTCATCCCTGCCGGCGTCGACCTGGCAGCGACGCCCTGGACAGAGACCTTCACGCTGGAGCCGCCGACCGACGCAGCTGGCGCGGCGAAGGACAGCTGGTTCGTGGCAGAGGCGATTGGCGACGACAGCCTCTTCCCGGTCGTCCGCCCCGTTGGCATCCCGCCCTTGCTCATCACCGATGCGGTTGCCTCGCTGGCCGCGCCGCTCGGCCTCGGCACCGACGAGTATGGCGTGCTACAGCCCGCCCTCTCCTTCCCCGTCACGGCCTATGCCATCACCAACCCCATCTGGGTGGCGCGCGGCGCCAGCTTTGAGCCGCCGGGGACGGTACCGCTCGCGCGGCAGAAGTCGGCCGACAACGACCCGGGCTGGCCGGCGCCGCCGCTGGTGGAGACCTGGGCCGACCGCTGGGCAGCGCCCACCGACAAGCAGAAGGCCCTGCGGCCCACGCCCGTGGTTTCGCTCCCGATGCAGTCGCTCTTTGCGCGCGACCCCGACCACCCGGCCGACATCCGCCGCATCTTCGCTGCCTTCCACAGCCACAGCGGACATGACCACTAGGAGGGCCACGGCGGGGCTTCTGCTCGCGCTGTTGCTCCTTCCACTGCCTCGCGCGGCGGCGCACGACATGGCCGCCAAGCGTCGGCTGCTCGTCGCGGTGGAGGGCAGCAAGGCGACGCTGCTTGTGGCGATGGAGGTGGCCGCCGGCGCAGAGGCGGAGCGACTCGCTGCCACCTGGGAGCTCGACGGTGACCCTTCGGTGCTGTCGCCGGCGGAGCGGCTCGCGCGGGCGCAGCTGCTTCTCCCGCGTCTCCGGCAGGGCTGGACCTTTGAGGTTGAGCACCGGCCCATGGCGGGGGAGCTTTCACAGTTCGAAGTGGCGATGCGACCCGGACTACAGCCGAGTCGCGGCTTTGAGGTGATGGCGGCCTGGGAGGTGGCGCTGCCGCCGGCGCCGCTGCATCTCGCTGTTCTCGGAAAGCCGGGCGGCGCCGAGCTGCAGGGGGAGTTTCAGGTGCAGCCGCCCTGGACGGTACGCGTCACAGAGCTCCCCCGTGACCCCAACGGCTGGCTGGTGGGCCCCTTCACGGTCGACGGTCAGCAACCCGCCTGGGTGGAGCTCGACCGCCTGGCGCAACCTGCCGCTACGGGCGCTCGCCCGCTGCCAGCCGCGCCTCAAAGGCATCCACTTCCGGCAGCAGCGACGCCACCGAAGCGATGACCGTGTGGGCGCCGGCCTCGCGCAGGCGCCTACGCAACCCCGTTTGCAGAGGCAAGCGGGGTTGGCGGCACAGTTCCTTGGCTAAGGCGCCAGGAGATCCATCGTCCCGCTGACAGACACCCCGTTCGAACCTCCGATGTGGGCGATGAGCCCGGCTGCAGGCAGATAGGCGGCGTCGAACTGACCGCGCGGCGTGCTGAGCGGCGTGGAGGTCTGCCACGTCGTGAGGTCTGGCCCAAGAACGGCTACGGAGGAGCGAGCGCCCAGTATGCTGGTTGCAGGGTCCCAAAACAGGCCTCCCGACACGACGACGCGGCCGTCGGGGAGGGAGATGGCGGTGTGATAGTAGCGCGTCTCCGTGAGCACCGGACCCGGCGTGACCACGAGCGGCGCAGAAGGATCGCTCGAGGCCGAGACCCACTCCGTCGTCTCCGAATCGCCGCCGCCCACGAGCAGCACGCGACCGTCAGGCAGCAGACTCGCCGTGCCATTGATGCGAGCTGCCGACAGCGTTGCGGGGTCAAGCAGGAATCCTACGCCCGGGCGGTAGCGCAGAAGCTGCGTCCCGGTTCCGACGCCCGCACCGCCGGCAAGCAGCACTTCGCCGGACAGCATCCGTATGGAAGACATCGAGTCGCGCGCCAGAGGCATGTCGTTCTCGGCCGGTTCGAAGTGGGCAGGAGTCCCCGGCACCTCCCCGACATAGCGTTCGGCACTCGCCAGCTTGCCAGCCAAACCGTAGTCCGGAACACCTCCGGCCATCAGCACCTTGCCGTCTGCCAGGAGTACCGCCGCGTGTAGCAGGCGCCCCGACGCCATCACCGGCCCTGCGTCACAACGCGGAACCGTAAGGTCACAAACAACCGTCGACGACAGCGAGACGTTGGACCCAGCGGTCAGACCGCCGCTCAGAAGCACGCGGCCGTCGGGCAGCAGCGTAGCCGCGTGCCGGGCGCGCTCTTCCGGCAGCAGCGGTCCCGCCACAACGGACCTTCCGTCTGCCGAGACAAAAAAGGTCGTGGCCACCTCGCCCGCACCGTTGTGGCCGCCCGCCACAAAGACGCGCCCATCGGCCAACGTTGTCGCAGTGTGCTGGAAAAGGTTCGAAGGAAGAGAAATCACCGGAGACAGAACATCATCGTTTAGAATGGAGATCACGGCGCCGCGCCCATTGATCTCGGCGGGAACAGCCCCCTCCAGCAGTTCGAGGGTGAGCACCACGACCTCGTCCGGTTCGGGCACGACGTCGCCAACAATGACAAGCTCCACAACGCCTTCCGACGCACCCGCCGGAATCTCGTAAGAAAGCCGATCCAGCCGGAACTCGACGCCCGCCTCCGAGGTGGAGAGGAGGGCATCCACGCCCGCGCGAAACCGCACGGGGACGGTTGCCGGAGCAGACAACCGGATGGGAATCTCGCACACAGACTCGCCCGCGGCGCCTTCCACACACAAACGGTTCTCCATCGCGGCCGTGATCGGCGGTGCCTCGTCGTCATTGATGATGGTCGCCGAAAACTCCGTGATGGCGATTTCGCTCGGAAGCGCGCCCGCACGGACGGTTTCCACCGAGAAACGGACCGTCTCGTCGCGCTCGACCTCCGTGTCGCCAATCACCTGCATCGCGAGTTCGGCCCTCGTTGCTCCCGTCGGGATGCGCACAATACCGACGAAGTAGGGCAGGGTCAGCCCAGGAAGGAGACCTTCGCGCGCGAAGGAGTAATCATCATCGGCCGTGGCGACGTCTTCTCCGTTGATCGACTCAATCCAGACGGCGAGAACCATCGGTTCGGGCGCTGGTGCATCGAGCACAATGGGCAAGGTGCAGACGCTGGTGCCTGCGTCTCCCTCGATGCAGTCCGTGGCCACCCCGCTCACCCCTGGCAGAGGGCCCGTCGCGGTGTCGGTAGAGGGGCCCGTATCTGTCTCGGTGTCGGTAGAGGGACCCGTATCCGTCTCGGTGTCGACAGCACCGACATCGCCCAAGCCAGTGTCGTCGATCGCCGCGTCATCACTGGGTGCATCGCCGGAAACAGATCCGTCGGCGCCCGTGTCCGGATTCACCTGCGTTCCTCCGTCGTCTCCACCGCCGTCGGAGCAGCCCGAAGAGAGAGCCAAGGTGAGCAAGCAGAGGGAGAGAACCGCAGAGGATTGCCAGAATCGAAAGGACATGTTGCCTCTATGAGCGCGCTGGTGACGAGAAGATCTGCGAGCAAAATTCGGTATACCTAAAACTACCCTGCAAGGAGTTTTGTTGTCAAAGTTTCCCGCACCGACCGCCCCACCTGCGTCTCGCGCCCTATCCGATGACCCTCCCGCCTGGGTGGAGCTCGACCGCCTCGCGCAACCTGCCGCTACGGACGCTCGCCCGCTGCCAGCCGCGCCTCAAAAGCCTCCACTTCCGGCAGCAGCGACGCCACCGAAGCGATGACCGTGTGGGCGCCGGCCTCGCGCAGGCGCGCCTCCGCCACCGCATAGCGGGCCGCCCGCTCCGCCGCGGGGAGCGCTGCCAAGGCCTCGGACGAAAGGCCAAACTCGTTGCCGCTCTCCACCACGCCAACGGCCCAGCAGCCGGCGTTTCGCGCGGCGCGGATGCCCGCCAAGGTGTCGTCCACCACCACCACCCGGGCCATCGGGTAGATGCCAAAGTGCTGTGCGCCCGCGTAGATCATCCAGGGTGCGGGGCGGCCGACGGCCACATCGCTCGCGCAGCAGACATGGTCGGGCGCGATGCCGTTTGCCGCCGCGACCGGCAGCAGCTTTGCCATGATCTCAGCGGCATAGCCGGTGCTGGAGCCAATCTTGATGCCCCGCTCCCGCAGCGCCGCAAAGAGCTCCGGGGCGCCGGGGATGGCGTCGGCGTGCCGCTCGATGCTCTCCATCTGGCGCGGCAGGAAGAGGTCGTAGAGCCGGTCGATGTCTGCGTCGGTTGGCTGGGTGCCGAAGCGGGCAAGCCAGAGCGCATGCACCCGCGGCATGGCGAGGATGGTCTCGATGTGGGCCCGCTTGGCCATGCCCATCGGTACGCGGGCCTCCGCCTCGGTGACCTCGATGCCCTCTGCAGCGAAGGCGGCCACAAAGACGGCCACAGGGGCGCGGCTGCCATGGTCAACAATGGTGCCGGCCCAGTCGAAGCTGATAAAGTCGATCTTCACGGCGAATCCTGTGCGGCGGTCGCGGCCCGGTCGGTGGCCGCCAGAAAGAAGAAGAGGGCCGCCGCGAAGGCGACCACACCGGTGGCGGAGAGCAGCAGGCTGAAGTCTGCCAGAAAGCCGGCGGGCGAGACACCCTTGAAGAAGAGGTCGCGCCCCGTCTGCACCACCACGGCGCCCAGGTAGCCGAAGGCATCGGCGAGGTAGATGGCAAAGACGGCGTTGCCGGGCGAGCGGGTCGCGGCGACCACCCGCTCAAAGAGCACGGCGTTGAAGGGCACATAGGCGGCATAGGCGCCGAGCCCCATCATGGTCATCCAGACGGTCCCCGACATCTGCTCGCCGCGGAAGAGGAGCGTCGAGAGCCCCATGCAGGCCAGGCCGCCGATCATCACCGCGAAGGTGGCCATGAGCGCTCGCCGGTTGTCGCGCACCAGCATCAGGAGCCCCATCACGGCGATGACGCCCAGTCCGACCGGCAGCTCGGTGCTGGTAAAGGCCGCTGCGCCGGAGAGTCCGCCCAGCTCCTTGAGCACCTCTGCCTGAAAGTTGTCGCGGTAGTCGCGGAAGGCGGTGAGCAGGAAGTAGACGCCAATGAGGAGCACGAGTGGCAGCCGGAAGCGGGCAACGAAGGCCTTCCGCTGCTCGGCCGACATGGGGGTGCGGAGCGAGCGTGCGGCGATGTCGCCCGCGTCGGGCGGAGGCGTGCGGTCGAGGAGCCAGACCGAGGCCAGCAGCGGCAGCAGGAAGAGTGCGCCCGTGGCGGCCGGCATCCAGGCTTCGCTTACGCCCTGGCCGAGCACCCAGCGGCCCACATCTTTGGCCACGCCGCTCGAGACGATGAAGGAGCAGGAGAGCACTGCCATGAGGCCATCGGCGGAGCGACGGCCCTCGAGGTAGGAGACGACGAGCCCCCAGACCATGCCGAGCGGCAGCCCGTTGAGGACCAGGGCGAGCGCCTTCCAGGGGCCCGGGAGCACCGGCAGCAGGAGCAGCGCAGCCTCGGCGCAGAGGATGAGGCCGATGAGCCAGGCGGCCCGTTTGCGCTGCCCCTCGCCCGAGCAGACGCTGATGCCGAGGAACTTGGAGGCGGTGTAGCCGAGGAGCTGGGCGACGACGAGGAGGGTCTTGAGCCCCATGTCGCCGAGTCCTGCCTCATGCTCCCAGCTGGCCACCGCGAAGGGCTTCCGGAAGCCATACATGCAGAAATAGACGGCGAAGGCCGCGAAGCCGGCGAGCGCGATGCGGAGCATTGCGCGAAAGCGTGATGTTGATGCAGCCATGCCTGACGACCTCCGACCGAGCCAGCGGAGGGTGGCTGGGCTGCGTGTCGATCAGGCGATGGCTGCGTGAAGTTTTGGGCGGGGGGAGGTGGGGGTCGACCCAAGGCTCACGATGGTACAGCACCGCTTGAACCCGGCCACGCGCCACCTCTCGGCGATTGATATCGACGCCGCGCCGCCACCGCCTCCTCCCGGCTCAGGCCTCGTCGTCGGCCTCGCCCAGAATCCAGGAGGCCGCCCGGCGCCCCGACAGCCAGCCGCCATGGGCGCTGCCGAAGTAGCGGGCGCTCGTAGCCTCGCCGGCAATCAACACCCTCCCCGCCTGCGGCTGCGCGAGCCGACTGCAGTCGTCGGCCGATGCGCCCACCGGAATGTAGGTGTAGCTCCCGCGAGCCCAAGGGTCCTCGCTCCAGCGCGAGACCGCCGTGGCCGACGGGTCGGGGACCCCGTCGAAGATGCGCCGCAGCACCTCCATCGCACCCGCTACCGCCTCATCATCCGACTCCGCCGCACGCGCGGCGCCCTCTGCGCCAGCGGTCAGTGCCACCAGCGTTGGACCGCCCGCCGCGGCCGGCAGGTTGACGAAGTCCGGGTAGTCCGAGGCGCCGTCGGTCTCGTGGTAGAAATCGACAACGTCGCCCGGGATCCAGCGGCTGTCGAAGCGAAGCACCACCTTCTCCAGACTGCCCATCTTCAGCCGCGCCAGCGCGCCAGCCTGCTCGTTGCCCAGCGGCGGGTCGAAGGTGATGGCGCCAGCCTGCAGCACGCCGAGCGGTGCAGTGACAATCACGGCGCTACCGCGCACGGTCTCGCCCCCGGCAAGCGTGAGCGTCACGCCCGTGCCATCAGCCGATACCCGGGTCACCGGGCTGCTAAGTCGGATGCTGGTGCCGTCGGCAACCTCCCCAACCAGCTGCAGGTAGCCGCCCTGGACCAGGCCATCATCGCCGCCGAAGCCCTCGTCCCGGTCGAACGCTTCGAGCGAGCCCGCATCGGCGGCGCCTCCGAACTCGAGTTCGTAGGTGTGGCGTAGCCAGCTCCGAACCAGCGCGGGCGTCAGCTCCGGGTGAAGCGCCGCCACATCGAGGCCTGCGACGAAGGCCTCCATGCCGTCCGCCACCGAGGCGGTGGCAGGGAGCGAGGCGACGAGCCCCTCGTGCGCCTCTGCAAAGCTGTCGGCCAGCCCGTCCAGCACCTCGAAGGCGTCGGGCGACAGCCAGCCACCGGCTTCGCGCCAGAGGCTGTAGCGCTCGACATAGGGTGCCACGGAGAGCCCCGCCGCAGCAGCCTCAAGCGATAGCGGGTTGCCCTCCACGCCGTGGATCCAGGCGCCGCCGAGGTCGACCGGCACCCCTCCGACCTCCACGGTGTGGAGCCGGCCGCCGATGCGATCGCGCGCCTCAAGCACCAGAACCTCGATGCCGGCCTGACGGAGCTTCCGCGCCGCGACCAGCCCAGCGATGCCGGCGCCCACAATCAGCACAGGCCCCGCGGCCACATCGGGGGCGAGCTGCGGCGCCTCAGCGCCCTCCTCCGCTCCGGCTCCGCAGCCCGGCAGCACGGCGAGGGCCGACAGCGCCGAAGCGCGGAGCAGAGAGCGGCGTGACAACAGGGGCAGTCTGGGCATGGTTCGGGTGGGGGGTTCGGGTGCGGGGTCGTCCCGTGGCCGGGCGGTAGCGCCGGCTCCAAGCAGCGGGTCGCCGCAGCGTAGGCTCACAGCATCCCGGGCGCCAGCAGCGCGGAGCGGCGGCAGAAGCCTGCGGTCGAACGCGGGGCTGAGCGCTCCCGCAGCGCCTCCCCGGCTCACAATGGTTCAGCCCCGCTTGAACCCGGCAACACGCCACCGCTCAACGATCGATATCGTGGCCGCCACGGCCAGCCCACCATGAAGGTAGAGGTCCCCGAGCCAGACGGGGACGTGGTAGGCGTGCGACACCTTGTAGGCGAAGAACCCCTGCTCAACGAAGTACCCTTCGAACGACGGCCCAAGCAGGCCGAGAAGCAGAGAGAAGAGGAGCAGACGGATTCGGTCGTGCTCGAATGTTAGCAGATGCGCAGCCCAGGTCACCATGAACGCGACGTGGAGCGACATGGGGTAATCCTTGAAGATGCCGCTCGCGAGATACAACGCTGCAAACGCCAGCGAGCTCCCTACTCCTTGAACAACGGAACGCGCGGGGTAATGGCGAAAAATGGCCCAGCCTGTCGCCGTGCAAAAAGCACCAATGCGAAGAAACCCAATGAATACCTCGCCGGTCGGCTGCCCCGCGAGGAGCGACCAGCGTTCAGGATGCGTGTAAGAAAGTACGTTGAGACGAACGTGCGAGAGTCCGTCGCACAGGGTTAAAAGTGCTGCCATCGCGGCAATGTAGAGTGGGTAAAGCAGGAAGCCGGATACTCCGCTGGACCTGTTTTCTCTGACCGTGGAGGGCAGGTCCTGTGCGCGTGCTTCCGTCATGGAAATCTCTGGGCGGGGTTGTGAGACGACAGAATCGGCCGAACTATCTCTCTGAGCGCGAGGGAGGGTCAAGAGAAGAGTTCCGCGGCCCATCGCCCCCCTCCCAAAAATCCGCACCGCCCGCCGCAACAACGGGCCGCAGACGCCGATAACCGACCATCACAGCTTCGTGAGGTCACATGTCGCAACGAGAAGTCACCGACAACAAGGCGCTCGAGCAATTCCTGCCCCAACGGGGCAAATGGAAAGCGGCATCCATCTTTGCGCCCGTGCGGAACCCGCCACCTCGCACGCGCGCAGCAGGGAGATGAGGCGCGCCTCGATCGGATACAACGGCGCAACGGCGGGTAGGAGATGTGGACGGCAGCGTGGCAGCGACAGACCTCGGAGTCTTGGACGCTGAAGTTATCGTCGTTCGTCGCCGGTTGTTGCGGGGTGCGGTGAAGAGAAGTGCGCCCCGCCCCCGCCCCGCCCTGCTACCGAATCGAGGCCAGGATGACCGTGATGTTGTCGGGGCCGCCGCCCGCGTTGGCTGCGTCGATGAGGGCGCGGCTGGCCTGGTCAATCTCGGTACCGTAGTGGCCCAGGATGGCGGCGATTTGCGCGTCGTTGAGCGGGTCGGTGAGGCCGTCGCTGCAGAAGAGGAAGAGGTCGCCCGGCAGCACAGGCAGCGAGGTGACCTCGGGCTCGACCACGGGGTGGAGCCCCATCGCCCGGGTGATGACGTTCTTGTAGGCGAAGCCGTCGGCCTCGTCGCTGCTGAGCAGGCCGAGCGCCAGATACTCGTCGGCGAGGCTGTGGTCCTTGGTCACCCGCTCGAGGCGGCCGGCGCGGAGCCGGTAGGCGCGCGAGTCGCCCACGTGGACGAGATACATCGACGACTCAAGGAAGTAGCCGCCCACCAGCGTGGTTCCCATGCCGCGGCAGTCGGGCTGCGTGGAGGCGTGGTCGTAGATGAGCTGGTTTGCGAGCAGCGTGGCCTGCACCAACCGCCGCTCCTCTGCATGCTCAGGCTGGCGCCGCTTGAAGGGCCAGGCCGGCGCCTTGTCCCGAAGGAGCTCGCGGAGGTGGGGGTCGGAGAGCGCGGTGTCGTAGATGTCGCGGAAGGTCTTGACCGCGATCTCCGAGGCGACCTCGCCCGACTTGTGGCCACCCATGCCGTCGGCGACCACGCAGATGGGTTCGTGGCGCGAGATGAAGAGGTTGTCTTCGTTGTTGGTCCGGTTTCTCCCCACATCGGAGAGGCCGGCGAAACGGACGCGCATGGGAACCAGCGGGGCGTGATAAAGGGCCGCCGCATCCTGCGCGAAAGCCCGTCAGCGGTCAACGGGGGAGGCGTCGGATTGTGGAGGAATTGCGGCGAGCGCCCAGCGGAGCAGCAGCGCTGCAAGCACAAACATGCCGCCGCCTAGCAGGAGGAGCTGAGAGGTGGGCAGCTCCTCGGTGCTCGCAAGGCGGGGCATCACCACGCCGTTGAAGGCGTTGAAGGCAAAATGGACAAAGGCCGGTGCAAGCCAGCCGCCGGCCCGCTCACCGAGTATGGTCCAGAAGAGGCTGACGATGAAGATGGGGAGCAGCAGCGGGGGCATCACATGGAGCGAGGCGAAGAGCGCGGCGACGATGATGATGCGGCTTGCGGGCAGGAAGGAGGCGAGCTGGGCGCGGATGACGCCGCGGAAGAGGAGCTCCTCTGCAAAGGCTGGCGCGACCGCCACCGAGAGCAGGATCGCCGGGATGGCGCGGGGGTCGGTGGGCCGAAGGAGCTCGGCGTAGTGGCTCTCGAGTTCGAGCATGCTGGCGGCAAAGGCCGGGATGGCGCGCCGCTCGAGCTCGATGAGGACGCTGCCGGCGACCGCAAGGGCCACGCCGAGCAGGAGTGCGCGGAGGGCGAGGCCGGGGGAGATGGCTCCGAGCGCGAGGTAGGAGGGGCGGCCGGCTGCGACAAGCAGGGCCACGCCAACGCCGCCTGCGAGGGTGGCCAGCGCGCCCTGCAGGTAGGGGTTGAGCATGTGCGTTGCAGCACCGGCCAAAGCGAGTGCGGTGAGCGCGAGGAGGGTGGTGCCGATGGCCTGCGCAAGTGCGACAAGGCGCGGAGATTGAAACATGGAGCGGCAGCGTGCTGTGGCGGTCTGCAGCCTTGCCTCGGCAGGCGCAGAGCGTTACGCCTCGCCCACCCAAACGAGGCAAGGTCATGAGGTCGATACAGGTCACCGGAGCGCGCGTCCACAACCTCAAGAATGTCTCGGTGACGCTTCCGAAGGGCAAGATGGTGGTCTTCACGGGGCCGTCGGGGAGCGGCAAGTCGTCGCTCGCCTTCGACACCCTCTTTGCAGAGGGGCAGCGGCGCTACATCGAGGGGCTGAGCGTCTATGCGCGGCAGTTCCTGGGCGACACGCAGAAGCCCGATGTGGATGAGATTCGCGGGCTATCGCCGACGGTCTCGATTGAGCAGAAGTCGGTGGTCCACAACCCGCGCTCGACGGTGGGGACCATCACCGAGGTCTATGACTACCTGCGGGTCTTCTGGGCCCGGGTGGGCCACCAGACCTGCCACAAGTGCGGCACGGCGGTGGGCGGCGGCAAGCCGGCCGAGATGGCGCGGTTCCTGACGGCGCTGCCCGAGGAGACCCGCTACCTGGTGATGGCGCCGCTGATCCGGAACCGCAAAGGCGAGTTCCGCGACCTCTTCGCCTCGCTGCGCAAGCGGGGGCTGGTGCGGGTGCGGCTCAACGGCGAGGTGCTCGACCTGGCCGAGCTGGAGAAGGTGGACAAGAACACGCGCCACACCATTGAGGCCGTGGTCGACAGGCTTACCGGCTCGATGCCGAAGGAGCGGGTGCTGGCGGCCATCGACCAGGCGCTCGCCATCGGCAGCGGCCAGATGATTGTGACGCCGGCGGAGGGCGAGCATGGGCTGACGGAGCGGCTCTTCTCCACGCTGAGCCGCTGCAGCGCCTGCGACCTCGACTTCCCGCCCGTGACGCAACAGAGCTTCTCCTTCAACTCGCCGCTCGGCCGATGCGAGAGCTGCCTTGGCCTCGGCGTGGCCCACCAGCCCGACGCATCGAAGGTGGTGCCCGACCCCGGCGCGAGCATCGGCAAGGGCTGCATCGCCGTGCGGG